>JBBDWX010000243.1:0-2293 GCA_040902665.1 Dongiaceae bacterium
TGTTCGTCGCGCTGGCTGGTCCCTATCGCGACGCGCATCAGTTCGTCGCCGGGGCAATACGCAACGGTGCAACGGCGGCGATCGTCGGCCGGCAACCGGCCGACGTACCGGCCGACGCACCGCTGCTCGTCGTCGCCGACACTCAGGTGGCGCTCGAAGCGCTGGGCGCCGCGGCACGCGATCGCTCGCAAGCGCGACGCATCGCCGTTACCGGCAGCGTCGGCAAGACCGGCACCAAGGAGATGCTGCGTCTCGTGCTCGGCGCGCAGGCGCCGACCCATGCCAGCGTCGGCAGTTACAACAATCTCTGGGGCGTGCCGCTGACGCTCGCAAGGATGCCGCGCGAAACCGTCTATGGCGTGTTCGAAATCGGCATGAACCATGCGGGCGAGCTAGCCCCGCTGTCGCGCCAGGTTCGCCCGCAGGTCGCGATCGTCACCACGGTCGAGGCGGTGCATCTCGAATATTTCGCCTCGGTCGCCGAGATCGCCGATGCCAAGGCCGAGATCTTTGCCGGCATGGGCCCGGGCGGCATTGCCATTCTCAATCGCGACAATGCGCATTTCGCGCGCCTCGCGAAGCAAGCCGAAGCAACCGGCCTCGCGCGCGTCGTCGGGTTCGGCAGCGACGCCGCCGCCGAAGCGCGACTGGTCGATTGTTCGCTGCACGCGACCTGCAGCGCGGTCACCGCCAGGATCGGCACCACGCGGCTCGATTACTGCCTGGCCGTTCCCGGCCGGCACTGGGTGATGAACAGCCTTGCGGTGCTGGCGGCGGTGCAGGCCGTCGGTGCCGATGTCGGGGCCGCCGCGGCAACGCTGGCGCGCATGGCCCCGCCCAAGGGTCGCGGCCAGCGCCACCGCATCGCGCTCGACGCCGGCGGCTTCGACCTGATCGACGAAAGCTACAATGCGAGCCCGATTGCAATGCGCGCAGCGCTCGCCGTGCTCGGCCGCGCCACGATCAAGGCGGGCGGCCGGCGCATCGCCGTGCTCGGCGACATGCGCGAACTCGGCGCGCAATCGCCGATGCTGCATGCCGGCCTCGCCGCCGACATCGAAGAGAACCAGGTCGACCTCGTCTATAGCTGCGGCCCGATGATGGCGCATCTCCACGAAGCGCTGCCGGCCGCCAAACGCGGCGCGCATGAAGCCGACAGCGTCACACTCGCGCCGGTCCTGCATCGCGCGGTTCACAGCGGCGATGTGGTTCTGGTCAAGGGCTCGCTCGGCAGCCGCATGGCGCCGGTGGTCGAGATGCTGATGGCGCTCGATACCGGCGGCCGCGAACTGCCGCGCGTGGTCAACGGTTCCTGAGGGGTCGCCGACGCATGCTTTATAATCTGCTCACGCCCCTGGCCGAAGATTTCACCGTCTTCAACCTGTTCCGCTATCTGACGTTCCGCAGCGGCTGCGCGGTGGTAACCGCGCTGATCATCAGTTTCCTGTTCGGGCCGCACATCATCGCCTGGCTCAAGTCGAAGCAGCCGCAGGGCCAGCCGATCCGCAATGACGGGCCGGAAGGGCATCTGATCACCAAACAGGGTACGCCGACGATGGGCGGCGTGCTGATCCTGATGGCGGTCACGATCTCGACACTGCTCTGGGCCGATCTCGCGAACCCTTATGTCTGGATCGTAATCGGCGTGACGCTCGGTTTCGGTGCGCTCGGGTTCGTCGACGATTATCTGAAGCTGACGCGCCGCACCAGCCGCGGCATGCCGGCCCGCCTGAAACTGCTCGGCCAGCTCGCGATCGCATTGGCCGCGGCTCTTCTCGTGATGTATCTCGCACCCGATGCGCTCAACACCAAACTCGCCGTGCCGTTCTTCAAAGACCTGCTGATCGAGCTGAGCTGGTTCTTCATTCCCTTCGCGATGTGCGTGATGGTCGGCGCCTCGAACGCGGTCAACCTGACCGACGGCCTCGACGGGCTCGCGATCGTGCCGGTGATGATCGCGGCGGGCTGCTTCGCGCTGATCGCCTACCTCGTCGGCAATGCCGTCTTCGCCGAGTACCTGCAGATTCATTACGTGCCCGGCACGGGCGAGCTTGCGGTTCTGTGCGGCGCACTGGTCGGAGCCAGCCTCGGTTTCCTCTGGTTCAACGCGCCACCCGCCATGGTGTTCATGGGCGATACCGGATCGCTTTCCTGCGGTGCCGCGCTCGGCGCCGTCAGCGTCGTCGCCAAGCATGAGTTCGTACTGGCGATCGTCGGCGGACTTTTTGTTCTCGAAGCAGCGTCGGTCATCGTGCAGGTCGTTTCGTTCAAGCTGACCGGCCGCCGCGTCTTC
>JBBDWX010000244.1:0-15859 GCA_040902665.1 Dongiaceae bacterium
TTTCCATGGTGTCGCGCGAGGTCAAGGATGAGGCGAGCGATCTCGGTGCCACCCGGCTCCAGGATTTTCGGGAAGTGGAGTTGCCGCTTGCGATGCCCGGGATGATTATCGGGTGTCTGCTCACCTTCGTCCTCTCGGTTGGCGCGATTGCCGAAGCCAAAGTCCTTGGCGGGCAGTCTGTCATTCCGATCGTCCACGACATCGAGATTGCATTTACCTACGCGCAGAACTGGCCGCTGGGTGCGGCGCTCTCGGTTCTTCTCATCGTTCTTGTTGGAGCGCTGGTCCTGCTGGTGCTGCGTCGGTTCGATCTCGATCGAATTCTCGGGCGGCGGTGATCGAATGGCCATTCGGGGCGAACGGGTACGCAGCAATCTGGTCGTGGTCTGGACGGCCGCGATCATTCTGTTTCTTTACACGCCGCTTCTGACCGGCCTGCTCGCGACACTGACCACCAGCCGATACTTCAATTTTCCGATCCAGAAATGGGGCCTCGATTGGTGGGGCAAAACACTGAAGTCGCTCGAAATTCATGCCTTGTTCGAGACCTCGCTGTTGATCGCTTTCATCGTGACCGCGTTCTCGGTCCTGATTGCATTCTTCGGCGCGCTGGCCTTCGCCCGATACGAATGGCGCGGGCGGTCGATCTATCAGAAAATCGTCCTGCTGCCGATTTTCTTCCCTCAATCCGTCCTCGGCCTGGCGCTGCTGCTCTGGTTCAATGCGTTGGGCATGGAAACGTCGTGGCATACCGCCGTTTTCGCCCATCTGGTCTGGGTGGTTCCGGTTGCGACCCTGGTTATCTCGATACAGGTCTACAGTTTCGACCCGGCGCTTGAAGAGGCCGCGTTCGATCTGGGTGCAAGCCGCTGGCAGGTCCTCAAGGAAGTAACCTTGCCGGTGCTGTGGCCAGGCATATTCTCGGGCGCCCTGTTTTCGTTTCTGCTGTCCTGGGGAAATTTTCCGCTTTCCCTGTTTACGACCGGCGCGGATACGACGGTACCCGAATATATCTATGCGAAGATGGGTGTCGGCTATACGCCGGCCGTTCCGGTTCTAGGTACCATTTCCACGATGGGGGCTGCCGTCGCGCTGCTCGGAGGTTACGCCCTGATCCTCATCATGCGTCGCCGACGGTTCGCGGCGCGGCCCGCCAATTGAGCGCACCCGGTTGTTCGCGCATAACGGCGTTGCAGGGCAGGCATGAGGTTTCCCGTTGCCCCGGAAACGCGATGGCTGCTTGTATGAGGGGTTCGGAAATGAACCAGGGTTCGTCAAAGAGGGGCTAATGGATCTGACGTTCAGCGCCGACGCTGAAAAGTTCCGCGCCGACGTTCGTGCTTTCATTGCGGCGGAACTGCCGCCCGAGATTCGGGCTGCGGTATCGGGCGATCGCATGGATCTGCCGTCCGCACAGCAGCGCCGCTGGCAGCGCATCCTGGCGGAAAAAGGCTGGGGTGCGCCGAACTGGCCGCGGGAATATGGTGGGACCGGCTGGACCGACGAGCAGTATTATATCTTCGAACGGGAACTGGCGCTGATGGATGCGCCTCGGATCGCCAGCTTCGGCCTTCAGATGCTGGGGCCGACCATGATCGAGTTCGGCACCGAGGAACAGAAAAAGCGGTTCCTGCCCGGCACGCTCAACGGCGACATTCTCTGGTGCCAGGGTTACTCCGAGCCGAATTCGGGATCGGATCTCGCCTCGCTGCGAACGCGCGCGGTGCGCGAGAGCGATTCCTACGTCCTCAACGGCAGCAAGATGTGGACGACCGACGCCCATCACGCCGACTGGATGTTCGGTCTGTTCCGGACCGACGCGAGTGGCAAAAAGCAGGAGGGTATTACCTTCCTGGTGCTCGACATGAAATCGCCCGGGCTGACGGTGCGGCCGATCATCATGTTCGAGGGTACGCATGAGGTTAATCAGGTCTTCTTCGACAATGTGCGAGTGCCGGTGGCACAGCGCGTTGGCGAGGAAGGCAAGGGTTGGGGCATCGCCAAGTTTTTGCTCGGCCTCGAACGGTTCGGCACAGCCGAGGTGTCGCGCACGCTCGCGTCGATCGCGCGACTGAAACGGCTGGCGGCGCGCATTCCTGCCGGCGAGAGTGTGCTGCTGGACGACCCGGATTTTTCGGCGCGGCTTGCCGATACGGAAATGGAATTGCGCGCACTCGAACTGACCGAATTGCGCTTCCTGTTCGCGCCGGGCGGCGCCGATGCGCTCGGTGCCGAAGCTTCGATGCTCAAGATTCGCGGCACCGAAATACAACAGGCCGTGTTCGGCCTCACGGTCGAAGCGCTGGGCCTGTTTGCGCAGGCAGCGCCGGATACCGATACCGGCGGCATGCCGGCTGAAATCGGCGCCGAGATCGCGCGCGGTGGCGGCGCCTCGCGCGTGCATTTCAACTTCCGCAAGACGTCGATCTATGCGGGCTCGAACGAAATCCAGAAGAACATTATCGCCAAGGCCGTGCTGGGGCTCGGCCGATGAACTTCGCGCCGACCGAAGAGCAGGTGATGTTTCGCGACAGCGTCCGGCGGTTTGTTGCGGACGAGTATCCGTTCGAGCGGCGGCTGAAGATCGTGGCCGAGGCGCCCGGATATCTTCCGGCGCACTGGAAGACCTTTGCCGATCTGGGCTGGCTGTCGGTACCGTTCGTCGAAGCGAATGGCGGCCTCGGCGGCGATGCCTTCGACGTCATGGTGCTGATGGAAGAATTCGGCCGCGCGCTGCTGGTGTCGCCGTATCTTTCGACGGTGGTCCTGTCGGGTCGGCTCCTGCAGGACGCCGGAACGGACCATGCGCGCTCGCTGATCGCAGGCATCGTTGCCGGGGATGTCCAGGTTGCGCCGGCGCTCGCCGAACCGCAGGGCCGCTACGATCTGTTCGATGTGGCGACTGCTACCCACGGGCAAGACGGCGGCTGGCATGTGAGCGGCCGCAAGGTCGGCGTACCGTTCGCAGCGACGGCGGACCGGCTGATCGTGTCGGCGCGCACCGCCGGGAGCCGCCGCGATCGCGAGGGCATAACGCTTTTTCTCGTCGACTCCGACGCGAACGGTGTGACCATTCATCCCTATCGAACGCATGACGGCGGCAGCGCCGCGATGGTCGATCTCGAACATGTCGCCGTCGGTCGCGATGCCGTGCTGGGGGAGCGCGACGGCGCATGGCCCCTGATCGAGGCGGCATCGGACATCGCCTCGGCGGCGCTCGCTGCGGAGATGACCGGTTCGATGTGGGCAGCGCAGGAACAGACCGTCGAGTATGCCAAGACCCGCAAGCAATTCGACCAGACGCTGGGCCACTTCCAGGCACTGCAGCACCGCATGGTCGATATGTTCATGAAATGCGAGCTGGCGCGCTCGATGACCATCGAGGCGACCGACGGCGCCGGCATGAGCGATCCGGCGGCGCGTGCGCATCGCATCGCCGCAGCGCGCAGCCTGATCGGGCGCTATGCGCGTCATGTCTGCGAGGAGGCCGTGCAGATCCATGGCGGCGTCGGCGTCACGATGGAGCTGCCGGTCGGGCATTATCTGAAGCGCGTCATGGCGATCAATGCGACGCTGGGCGATCCCGATTATTACCGTCGGCGGTATGTCCGGCTGCTGCGCGGCGAGGACAATCTCGTGGCTGCCGGTGCGGTCTGACCGGCGCGGCGCAACAGGCGACCTCGTCACCTTTCATATCGAGCAGGAGAAGCAGAATGGCGGAGGAACTCGTCCTCACCCGGCGGCACGGCAAGGTTCTGGAGATTGTGATGAATCGCCCGCCGGCCAACGCGATCAACCGCGCGATGAGCCGCGCCATGTACAAGGCTTTCCACACGCTGCAGACCGATCCCGACCTGACTTGCGGCCTGGTCACGGGAACCGGCGAGCGGATCTTCTGTGCCGGGTGGGACCTCAAGGAGACGGCGGCTTCCGGGATCAATTTCGACGACGACTACGATCCGGAGAAGGGCTTCGGGCCCGGCGGGTTTGCGGGCATCACCGAGTATTTCGATCTGAAGAAGCCCGTCATCGCGGCGCTGAACGGGGCGGCGGTCGGCGGCGGCATGGAGGTTGCGATCGCCTGCGATATAATCCTGATGTCGGAGACGGCGTTCTTTGCGCTACCCGAGATGCAGCGCGGTATTCTGGCGGATGGCGGGGCGGTGCAGAAACTGCCGCGGCTCATCCCGGCGATGGTGGCGCGCGAGTTTCTGCTCAGTGGTCGGCGCATGCTGGCGGACGAGGCAGTGCGCTGGGGTCTTGCGCATAAATCCTATCCGCAGGCTGAGCTGATGCCGGCAGCGCACGCGATGGCCGAGGAGATCTCGAAGGGCGCGCCGCTTGCGTTGCAGGCGCTCAAGGAAGTGCTGACCTTCACCGACGGCATGAACATCGTCGATGCGATGAAGACGGTACGGATGGGCGGGACGCACGGGCTGAAAATGTACGGCAAGCTGCCGAAATCCGAGGACGCGATGGAAGGCATCAGGGCCTTCGCCGAAAAACGCGAACCGGTCTGGAAGGGGCGCTGAGCACATGACGGCCCCGATCGGCGATCTGCTCAGGGGCAAGCGCGCGATCGTCACCGGCGCCTCGCGCGGCATCGGCCGGGCGATTGTGGCGCGCTTCGCTGCGGAGGGCGCGCGGGTCATGGCCGCGGCGCGCCAACGCCCGGCCGACCTGCCGGCCGGCGTCCTCTGGCGCGATTGCGACGTGACGAAGCGCGCCGATGTCGAGGCCCTGGTGGCGACGGCACAGGATGCCTTGGGCGGGGTCGACGTGCTGGTTAACAATGCCGGCCTCCTGATCGAGGGCACGGTGGTGGAAACCAGCGACGAGGATTGGGAGCGCCAGTTCGCGGTCAATGTGCGCAGCGTGTTCTATGCCTGCCGCGCGGCGATCCCGATCATGGCGGCGGGCGGAGGCGGTTCGATCGTCAATCTTGGTTCGGTCAGCGGCCAGCTCGCCGATTTCGGCATGGCCGGCTATAACGCGACCAAGGCGGCCGTGCATCTCCTGACCCGTTCGGTCGCCGTCGATCACGGGCCGCAGGGCATCCGATGCAACGCCGTGTGTCCGGGCTGGATCAGGACCGACATGCTGCAGCAATCGTTCGTGACGGCTGCCGATCCGGTCGCCGCCGAAGCGGACGCCGCGGCCCAGCATCCGTTGCGCCGGTTGGGTCGGCCGGACGATATCGCGGCGATGGCGGCCTGGCTCGCTTCGGACCAGGCGGCTTTCGTCAGCGGCCATCTCTACACGGTCGATGGCGGGCTGATCGCCCGTTCGCCGATCGGCCCCGGCTGACGCATCCCGGGTGAATAATCATGCGCCGCTGCGCGTCCGAATATGTACCGGGCGCCACCTTGTCCCCGGGTTTTCGCGGAATGCCGCGCTCCCCGATCGGTGGCGCCTCGATCGACGCGGCCGGGTGGCAGGGTTGCGGGCTTGGCATGGGCTTTTTCGCGGGGATTCTGATAAAAGCATCGCCCGTGCGACGCCTGACGTCGCCGGCACGATAGCGGAGCGGGGCTGGCCTGCGGCCATGATCCCGCCCGGCGCGGCACAACGCGCAAACGTCAATGCGTTTCACGGGGAGGACGTTGCATGAACCGGGAAGTTATTCTGACCTGCGCCGTTACCGGCGCCGGCGATACGGTCGGCAGGCACCCTGCCATTCCGGTTACGCCGGAACAGATCGCCAATTCGGCGATCGAAGCCGCCGAGGCCGGCGCATCGATCGTGCACTGCCATGTGCGCGATCCGAAGACGGGTAAAGGTTCTCGCGACGTCGGTCTCTATCGCGACGTCGTCGAACGCATTCGCCGCAGCAGCGTCGATGTGGTCATCAATCTCACCGCCGGCATGGGCGGCGATCTTGTCGCCGACAATGAAGGCAAGCCCGCCGCCGGCAGCGACCTGGTCGATGCGGAGACGCGACTCGCGCATGTCGAGGCTCTGAAACCCGAAATCTGCACGCTCGATTGCGGCAGCATGAACTTCGGCGATGAAGACACCGTGATGCTGCAAACGCCGAGCATCCTGCGCGCGATGGCGAAGCGCGTGAAGGAACTCGGCGTGAAGCCGGAAATGGAAGTGTTCGATACCGGCCATCTCTGGTTCGCAACCAGGATGGTCGAGGAAGGGCTGATCGACGGGCCGGCCATGTTCCAGCTCTGCCTCGGGATTCCGTGGGGCGCGCAGGCCGATGCGCGGACGATGGCGCATATGGCCTCGCAGGTACCGGAGGGTCATGTCTGGGCCGGGTTCGGCATCAGCCGCATGCAGATGCCGATGGTGGCGCAGGCAGTCCTGCTCGGCGGTCATTGTCGTGTCGGCCTGGAAGACAACCTCTATCTCGAGAAGGGCGTTTTCGCGACCAACGCGCAGCTCGTGGAAAAGGCCGTGCGCATCATTCACGATCTCGGCGCGCGCGTGCTCACGCCCGACGAGGCGCGCAAGAAACTGCAAATTCGCAACCACTGACGGGATCCGTCCATGTCAAGCATTCGCAAGGTCGCCGTTGTCGGCAGCGGCGTGATCGGCAGTGGCTGGGCGGCACGTTGTCTCGCCCGCGGCCTTGAGGTTGTCGCCTGGGATCCCGGCAAGGGCGCCGAAGCACAGCTTCGCGCCAATGTCCAGAACGCCTGGCCGGCACTGGCCAAGATCGGCATGGTGCCCGAGGCGAGCATGGATCGGCTCAGCTTCGTGCCCAGGCTCGAGGATTGCGTTGCGGATGCCGATTTCATCCAGGAGAACGCGCCCGACCGCGAAGACGTCAAGCGCAAGCTGTTCAACCAGATTGCGGATGCCTGTCGGCCGGATGTGTTGATCGCGTCTTCGTCCTCGGGGTTGCTGCCGACCGACATCCAGCGCGAATGCAAGAACCCCGAACGCACGCTGATCGGACATCCGTTCAATCCGGTTTATCTGCTGCCGCTGGTCGAACTGATGGGCGGCAAGCAGACCGCACCCGAGACGATCGCGAAAGCCGCCGATTTCTATCGCGAGATCGGTATGTATCCGCTGCATGTGCGCAAGGAGATCGAGGGCTATCTTTCGGACCGGCTGCAGGAAGCGCTCTGGCGCGAGGTGCTGCATCTCGTCAATGACGGGATTGCAACTACTGAAGAGCTGGATGCGGCCATCGCCTACGGGCCGGGCCTGCGCTGGTCGATCTGGGGCACCTGCCTGATTTTCCATCTTGCCGGCGGCGAAGGCGGCATGCGGCACATGCTCGAGCATTTCGGGCCGGCGCTCGATCTGCCCTGGACCAAGCTGAAGGCGCCGAAACTGACACCCGAACTGATCGACCGCATGGCGAGCGGCACCGAAGCGCAAGCGGCCGGACGATCGATCAAGGATCTCGAGCGCGTACGCGACGATTGTCTGATCGCGGTCATGCAGGCGCTGAAGCAGCACAAGCAGGGTGCCGGTAATGTCCTGATCGAGGACGAGGCGCGTCGATACCAGCGTCGAAAGCTGCCGCGCTGGACTCCGGGCGCCAAGGTTCCGGCACCGTTCGAGGACTATGAGGGCGTCGTCGAGATGGGCTGGCTCGACTATAACGGCCATATGAGCGAGAGCTTCTATCTGTGGGCGTTCGGCGACGCCACGGATGCACTGTTCCGCTATATCGGCGTCGACGACGACTACCGCGCGGCCGGCCAGTCGTTCTACACGGTCGAGAGCCACGTCAACTATCACCGTGAAGTGGGCGGCGGCGAACCGCTCAAATACAAGACCCAGCTCCTCGACTGCGATGCGAAGCGCCTGCACGTCTTCGTCTGGATGCATCACGGCCAAACCGGCGAACTGCTGGCAACGACCGAGCAGATGCTCCTCCATGTCGACATGAAGGCCAAGCGGGCGTCCGGGATGCCACCGGACGTGCAGACGGCGGTCGATGCGGTGATGGCCGCGCACAAGGGCCTTCCGATGCCGGACGGCGCCGGCCACAAGATCGGCATCAAGCGCTAAGGCGCCGGATCGATGGATTTCGCGCTCACGCCCGAACAGGAAATGATTGTCGATGCGGCGCGCGCCTTCGTTGAGAAGGAGCTGATGCCGCATGAGGACGAGGTCGAGCGCCAGGGCGAAGTCCGCCCCGAACTCGTTCGCGGCATTCGCGACAGAGCGATCGCTGCCGGTTTCTACGCGGCGAACATGCCGGAAGAACTCGGCGGGGCCGGGCTCGACCATGTGAGCCTGACCTTGCTCGAGCGCGAGTTGGGCCGGACGTCCTTTGCGCTGCAATACGCGGTAGCACGGCCCTCGAACATCCTGCGCGCCTGCAATGCCGAACAGACCGAACGCTATCTGAAGCCGACCATCCGCGGCGAACGTGTCGAGTGCCTTGCCATGACCGAGCCGGATGCGGGCTCGGATCTGCGCGGCATGAAAACGCGGGCGGTGCGCGACGGCGATCATTATGTCGTCAATGGCACCAAGCATTTCATTTCGTACGCCGACGTGGCCGACTACATCGTGCTGTTTGCGGCGACCGGCGAGGAGCAGACCGCTAAAGGCAGCAAGAAGAAGATCACGTCGTTCCTGGTCGACAAGGAAACGCCGGGGCTCGATGTCCGCCGCGGTTCGATATCCGTGTCGCATCGCGGCTTTCATCACTGCACGCTGACTTTCGCCGATGCGCGCGTGCCGGCGGCGAACGTACTTGGCGAGGAGCATAAAGGCTTCGACGTTGCCAATCTCTGGCTGGGCGCGACGCGCCTGACGGTGGCCGCGCAATGCATCGGCCGGGCGCAGCGGGCGCTGGAGAAATCGACCGAATGGGCGGCCACGCGCAAGCAGTTCGGCCAGACCATCGGCAAGTTTCAGGGCGTGTCGTTCAAGCTGGCCGACATGGCGACCGAGATTGCCGCGGCGGAGTTGCTGGCGCTGCAGGCGGCCTGGAAGACCGATCGCGGCGTTGCACAGGATCAGGACTACGCCATGGCCAAACTCTACGCCACCGAGATGCTGGCGCGCGTCACCGACAATGCAGTGCAGATTTTCGGCGGCATGGGTTTGATGGAAGAGGTCGGCATCGAAAAGCTGTGGCGCGATGCGCGTGTCGAGCGGGTCTGGGACGGCACCAGCGAAATCCAGCGGCACATTATCTCGCGCGCATTGCTGCGACCGCACGAGAGCTGAGCGAGGGGGCGACATGAACGAGGCGGTCAGAACGGAGACGAACGACGGGATCCTGCTGGTCACGATCGACCGGCCCAAGGCCAATGCGATTGATTCACCGACCAGCCGCCGCCTCGGCGAGGTGTTTGCCGCGTTCCGCGACGATCCGGCGCAGCGCGTCGCGATACTGACCGGCGGCGGCGATCGCTTCTTTTCGGCGGGCTGGGATCTGAAGGCCGCGGCCGAAGGGCTAGAGGCGGACGAAAGCTATGGCGTCGGCGGGTTCGGCGGGATTACGCAACTTCCCGATCTCAACAAACCGATCATTGCGGCGATCAACGGTATGGCAATCGGCGGCGGCTTCGAGATCGCGCTCGCGGCCGACATGATGGTGGCGTCGGAAACTGCGGTCTTTGCGCTACCGGAAACGCGCGTCGGCGTCATCGCAAACTCGGCCTGCGTAAGACTGCCGACCATGATGCCGCGTGCCATCGCCATGGAACTGATGCTGACCGGGCGACGTATGGATGCGGCGGAAGCGCACCGATGGGGTCTGGTTAACGACGTGGTCGCGCCGGACCGATTGCTGGATCGGGCGCGGGAGATTGCCCGGGAGATCGTGCGCGGGGCGCCGCTTGCGGTCGCCGGGACCAAGGAAACCGTTTGCGCCTGCGAGGGGAAGAGCGTGGCCGAAGGTTACGCCTTGATCGAAAAAGGAGCCATCCTCAACTACGAGAGAATGCGCAAATCGGAAGACGCGATCGAAGGTCCGCGCGCCTTCGCCGAGAAGCGCGATCCGGTCTGGAAGGGAAGATAGCAGGATGAGTACGCCTCCGATCGTCCACCGCGAGACGGTTCTCAAGGAATGGATCGACTATAACGGCCACATGAACGAGGGCTATTATCCCGTCGTGTTTTCGCATGCGGGTGACGAACTGATGGCGATGCTCGGTGTCACGCCGGACTATATCAAGTCGACGCAGCTTACTTTTTTTACTGTCGAATCGCATATCCGGTTCCTGAAGGAAGTGAAGCTGGGCGAAAAACTGGCGGTTCGTTTGCAGATACTCGGCGTACGCGAGAAAAAGCTGCATCTCTGGTACTGCATGAACCTCGGCGACGATGGACCCGAGATTGCGACGATGGAATCGATGTGGCTTTTCTACGACGGCAAGGCCGGCACTGTCGGCCCGATCGCGCCCGATGTCCGCCGGCGGATCGATGAGATGGTGGATGCGCAGGGCGATCTTGCAACACCGGATGGGGCGGGGCGCCAGATCGTTCTCTGATCCGGGTGGCGATCAGGCCGGTTCGGTCAACGGCACCGAGAGATAGCAGCCGAACTCTTCGACAAAATTGACGCTAACGCGAGCATGGACCCGGCCCTGCCGGTCGTCGAAATGCGCGCGTTCGCCCGCGGGGAACACGGCCTCGTGCCAGACGCCGGGATGGATGTAGAGCCCCTGCGTACCGTCGAACCAGAAGGCGACGAAATTCTCCGGCCGGACATCGTCGCCGGGCAATGCCAAAGGCGAGACGAAGGGTTGACGGTCGCGCGGGAAGAAGCATTGGCCACCATCGGGATGGTAGTTCGCATGCCAGATCAGGACCTGCGAACGGTCGGCATTGACCGAGTCTTCCGAGGTCTCGGACGGAAGGCGGTTCCAGCCGAGCAGATAGCGGTCATTGACGGCATGGTTGCGGCCATAGAGCACGTCGCCGCGCCATCCGAACTCGAACATGCCTTCAGTGGTGCCGCCCTCGTCGCCGGTGTCGGGATCGACGTGTCGCCAGCCTTGCGCCGGCCAGCGTACAATCTCGATTTTCTGTGCGTCGAATTCGTCGACGAGATTGCCGTAGCCTTTCAGCGTCTCCGGTGTCGCGCGCACCAGCGGCGCTTCGACCAGTCGCTCTGCGATGCGATTGGGACGGATCGGCGCTTGGCTATCGGGCGCCGTCACGCCGCGCGGCTTTCGAGGCGGGGCTGCAGATAGGCCAGTTCCTGCTCGGTTTTCGGCCGCCGCCATAGTTCGCGGAAGGCCGTCCACAGGCCGGGACTCACCGTGGTGCGGTAAGGTGAATCCGCAGGCAGTTGCGCCATCAGGCGCCGATGTGCCTCCGGGAGATTGTGATAGGGGATCGCCGGAAACAGATGATGCAAGGCGTGGTAGCGCATGCCGATCGGGAAAAACAGAGGAACCAGGGGCGACCAGCCGCCGATCGTCACAGAATCGAGCAGCTGCTGGGCATGCGTCAGTTCGCCGCCGCGATTGCAGTAACGGTGGGCCAGAAGGTTGCGGAGCCAGTTGAGCCCGACGCCAAGCATCCCGAGGACATAGATCTCGGCAATGATCCACCAGTGCAGCGTGGTTGTTGCGATACCGACGATCAATGCGATCATCAGAAGGAAACAGCCGATCTCGGCTGCCAGCCACCAGGTGCGATTTTCGTTGGGCGGCAGTTCGCGACGATAATCCGGATTGCAGACATAGGACGAAGCGCGCTCGAGGACCCAGCGACGGAACGGCGGGACCATCAGCGAGAGCGGCGTCAGCACGAAGAAACGGATGATCGCAAATGCAGGCAGAAACAGGATCTGCAGAAGATAGCGCAAAATAACTGCGCGCGGTTCGACGCCCATCGGTAAATATTCGCCGTCCTTTGCCGTGCCGTAATGTCGCCGGTTATGGTGATCGCGATGATTCGAATACATGAAGCTGGGCGACAGCATCGGCAGACCGAACAGCACATTCCAGACGACTTTGAACCCGGTCATGTACCGGGCCG
Source organism: Dongiaceae bacterium (assembly GCA_040902665.1). Classification (GTDB taxonomy): domain Bacteria; phylum Pseudomonadota; class Alphaproteobacteria; order Dongiales; family Dongiaceae; genus JAWXBK01. The sequence goes on from JBBDWX010000244.1 coordinate 11,920, forward strand.
GCATATGCACGATCTCGTGAATGAACACGCCGGTTCGGAAGATCGCGAAGCCGGCCACGAACCAGGTCACGAACTGTAACCAGCTGAAATTCGGCTCCGTGAAATAAATGACCGTCGCACAGACAGCGATCGAGTAGGAGATGGCGAAATCGATCCAGTATACGGTCGGTTTGTGCCGGAACAGGTCGGCCACGATCAGTCGCGCCTCGTCGATGGCGAAATCGGCACTGCTGGCTGGCTTGAAACCGCTCATTGCGTCTGTTGCCCCTCATTGCGCCAGGTCGACCCGCCCCGCGGCGGGCTGCGTTACCAATGTGGCCCGCCTGTCGCTGTCGACAAGGGGATTTTACCACCTGACTTTCGCGCCGCCATAGCGAGGGTTAGCATGATAGCAGGCCAAAAGGGATGGTACGGGACCCCAGCCCGTTCACGAAAAGGAGATTGCGGTCCATGCTGCGCGTTTACGGATCCAGCGGCGACCGGCTGGTCGAGCTGAAGGCCGAAGGATTGTCTCTGCCGGCAGAGGCCATCTGGGTCGATGTCCAGCACCCCACGGCCGATGAACGTGCGGTCATTGAGAATGCCTGCGGCATCGGACTGCCGAGTGCCGAAGAGATGAGCGAGATCGAGGAATCGAGTCGCCTGTTTCTGGACGAAGGCAAGATTCATATGACGGTGGTGTTGCCGGTCGGCGCCGACACGGCCGATCCGGGCACCACCGAAGCAACGTTTATTCTCGATCGCGATCGATTGATCACGCTGCGCCATGCCGATCCGCGGCCGTTCCAGACTTTTGCTGCCCGTTGCACCAAGGAAGCGGGCACGCCCATGACCAGCGATCTGGTGACCGTCGCGCTGGCCGAGACGATCGTGGACCGGCTCGCCGATCTGATGCAGCGGGTCGATCGCGAGCTGGACCAGATCGGGCGGCGGATCTTCGGCGAAACCGGTAAAAAGCGCGATCGCGGCGGTCTCGCGGAGCGGGAGTTCTCCGTGATCCTGAAACGGCTCGGTCGCGCCAACCGGCTCGATTCCATGGTGCGCGACAGCCTGCTCTCGATCGCCCGGATGTCACCCTATTTGCGGCAGCAGACGACGTCATGGGCGCATCCGGAAACGCTGGGGCGGCTGGAAACGCTGGCGCGCGATATCAAATCGCTCTCCGACTACGACGCGCAGATCAACCAGGAGGTGACCTTCCTGCTGGAAGCGACGCTCGGTCTGATCGGCGTACGGCAGAATGCGATCATCAAGGTCTTTTCGGTCGCCGCCGTCCTGTTCCTGCCGCCGACTATCGTTGCGTCGGTTTACGGCATGAATTTCCAGAACATGCCCGAACTCGCCTGGCCCTGGGGCTACCCCATGGCCGTGGTGCTGATGATCTTCTCCGGGCTCGGCTGCTTCTGGATTTTCAAATGGCGCGGCTGGCTGTGAGTCTCAGGGCATCACACTGCCGCCATTGGGATTGAGCGTCTGGCCGGTCATGAACGAAGCGCCGGGCCCCGCGAGGAACAGGGCACTGGCTGCCACTTCACTCACATCGCCGATCCTCGCCATCGGGCTGTCCAGCTCCTGCTCGAGTACATCGGGATTTGCCAGCGATCGGCGCAGCATCGGCGTCTCGATCGGACCGGGGGCGATCGCATTGACGAGGATCGCCGGCGTCAGCTCGCGCGCCCAGGAGCGGGTCAGCGCCAGGATTGCGCCTTTCGATGCGCAATAGGCCGAGAAGTTCGCGCGCCCGAGATAACCGAGGTCCGAGGCGAAATTGATGATCCGGCCGCCACCTTGTTCCGGGCCGCTGCTAGCGTCCATGCTCGATCGCATGGCGGCGATGCCCGCCCTGCCGACCAGGAACGTGCCGCGCAGATTGACCGCGATCGTCCGGTCGAACAACGAAGTGGCGTGATCGGCCAGAGCCTGTTCTTCCATGATGCCGGCACCGTTCACCAGGATCTCGAGCCCGCCCAGTTGCGGGATCGCCGCGGCGAAGAGGGCGGTGACCTGCTGCTCGTCGGCGACATCCGCCGCCAGCGCGAACGCCGTCCCGCCGGCTTTATGGATCTGCGCGAGGGCATCGTTTGGCAGCGCGTCGGGCGGATAACAGGCGAAGCACACCCGCGCGCCTTCAGCGGCGAAGGCTTTGGCGATACCAAGGCCGATGCCGCTGCCGGCACCCGTCACCAGCGCGCGCTTGCCCTGGAGCAGGCCTGTCATCGCGGGTCATCCGAGCGCTGCGTCATCCGACGTTCGGCCGTTCCAGTTCCTCGGTCCGACGGGCCTGGACCCGCATCGCCTCGAGAACATGATTGCGCAGGTGAAAAAAGGCCTGGGTTTCCTTGGTCTCGAGCGTGCGTTCGCCGGCAATATGATCGCCGACCTGCACTTCCTCGATGATCGTGGCCGGCCGCGCCGAGAACATGATGATGCGGTCGGCCAGGAACACGGCTTCCTCGACGTCGTGTGTGACGAAGATAACCGTCTTGCGTTCGCTGCGATTGATACCGAGCAATTGATACTGAAGAAACTCGCGCGTCTGCGCGTCGAGCGCACCGAACGGTTCGTCCATCAGCAGCACGTCAGGTCCGGCGGCCAGGGTGCGCGCGATGGCAACGCGCTGGCGCATGCCGCCCGAAATTCGGCTCACATAAAAGTCGGCGAAATCGCTCAACCCAACCAGGTCCATGTAGTGCCTGGCGATGCGCTTCTTCTCGTTGCTGTCGACGTCGTTGCGATATTTGAGACCGAAGCGGATGTTCTCGTAGACCGTGAGCCACGGAAACGACGAATAGGCCTGAAACACCATGCCCTTGCGTCGGTCCGGGCCGGTTACGCGCTCGCCGCCAAGCCGGATTTCACCCTGCGTCGAAGTTTCGAGGCCGCCGACCATGCGCATCAGCGTGGTCTTGCCGCAGCCCGAAGGACCCAGAAACACGACGAACTGTCCCTCCGCAATATCGATCGAAACATTGTCGATCACCTTGACCGCCTTCTGCTTGCGGTCCAGCGGTTCGAATATCTTTGTGATGCCGTCGATGGCAATGAATGGATTGCTGCCTGCCACGTCGGTTCCTTGTTACAGATATCGGAAGTATCGACGATGCGCGTAGCGAATGAGCTGATCCGTAACCAGCCCGATGATGCCGACGGTCAGAATGCCCGCCATGACTTCCGGCGTCTTCACGAAACGTCGCATCGACCAGATTGCATGGCCGATACCGGAGTTGGCCGCGACGATCTCGGCGATGATCAGGTAGGTCCAGCACCAGCCGAGCGTTATCCGCAGATTGTCGACCGTCGATGGCAGCATGGCGCGCAGAACGATGTCGCGCAGGATCTGCCGGTTCCTGGCACCCAGCGTGTATCCGATCTCGACGAATTCGCGCGGCACGCGCTTGGCGTCGTCCGCCACCAGCAGCACGAGCTGGAAGAACGTGCCCATCCACAACACGGCAATCTTCGAGGCCTCTTCGATCCCGAGCCAGATGATGAGCAGCGGGACCAGCGCCGGTACCGGCAGATAGCGGATGAAATCGATGATCGGCTCGGTCAGCGTGCCGACGATCCGATAGCTCGACATGAAGATGCCGAGCGGGATCGCCATGACAACGGAGAGCAGGAAAGCGATCCAGACGCGCGTTACCGAGATCCGGATGTCGGACAGGAAGTCGCCCTCGACGATCATACGTACGAGTGCGGCGACCACTTCGGTCGGCAGCGGCAGGAAGCGCTGCGACACGATCCCGAAATAGGCGATCGCGTACCAGATCCCGACAAAGCCGATGAAGGCCAGAACCGCCATCACGGCGTCGGTTTTGGAACTCGACTGGCCGCGGAATGTGAAAAGGCCGCGCAACGACATGGGTCGGGTTCTCTGGGAAATCGGCGGGAAAGGAAAGCGAAACGAGGGCCGGCGGCTGGCGCCGGCCCTCCGGTCGGG
>JBBDWX010000245.1:0-15800 GCA_040902665.1 Dongiaceae bacterium
CCGAGATGCGGCTCGGGCTCGGTATGATAGGCCCAGCTGTATTTTTCCTTGTTCAACGGTATCGAAAGCGCGGTCGGCATCTGGATAAAGATGCTGCTGTCGCGCCCGCCCGCTTCGAGCAGCAGCACGCGCATTTTCGGATCCTCGGTCAGCCGGTTCGCCAGTACGCAACCGGCCGATCCCGCACCCACGATCACATAGTCATACGTTTCTTCGGCCATGGCCCCGCCCCTTGTCCATCGCGGCGCATTCTTGCAGGCCCCGCCTTAAACGGAAAGCCGACGGTGGATGCCCTTTCGTGGCAAGCCTATACTGCCCGACCGCTGCCACAGTCTCCTTACAAAATACTGCTCATGCTCAAGTGCCAGCACCGATTCGGGTTTTCTGACCTGCCTGGGATCCAAGCTCTGGCGATCGCCGCAGCCGTCGTGGCGTGCCCGGTTCAGGCAACAGCCCATCCCCATGTCTGGATCGAGGCGCAGGCAGTGCTCGTCGTCGATGCGGGAAACCGCGTCGAGGCGGTGCGGATCGTCTGGCAGTTCGACGAGTTCTTCAGCGCCTTTGCACTCGACGAACTTAACGTGGACGGCAACGACGAAATCACGGCAGCGGAAAAAGAAGAGCTGGCGCGGCAGTATGTCGAGAGCCTGGTCGAATGGAACTATATGACCGAACTGCTGGTAGACAAAGAATATGGCACATTTGCCCCGGCAGAGGCCTATTCGACCGACATCGAGGACGGCATGATTTTCCTTGCTTTCACCCTGCCTCTCGAGGAGCCCGTGGATGCGCTGGCCCATGCCGTCGCCCTGCGAATGTACGATCCGACCTACTACATCGCGATCGAGTTCGCCGGCAACGATGCGGTGTCGGTCGAAGGCACGGACCATAACTGCGCTGTAACGATCGACCGGGCCACGCCGCAATTCGATACGCAGATGCTCGGCGAATCCACCTTCACCAATCCCGATCAGGCAATGGGATTCGGCAGCATGTTCGCCGAAACGGCACGGCTTGCCTGTGAGTAATTGCCCGGGCCGTCCTGCCGCGCAATTGCTGCTGCGAGCCTTTCTGATCGTCGTTACGGTCGTGCTGATAACGGCGCTGGCCCCGCCGATGCCGGCTGGTGCCCAGGAAAGCACCACCTCCCCGTTCGGGGCGGCAGCTGCGGCCGAATCGCCCGACAATGCGGCACCTGGCTGGTTCGATCGGCTGATGATCGAAATTCGGATGCGCCAGCGCGACCTTCAGCGAGAACTCGCCGATGCAGTTCGCGCCACCGACGATACCGGCTCGCCGGCTGCGCTCGCAGCCCTGCTCGGACTTTGCTTTCTCTACGGCATATTTCACGCGGTCGGACCAGGGCACGGCAAGGCGGTGATAACCGCCTATGCCCTGACCAGCGAACGGATCATGTGGCGGGCCATCGGTATCGCGTTCCTTGCCGCCTTCATCCAGGCGACGACCGCCGTGTTGCTGGTTTATGCGGTGTTGCTGACGCTCGACGGCACGACGCGGCTGATCACCCGCAGCGTGACCGTGGCCGAAGCCGCCAGTTTTCTCCTGATCGCAGCGATGGGCGGTTACCTCCTGATTGGCGGGCTGCGCCGATTGAGCCGGACACGGCCCGCCGCGGCGGCCCATCGGCACGATCATAGTCACGATCGCCACGATCATGGCGACGACCATGTGCACGGCCATCACGATCACGCACATATGCCCGATGCCGAAACAGTCGGCCGTGTGCACGGCCTGCGCGATGCGATCGCACTTTCCATCGCCGTTGGAATTCGCCCCTGCACGGGCGCCATTCTTGTTCTCGTGTTTGCCTACGGGCTCGGCCTGCATGCAGCCGGAATCGGTTCCGCCTATGCGATGGGCGCTGGAACCGGCATTGCGGTTGCCTTGCTGGTCGCAGCCGCGTCGTTGCTGAAGCTGCCGCAATCGCGCGCCGCCGCTCGCGGCCGCCATTGGGCGTTGCGTGCCGATGTCCTGCTACGAATTCTTGGCGGGCTAGCGATAATCGCGATCGGGTTGTTGCTGTTCTGGGCGGTCGTCAGCGCGCCAGCAGCGCCGTTCGCCGGCTGATGGTTCTGGTCAGCCTTGTCAGTCGTGCGCCCGACGCGTGTCGCCAAGATTCTCACCGATCGCATCGATCATCGCCATCGTATTGGCGAGCCGTGCGAGGTTGCGCGCGGTCGGCCAGCTCGACAACTTGACCGCGACCAGCTCGCGCGGCGGATCGACATAGATAAGCTGGCCGTGAATGCCGCGTGCCATCGCCGCCCCGGTCGCAACATTCCGCACCCACCATTGCCGGCTATAGGCGTGACCCGGTTGCGGCCCCCCGAATGCCGGATCGTTGAATTTATGGGAATCGCCGCTGCGGCTGGCGCGAACCCAGGCAGCCGGCACGATCTGCCGGCCGTTCGCCAGCCCATGATCGAGATACATCTGACCGAAGCGGCCATAGTCGCGCAGCGTCGCCGAAAGGCCGCCATCGGCCATCCCGGTGCCGGCGCGATCGACCGCGATATCCGCGTCGAACTCCATACCCATCGGTTGCCAGAGTTCGCCGGACAGTAGCGTCGGCAGGGTCGTGTTCGTCGCGCGTTCGAGAACCCAACCGAGAGCTTCGGTTTCGATCGAACGATATCGGAAGGCCTCGCCATGATTGCGCTCGCGCGTTCCGAGCGTGAGGATGAGCTCGTAAACCGAACGATAGGTTTCGCCCTCCGGCAACGGTTTCCATCCGAACGACCAATCGATCCGGGCCGCGTCGGATGTCGGATCGGTATAGTCTTCGTTGAAACGAACCCCGCTCTGCATGTCGAGCACCTGACCGATGGTTGCGCCCGCGTAAGCAGTCGCCGCCAGTTCGGGCACGAACCGCGTCAGGGGATCGTCGAGCCGAAGAACGCCGCGGGCCTCGAAAATCCCGAACAAGGTGCCGACAAAGGATTTTGTGACCGACATCGCGAGATGCGGCGCCGATTCGTCGAGCCCATTCTCGTATCGCTCGAAAACGATGCGACCGCGATGCAGGACGAGGAATCCCTCGGTGTCGCTTTCGGCCAGAGATGCGCCGACCGACAGGTTGCTGCCGTCATGGCCCCGGAAGGACAGGCCGTCGAGCCCCTGTGGCGCGCGTGCAAGCTGCCAGACCGCATCGCGCGCGCGACCAATCGGCGCGGTCGGAAATAGCCGGCGCATATTGCGGAACGACCAGGCCGTGAAGGGATGGCGGTCCCAGGTCTGGAGCGTCGGCCGAGCTTCCGGCGGCGGGAAACCGCACATGACCGCCATGACCCTGAACCTACTCGGCAGCTTCGGTCGCGCGCGGCCGCATCGCCTCGCGCGGCAGGCGAACCGGCAACTTTGCGCGGATCGCGTCGTCGATCGCCGACGAAACATGGTCCGGGAAATGATTATCCAGCGTCTCGCGAACGCGGCGGATTGCCCTTTCGAGGATGTTGGGGCGACCTTTCTCGACCCATTCCTTCGGACTCATCCGGTCGCCGACCAGCGGGTAGACATAATCGCGCTGCATGAGCTGGAGCGTCTGATCCGAGCCCAGATAATGCCCCGGACCCTCGAGGCAGGTCTGGCGGATTGTTTCGAGCGAGATCGATTCGTCGGTCACGTCAATCGAGCGGATCGTGCGCTGCACCGCACCGATGATGTCGTTGTCGATGACCAGGCTTTCCAGCGAAAAGCCGAGCAGGCTCGCATGCATGCCGGCAGACTCGTAGATCAGGTTTGCACCGGAATTTCCGACGATCGCGTGGTTATAGGCTTTCTCGGCACCAGCCTGTGCATCGGGCAGTTTGGAATCGCTGATGCCCGAGGCTGTACCGAGCGTGAGATCGTAGAAAAGGCCCATCTGGCCAGCCGCGGCCGAGAGCAACGCCTGTTCGGGGCTGCCGCCCGACATGGCACCGGTGCGCAGATCGGATACGAAACACCAGGTGCCGAAGATCGCCGGCGCCCCCGGCTTGATGGCGTTGACATAGACGAGGCCCGCGAGACATTCGGCAACTTCCTGCACGACGGCGCCGGCAAGCGCCGCGGGCGCCGTGGCACCGGCTTGGCCCGCCGACAGCAGCAGCACCGGCATGCCGCCGCGCACCGCGACCTCGAGGCAGCGGCAGGCATCGGTTGCAAATTTGAGCGGCGGCACGACGAAGCAGTTCGACTGGCTGACGAACGGTCGCGCACGCCATTGATCTTCGCCGCCGGCAATCATGTGCAGCATCTGCAGCGAGGCTTCGAGTTGCGGCACGTCCACCCAGCTCGATCCGACATGCTTGGTCGTACCGAGAACGCTCGTGTAGCAGGTATTGAAATCCATCTCGAACGGATCGGGAAGATCGCGGCATACGACCGAGCGCTGGTAGAAATGGATATGTTCCAGCGTATCGACGAGACGCGCGATGTCGTAGGCGTCCTGCGTGAGGGATTCGCGATAATCGCCGGTGACGGGATCGACGATATGCACCGCAGCGCCGGCGGTGCCAAAGTAAGTCTTTGAACCCCAGGGCTCCATATCGTGACGCCGATCCTGTCCCGGCAGGATAAACTGCCGGGCCGCTTTGGCGATCGTATCTTCGATCAGTGCGCGCGGGAAAATCAGCCGCCCCTCGCCGGTCAGCTTCGCGCCAACCGCGGTGCAGACTTCGATGCAGGACGGAATCGCATCGGCAAGACCGATATTTTCCAGCACGTCGAGCGCGGCATGGTGAATTTTCAGAACGTCGGCATCGCTCAGCGGCTTGTAACGCCCACTTTCGAGCCCGGGCCGTACCGGGCGTTCGGCCTCCGCCATCGGCGCCGCGCGCAACGCCCGGCGCGCCTCTCTGCCGCCGCGCCGCCGCTCCTGCGCATTGTTGCCCGACATCGGGAAAGCTCCGTGGTCAATGGGCCGCCCGTCGCGGCCTCGCGCATTCTGGCAGCCCGGATGGTTGCCGAGCAATGCGTTTCGGTAGCGCGTTGGTCGTCGAGAACCTCAATCGGCCGCTGATATGAGGCCGGTTTTCAGCCGGTTGATCGCGCCACCGGCCTTCGCCTCCGCCATCGAATGCCCGGCCAGCGGCGCCTCGCCGCATCGGCACCCCCGGGGTCCTTTCCCCGCTTAACCGGTCGATGTATGTGGCGCCGGCGTTTGGCCCGGTGCGACAGTCGCCATGGAACTGCCGGCCATCGACACACCCATGCGCCAGGAATCGAGATTGCGGCCCGTCAGCGATTCGAGCGCGGCGATATCGTCGAGAAATGCCTTCGCGAGCATCGACCGCGTCCCGTCGTCGAGTTTCTCTCGTGGCTTCTCGGTCGAATTGGCGCGCCGCAGCAGCCGACGCAGCGGCCGCGTCGCACGCGCCAGACGACCGTACAACGCGGTCGACTTGGGATTGACCGGCAGGAGGGCCATCAGAAACGCGCCCGAATTGAGGAACTGAAGCGATTTGCTACGGTAGGTTCGATGCGGCGCCTTGCGCGGGAAATCCGTGCGACCGTCATAGGGCAAATCGGCAAACGACAGGACCTGCCGATAGCAACGCAACGGATCGCTCAGGAAATCGTCATAGAAAACCCAATGACAGCGATCGCGGCCGACTATGTCCAGCAATGCTTTCAAATTTCGCCCGATACTGCCGACTTCCAGATAGTCGAGCATCTTCGGATCGCTGCAGGTCCAGGGAACCTGCTCGCCATTGCGTCGAAGATCCTGAAGTTGCCAGGCGCGGCTGAGATCGGCTTCGGTCTCCTGTCGGTAGAAAAGCAGTCGGCTGTGATAAGAGTGAACGAGGTCGACCGGATTCCGCAGCATCACCAGGAATCGTGATTCCGGAAACACCGACAATGCCCGTTTCGCCGCATCGGGCCGATAGAGATACGAGATGCTGCCGTCCAGCAGCATTTCATGCTCCGGCGAAAGTTTCGGAAAATGATTGTGCCGGTAGATTGCCCTGGAACGAGCAATGTCATCCGCTGAGTCGGTGGCGAGAAAGAAATGCGTCTCCTTCGGTTGCGATGCGCAAACGGCAGGATGCGCACCGAGATAGCGGACCATGGCCGTCGTACCGCAACGCGGTGCGCCGGCGATGACAAGGACTCTCGTCGTGCCGGAAAGTTCTGGATTCATGCATCGTTCTCGAAGCTGTCGGCGGCATTCAAGACATGCCGCCGGATCGAATTGTCCCTGCAAGGGTACTTGGCGCAGCAGCGCGTCGGGAATACCTCGGTCCGGCGGCGCTGCAGGCAAAACGCAATTCTCATCCCTACCCCCTTTGGCCGCCGCGCGGCGGCGATGCGGCGCCAATCTACCGGCGTCAACGGGTCAGGCAAGCGGACACGTGAAATTGCGCCCGATCCCGTCATTTCGCCCGGTCAAGGGCGCCGCAAATCCGCCAGAATCGCCGCGCATTCTCGATAATCCAAGAGCTAGTGCGGTTGCCTGGACCCGGCCACCGGGCTAGCATTTCGGTGGATCCGGCGGCTGCGGCTGCCAGGGCCCTGGCGGCTTGTCCCCAAGAAGCAGCCGCACCGATCAACCAGCAGGGAGTTTGCAAATCATGAAAATGGACGATTTCGATATCGAGCGCTTCAAGCAGAAGTTGTTTTCCGGCGAGATCAGTCGCCGCCAGCTTGGCAAGATCATGGCAGCGGCCGGCATTGTCGCCAGCACCGTGCCCCTCGCTTCGAAGCTGCGTGCCGAGGAGGGTCACCCGATCGTTTACACTTGGGCCGGCTACGACATCCCGGAATTCTATCCGACCTATGTCGAAAAGTATGGCGAACCGCCGCAGTTCTCGATCTGGAACGACGAGGAAGAAGCGATCACGAAGATCCGCGGCGGTTTCCAGCCGGATACGGTGTTCCCCTGCTCCTACAAGGTGCAGCGCTGGTACGACGCCGGCATCCTCGGGCCGATGGACCTCTCGAAGATCGAACATGTCGACGACATCTTCCCGGCGTTGCGCAGCATGGACGTCATCGAGATCGACGGCCAGACGGTGTGGCTGCCGGTCGATTGGGGTCAGACGTCGGTTCTCTACCGGACCGATCTCGCGCCGGAATATGTCGGCAACGAAACCTGGGAGATCCTGTGGGATCCGAAGTATGAGGGCCGGCTCTCGACCATGAACAGCCTGATCGACGGCGTGGCCGTCGCCAGCATCGCGCTCGGTCTTGAGGATCCGTTCACGATCGAGGGCGAAGACATGGAGCGCGTCAAGGCGAAGCTGGTCGAGCAGAAGCCGCTGCTGCGCTTCTATACCGACGATCCGACCACGATCGAACAGGCGCTGGCCTCCGGCGAGGTCGTCGCGGCGGTCGCCTGGAACCAGTCCTATGCGGCGCTGCTGCGGGAGGGCCTGCCGGTCAAGTTCATGAACCCGAAGGAAGGGGCCATGACCTGGGTCTGCGGCATGTCGATCGTGGCGGGTGGCGCCAATCCGGACCGTTCGCACGAGGTCATCTCGGCGATCCTCGATCCGCGCGCGCGGGCCTTCGAGATGACCGAATACGGCTATGGCAGCGCCACGCAGGAACCGTACAAGATCGTCGATCCGGCCATCCTGGAGGAACTCGGCATGCCGAGCGATCCGACCGAGCTGCTGGATTCGGGTATTTTCCAGGCACCGATGTCGCCGGAGCCGGAATTGCAGCAGATGTACGAAGAGGTGAAGGCCGGCGTCTAACGCCGACGTCACGGTTTTACGCCGCAAAGGCGCCGGCTCCTTCGGGGGCCGGCGCTTTTTTTGCCTCAGCCGAGCCGTACCGTACGCAGCCGCAGCGCGTTGGCAATGACGCTGACCGACGAGAGCGACATGGCGGCGGCGGCGATGATCGGGCTCAGGAGTATGCCAAAGAACGGATAGAGCAGGCCGGCCGCAACCGGGACGCCGGCCGCGTTATAGACGAAGGCAAAGAACAGGTTCTGCCTGATATTGCGCATCGTCGCCTGCGAGAGATGCCGGGCCCGGACGATGCCCGCGAGATCGCCTTTCACCAGCGTGATGCCTGCGCTTTCAATGGCCACGTCGGTGCCGGTACCCATCGCGATGCCGACATCGGCCGCGGCGAGCGCCGGCGCATCGTTGATCCCGTCGCCGGCCATCGCGACGACCCGCCCTTCGCCGCGCAGTTTTTCGACCAGGGCTGCCTTGCGCTCGGGCGATGCGTCCGCCTCGATCTCCCCGATACCAAGCGATGCTGCGACGGCGCGCGCCGTGCGCTCGTTGTCGCCCGTCAGCATGACGATGCGCAGCCCGGATGCGCTGAGACGCCGAATCGCATCGGGGGTGGTCGATTTGATCCGGTCGGTCGCAGCGATCAGGCCCAGCATTTCCGTTCCGCGGGCGACAAATACGACCGTCGCCCCGGCGGAGCGCAGCCGGTCTGCTTCGCCCTGCCACGTCGCCGGATCGATGCCGCGAGTGCGCATCAGCGCGGCATTGCCGAGCGCCACCGGGGCATCCGCGAGCCGGCCGGTTACGCCCTGCCCGACGACCGCGGTGAAGCCTTCCAGTGCCGGCGGGCGGATGCTGTGCTGCGTTGCCGCTGCCAGGATCGCCGACGCCAGCGGATGTTCGCTCGAGGCCTCGAGCGACGCCGCGACCCGTAGCAGTTCGACCTCGTCGATCCCCCCGGCGGGCAGGATTGTCGTAACCGACGGCCGGCCTTCGGTCAGGGTGCCGGTCTTGTCGACCAGCAGCGTATCGGCTTTCTCCAGCCGCTCGAGCGCTTCGGCGTCGCGGACCAGTACGCCGGCCTGCGCGCCGCGGCCAACGCCGACCATGATCGAGATCGGGGTGGCAAGGCCGAGCGCACAGGGGCACGCGATAATCAGCACCGAGACCGCCGCCACAAGGCCATGCAGCATCGCAGGATCGGGGCCGATCAGCGCCCATAGTCCGAAGGCGACAACAGCGACGGCTATCACCGCCGGCACGAACCAGCCGGCCACGCGATCGGCGAGCCGCTGGATCGGCGCGCGGCTGCGCTGTGCCGAAGCCACCAGGCGAACGATCTGCGCCAGCAGCGTATCGTCGCCAATCTTCTCGGCCTCGATCGCCAGCGTGCCGGCGCCGTTCACGGTGCCGGCGATCACCCGATCGTCGGCTTGTTTTTCGACCGGGACCGGTTCGCCCGAGATCATCGATTCGTCGACTGCGCTGCCGCCGGAGACGACGCGACCGTCGACCGGAATCCTGTCGCCCGGACGGACCCGAAGCCGGTCGCCGGGCCGGACTGCCGCCAGCGGTACCTCCCGTTCCTCGCCGCCCGGTTCGATCCGGCGTGCGGTCGGCGGGGCCAGATCGAGCAGGGCGCGGATCGCGTCGCCGGTCCGTTCGCGGGCGCGCAGTTCGAGAACCTGTCCGAGCAGCACCAGCACGGTGATGACCGCAGCCGCCTCGAAATAGACCGGCACGCTGCCGTCGCTCATGCGGAACGTCGACGGGAACGCGCCGGGAACCAGCAGGGCGATTACGCTGTAGACCCAGGCAGCACCCGTGCCCATTGCGATCAGCGTGAACATGTTGAGGTTCATGGTCCGCAGCGAGGCGACGGCACGGACGAAGAACGGCCAGCCGGCCCAGAGCACCACGGGCGTCGCCAGCGCGAACTGGAGCCAACCGGACCATTGCGCGGAAATGCCATGGTGCAGCGCGATCCCGGGCAAATGCGCCATCATCTCCATGACGAAGACCGGCAGCGTCAGCGCCGCACCGATCCAGAAGCGCCGCGTCATGTCGGCAAGCTCGGGGTTGGGGCCGGTCACGGCGCTCGCGTCTTCCGGTTCGAGCGCCATGCCGCAGATGGGGCAGCTGCCGGGACCGACCTGCCGGATCTCCGGGTGCATCGGGCAGGTATAGATCGCCCCCGGCGCAACAGGCTTTCCGGGCGCGGCATCGACTTTGGCAGCGACTGCGGCATCGCCGCTCATCTTCGCGATGAAGGCGGCCGGGTCCTCGAGAAAGCGCGTCCGGCAGCGGTCGCTGCAGAAATACCATTTGCTCCCGCCGTGGGCGGCGCGGTGCGCCGTCGCCTCAGGATCGACGCGCATGCCGCAGACCGGGTCGATGACCCGCCTGTCGTCACCGGCAAGAACCGCACCGGCGCCGGGACGGTGGGCGGCCGCCGCGCGGCGACGGGGGGAATGAGACTGGGTCATGGCAATGGCTACTTTCGAGGAGAGAACAGGGCTTGTTATTTATACCCCTGGGGGGTATATTGCAAGCATGCAACCGGACACCAAGAAGCAGCTCGCCGCCCGTCTCGCCCGGGTCGAAGGCCAGGTGCGCGGCATTGCGCGCATGATCGAGGGCGATCGCTACTGCATCGATGTGATTACGCAGGTCCAGGCGGTCGCCGCGGCCCTGCGGCGGGTCGAAACCATCGTGCTGAAGGACCATGTGAGCCATTGCGTCGAGCATGCGATCGCGAGCGGCGATCAGCGCGACCAACGCCAGAAGTTTGCCGAGCTGCTGCGTGTGCTCGGCCATCTCTCCAGCCCGACCGAAAACTCGAAGACCGATAGCGATGAGCCAGCACTGCACACATAGCCCGCCCGATCCCGGAACGGCGCCGCTGGGCCTGCGTCGCGCGCTGATCTGGGTGATCGCCATCAATGCGACCATGTTCGTGGTCGAGATGCTGGCCGGTAGCCTCGCCCAGTCGCAGGCGCTGCAAGCCGACGCGCTCGACTTTCTCGCCGACAGCCTGACCTATGGCCTGTCGCTCGCGGTTCTCGGCATGTCGCTGCGCACGCGCGCGATGGCCGCCTTACTGAAGGGCGGCAGCCTCGCGGCCATGGGCCTGTTCGTACTCGGTTTTACCGTCTGGCGCGCAATCGGCGGCGCCGAACCGGAAGCCCCGGTGATGGGCGCGATCGGGTTTCTCGCACTGGCCGCCAATTTCGTCAGCGTCGTGCTGCTGATCCGTTTTCGCGAGGGCGATGCCAATATCCGGTCGGTCTGGCTGTGCAGCCGCAACGATGCCATCGGCAACATTGCCGTCATCGGCGCGGCCGCCCTCGTCTGGATCAGCGGCTCATACTGGCCGGACCTCGTCGTCGCGGCCGGCATGGCAGGGCTGTTCCTCCATTCGGCGACGCTGATCCTGCTGCGCGCGCGGCAGGAACTCGTGGCCGGCGAAAACCCGACCCCGTACGGCGCGCCGCAGGCGCCCTGACGACCGTCTGCAAAACCATTGAAGAGAAAACATTCATGAGCCCCCACAGCCGCCGTCGATTCCTCGCTGGCCTAACGGCAGGCCTGACCATGGCGCCATTTTCATCGATGTCCCGGGCGATTGCCGAGGGGAGCTCGGCGCAAATCCTTCGCGCGGAGCGCCGCATCATCGAGGTTCACGGTCGGGCGGCCGACGCATTCGGCTTGCATAACGGGCAAGGCACCGCCGGACTATCCATCGCACTGAACGAGCCGTTCCGGGTGCGGCTCGAGAACCGGATCGGAAGCCCGACGCTGATACACTGGCACGGGCTGACGCCGCCCTGGGAACAGGATGGCATGCCAGGCATGCCGGCGGCGGCGCTGGAAACCGATGAAAGCCGCGATTACGAGTTCCCGTTGCACGAGGCGGGAACCTTCTGGATGCATTCCCATCTCGGCCTGCAGGAACAAGCCCTGCTGGCGGCCCCATTGATCGTCCACGATCCCGAAGAATTGGCGATCGACCGACAGGACGTCGTCGTCATGCTGCACGATTTCAGTTTCCGCCCGGCCGAAGAAATACTCCTGGCATTGAATGCCGGCGGTCACGGCATGGCCGGCGCTTCCGGAATCCCGGCCACTCCGGATGAGCACGCAGGCCATGCGATGGATCTTGAAAGCAGTTCGATGAGCGGCATGATGGTTCATGCCAACGACATCGATTTCGATGCCTATCTCGCGAACGATCGCACACTCGACGACCCCGAAATCGTGCCGGTGGAGCGATCCGGACGAATTCGACTGCGCATCGTTAACGCGGCCGCGGCGACCAATTTCCACATCGATACCGGCGAACTGGTCGCCTCGCTGATCGCCGTCGACGGACGGAACATTGCCGCAATCGCGGGCTCTCGCTTTCCGCTCGCGATATCGCAACGCATTGACCTGGAAATCACTGTTCCAAAGACCGGCGGCTCGTTCCCGATCCTGGCGCTGCGCGAAGGCGATACGGCGCGGACCGGGATCGTTCTGGCAACTGCGGGCGCGGCGACCTCGCGGCTGTCCGGGCTGGCCGAGCTATCGGCCGGGTTTCTGGACCTCGAAATCGAGCAACGAATGCAAGCTGCGACCCCGCTCGCCGAACAGCCTGCGGACCGCCGTTTGACAGCGGATCTTTTCGGCGGGCACGGCGACTATCGCTGGGGCGTGGATCTGCGCGACCGCTCGGGGAGCGGCCCCGTCACAGCCGCGCGCGGCGAACGCATCGAGGTCGCCATTCGGAACCGCACCGGCATGAGCCATCCGATGCATCTGCACGGGCACGGATTCCAGGTCGTTGCGATCGGAGAGCAGCGGTTTCGCGGCGCCCGGCGCGACACCCTTTTGGTGCCGCCCGAAACGACCGTCACGATCGCCTTCGATGCCGACAACCCCGGCCGCTGGATGCTGCATTGCCACCACCTCTACCATATGGCGGCAGGGATGGTCGCGCTGCTGGACTATCGCGAAGCAACCTGAGAATTATCGCCTGCGATCGAGCAGATACCATGCGAGCGGCAGGGTGACGGCGCCGAGCGCGATTTTCAACGCATCGCCAGCCAGAAACGGCAGCAATCCGTATTCCAGCGCCGGCACTGTGCCGATTTGCGTTGCGAGCCAGGAAACGCCCAGCACATAGATCGCAAGATTGCCGATCAGCATCGCGAGCACGGCTTCGACCGGGCTGCGATCCCATCCGCGCTCCGCGAGGCGGCCGCAAATCCACGCGGCCAGCGCGAAGCCGACCAGATACCCGGCGGTCGGCCCGTAGAGATGCACGATCCCGCCGCCCTCGCCCCAGCCGCCGGAGAAAACCGGCAAACCGACCGCGCCGGCGGCAAGATAGGCAACCACGGTCGCAAAGCCGAGCCGCGGGCCATAAGCAAGACCGAGTGTCAGCACGACAAAGGTCTGCATGGTGAGTGGGACCGGCCAGAGCGGGATCTGAATCTTGGCCGAGAGCCACAGCAGCAGAACCCCGACCGTCATTAGGATGAGGATACGGATGGCGCGCGATTCAGATCGGGCGGGCCACAATGTCTCAACGAGCGTGGCATTGGGCGCGATCGTGGCAACGCTCATCTGAGATCTCCCGGAATCGACTGCACGATCTGTAGCCGACCCCGGCAAACGCGACAAGCGTTTCGGTGCGGACATAGGCGATCGCATCAGAGCCAGCCCGAATGAAGACTGCCAGAGGCCTGATTCCATTGCGAGTGAGACCTTGAGCGAGGTATGCCGGCGCGATGAGTGGGCGTTCGGCCGTTGGTGCCCGTTCTACCGTTCCTGGCGCAACGATCCGCGCCCCGGGGTTCCTGTGATCCAGGGGCTCATAGCGATCGGCCAGCGCGCCGAAGAACGGCGACGACGCGCCCCAGATCGGATTCTGGATCGCGATCGCGAAGGCGAACATCTCGCGGCCGGTCCCGAGCGATTCGCTGATCGGCGACAGAAAGAGCCCGAAGGTCTGACGCAGGCCCATCGTCAGCGTGATCATGATCGCGCCGCAGGCGAGAACGAAGAGCCAGTGGCGTCGCGGCGTCATGACATGCGTCCCGAGGCAATGAGGGACGTGAATTCCGGTACAGCGTGCCCCTCTGCTCATTCGGCATGCGACCGATCGCCGCCCGCGTGCAACTGTTTATGCCGCACTTCCGGATTTTATTAATGGAATTAATATGTTAGAGATCCGGTGCTGACGAGCCCGAAGGCCCGCTGCCGACATTGCATCGCCGGGGCTTCGTATATTCGGGTGGCGCGATGCGACATTATGGATCGAACAGAGCCGCGGCGGCCCGCGCCCGGTCCGTCGATGACGGGAGACGGCATGAACTACCGGAATGTGTTCGAGGATGCGGTCGAGAGCCTGAAGGCCGAGCGGCGCTATCGCGTGTTCGCCGACCTCGAACGGATCGCGGGACGCTTTCCGCGCGCGCTTTATCGCTCGCCGTCGGGAACCCACGAAGTCACCGTCTGGTGCTCGAACGACTATCTCGGTATGGGGCAACATCCCGAAGTGGTCGGCGCGATGCAGGAGGCGGCCGGCCGCATGGGCACCGGCGCCGGCGGCACGCGCAATATCTCGGGCACGAACCATCCGATCGTCGCGCTCGAGAACGAGCTCGCCGACCTTCACGGCAAGGAGACGGCGCTGGTTTTTACTTCGGGTTTCGTCGCCAACGAGGCGGCGATCGGCACGATCGCGCGTCTGCTGCCCGATTGCCTGATCCTCTCGGACCAGCTCAATCATGCCTCGATGATCGAGGGCATCCGCCGCTCGGGGGCCGCGAAGCAGATCTTCCGCCATAACGATCTCGATCATCTCGAGACCCTGCTGAAAAGCGCCGGCCCGGATCGCGCCAAGCTGATCGCCTTCGAGTCGGTCTATTCGATGGACGGCGATATCGCGCCGATCTCGGCGATCTGCGATCTCGCCGAACGCTATCGCGCGATGACCTATCTCGACGAGGTCCACGCGGTTGGCATGTACGGGCCGCGCGGCGGCGGCATCGCCGAGCGCGATGGCGCGATGGGGCGGATCGACGTGGTGCAGGGCACACTCGCCAAGGCGTTCGGTACGCTCGGCGGCTACATCGCCGGCTCGGAAGCGGTCTGCGATGCGGTCCGTTCGTTCGCGCCCGGTTTCATATTCACGACCGCCCTGCCGCCGGCCGTAGCCGCAGCGGCCCGCGCCGCAGTGTCGCATCTCAAGAATTCCGGCAGCGAACGCACGGCGCAGCAACAGCAGGTTGCTCTCACCAAAGCGGCACTTGCCCGCGCCGGCCTGCCGATGATGCCGTCGGCGACGCATATCGTGCCGGTCTGGGTCGGCGATCCGGAGCGCTGCAAGCTGGCGAGCGACCGGCTGCTCGACCGGCACGGCATCTACATCCAGCCGATCAACTACCCGACCGTGCCGCGCGGCACCGAGCGGCTGCGCATCACGCCGACGCCCTATCACGACACGGCGATGATCGCCGGCCTGATCGCCGCCATGGGGGAAGTCTGGGAGGCTTTGTCGCTGCCGCGCGAACTGCCCGATGCGTTCGATACCGCGCTCTGGCACGGCGCCGGCGGCTGACGCTGCGTCAGCGGAGTAACTCTATGCCGGCAGCGGCCGCTTCGAGGCCTGCAGGCAGAGATACTCCATTGCCAGGGTCGCGCCGGCGAGCGCCGTCACCTCGCCGACATCGTAGGCGGGCGCCACCTCGACGATATCCATGCCGATCAGGTCGATGCCCGTGAAACCGCCGAGGATGCGTTTCGCCTGCCACGAAGTCAGCCCGCCGCAAACCGGCGTGCCGGTGCCCGGCGCAAAAGCCGGATCGAGGCAGTCGATATCGAAAGTGAGATAGGCCTTCCGATCGCCCACGATTTCGTGCACGCGATCGATCACCGCCTGCGGCCCGTGCTCCTGCACCCAGTTGCCGTCGAGGATGTTGAAGCCGTGGGTTTCGTCGTTATGGGTGCGAAGGCCGATCTGCACCGAATGTGCGGGATCGACCAGGCCCTGTCGGGCTGCATGAAAGAACATGGTGCCGTGATCGATCCGCTCGCTGTCTTCGCGCCAGGTGTCGGAATGCG
>JBBDWX010000246.1:0-2264 GCA_040902665.1 Dongiaceae bacterium
CCGCCGACCGTCGTGAACTCGCCTTCCTGCAGAACGCGCAGCAGCCGCGTCTGTGCTTCGGGCGGCATGTCGCCGATCTCGTCGAGGAACAGGGTGCCGCCCTGCGCCTGTTCGAAGCGGCCGGCCGCGCGCGCGGAAGCGCCGGTGAAAGCGCCCTTCTCGTGGCCGAACAGATCGCTTTCGATCAGTTCGCGCGGGATCGCCGCCATGTTGATCGCCACGAACGGACCGCGCCGGCGCCGCCCGTATTGATGCAAGGCACGCGCGACCAGCTCCTTGCCGGTGCCGGATTCGCCGGTTATCAGCACCGTCAGATCGGTCTGCACGAGCTTGGCGACCAGACGATAGATTTCCTGCATCGCCGGCGAGCGACCGATCAGCGGGATCGTGTCGTCGCTCTCGCTGGTCTCGGCGGCAGGAAGCATCTCCGGCCGCTCGAGCGCACGATCGACCAGACGGACCAGCACATCGAGATCGAACGGCTTGGGCAGGTAATCGAAGACTCCGCTTTCGGCGGCGCGAAGCGCGGTGCCGAGCGTGCTTTGTGCGCTCATGGCAATGACGCGGAGATTGGGCCGGTGCCGTGCAATCTGCGGCACGAGATCGAGACCGTTGCCATCGGGCATCAGCACGTCGGTTATCACCAGATCGCCATCGCCGGCTTTGACCCACTGCCAGAGCGTCGCCGCATCGCCCGCCGCACGCACGTCATATCCCTGCCGGCCGAGCGCTTCCGCGATCACCGTGCGGATCGCGCGATCGTCGTCGGCCACGAGGATCGTTGCGCGGATCATGACCCGAGCGCGCCGGACGCGACCGGCAGCATGACATCGAAACGGGTGCGGCGCGGCTCGCTGCTCACGTCTATTGCACCGCCATGATCGGCAACGATACGCGCGACCAGCGCAAGGCCGAGACCCCGCCCCTGCGGTTTGGTGGTCATGAAAGGATCGAACAGATGATCGCGAACGAGGGAGGGAATGCCCGACCCGTCGTCTATGATCGAAACGACCAGCGGGATCTTTCGCCGTTCGCCGTTCGGCCCGAGATGAGCGAGCCCCGGCTCGTAGCGCGTTGCGATGCGGATATCGCCGCCGATTTCTTCCGTGGCCTCCGCAGCATTCTTCACCAGGTTTACGAAGGCCTGGATCAGCAGCGCCCGATCGCCGGCAACCGGCGGGAGAGAGGGATCGTACTCGCGCAAGATGCGCCGCCCGCGGGCGAATCCGGCCGCTGCGACGCGGCATACATAATCGAGAATTTCGTGAATGTTTTCGGCGTTGCGTGCAACAGGCTGGCCCGACGCCAGCGTCTCGACCGTAGACAGTACGCCGACGATGCGATCGACCTCCTGGCATATCATCTCGGCCAGGCCCCGGCCGTTCTCATCGAGAGCGGGCTGCAGCAATTGTGCGGCACCGCGAATGCCGGCCAATGGATTGCGAACTTCGTGTGCAAGCATGGCCGCCATTGCGCCGACCGAGCGGGTGCCATCGCGCTGGGCCGCCTGCCGGTCGAGCCGGTCGGCAATCGTACGATCGCGCAACACGATGACCGCCTCGTCGCTTCCAGACCCGATCGGTGCCACGTCTATCGATACACGGTTGTCGAGCCCGTCTGGCCGCGTGAGGAGTATTGAATCCTCGCTCAGCGCAACATTTTCAGTGGCCGCACGCAGGACCAGCGCTTCGATGGCGCTGTTCTCGCCACATAAATCCGCGAGCTTCAGGCCAGTCAGCGTACGCAGGCCGGTGCCGAACAGCTCGGCTGCTGCCGCATTGGCATCGACGATGCGCCGCGTCGCATCGATGACGATGACCGCGACCGGCATTGCATCGAGAATGGCAGTTGCGCCGGGCACCGCAACAATTGGCGCCGAGATCGCCCTCAGCGCCGGCTTGCCCATCAGGCTGCGTCCCGCTCGACACAGCGATCGTAGAAACCGGAAATCAGGTCGCGCACCACAACGGCATCGCGCGTCCGGTTGACGCTGGTACGGAACTCGGCCGATCCGGTCAGACCCTTCGAGTACCAGCCGATATGCTTGCGCGCGATCGGCGCGCCGCGCTCCGGCCCGTAATGATCGAGCATGTCCGCGAAGTGATCGAGCAGGATCTGCTTCTGCTCGGCAACACTCGGATCCGGCAATGTCTCGCCGTCGCGCAGATATTGCATGACCTGACGAAGGAACCAGGGACGCCCGTAGCAGCCGCGCCCGATCATCACCCCGTCGGCACCCGATTGTTCGAGCGCCTGGATCACAT
>JBBDWX010000247.1:0-7281 GCA_040902665.1 Dongiaceae bacterium
ACTCGTGCTCGCGCTCGGCCTTGCTCTGCTGTTCATCGAGGAATGGCCCTGGAAGAAGCTGGCTGTCAGCATCGTCATCCTGCCGATGATGATCATTCCGGTCGATGCCGCCAACGCCTTCTTCATGCTGTTCAACGAGCGTGGCCCGATCAATCACGTCATCTCGATCATATCCGGCTCGCCTTATGAGTTCTCCTGGCTGTCGCATCCGGTATGGGCGCTGGCGCCAATCATGCTGGCCGAGATCTGGCAATGGACGCCGCTGATGTTCCTGCTGGTTCTGACCGGGCTAATGAGCCTGCCGCAAAACCAGATACGCGCCGCGATTATGTTGGGCGCATCGCCGGCCCGGATATTCTTCCGCATCATGCTACCGCTGCTGACGCCGGTGCTCGGCATCGCCGTGCTGATCCGGTCGATCGAGACGTTCAAAATATTCGACCCGGTCTATATCCTGACGCGCGGTCAGCCCGGCGGCGCGACCGAGACGATATCGATGTTCATGTATAACGGCGCGTTCGTCTATTTCCGCATGGGCTATATCGCGGCCGCCGCCCTCATCGTGCTGGTGGTCGTGATCTCGGTATGCCTCGCCATGGCGCGACCGCTCAAGCGGCACGGATGAGGGCCGTGGAATGACGCAGTCCGCAGCGGTTACCCTGCTGAAGCGCTTCGCGGTCGTCGTCGCGATGCTGTTCGCGTTCTTTCCGATCTACTGGCTGATTGCGACGTCGTTCAAGCCGTTCGACGAATGGGCGGCGTGGCCGCCGATCTGGCTGACCGATGCGCCGACTTTGCAGAACTACCGGATCGTGTTCTTTCCCGAGGCCGCGCGCGAATTCGCGGCGAGCCAGCAGGGGTCGCTCGATTACAAGGTTTCCGGCAGCGCCTGGAAGGCGTTTCAGGATTCCGCCATCATCTCGACCATCGCGACGATCCTGTCGGTTTCCTTCGGAACGCTTGCCGCTTACTCGGTCGTGCGCTTCCGCACCGGCGGCGAGAACTATCCCTTCCAGTTTCTGACCGTCCGGATGATGCCGCCGATTGCCGTCGTCGTGCCGATGGTCGCGCTGTTCTCCATCCTGAAGCTCTCCGACACCTATTTCGGCATGATTCTTGCATACACGGCATTCACCCTGCCGTTTTCGCTCTGGATGATCCGCTCCTTCATCGAGGAGGTACCGATCGAGCTCGAGGGCGCGGCGATGGTGCACGGCATGGGCCAGTTCCGGGCATTTCTGACGATCACCCTGCCGCTCATTCGCGGCGGCGTCCTCGCGACTGCGCTCTTCATCTTTATTTTGAACTGGTCGGAGTTTCTTTTTGCGCTTGTGCTGACCTCGGGAAGCGTGACCACGGTAACACTGCAGGTGGCCAATTATGTGTCCGCCTCGTCGGGCAAGCTCTATGGCGTCCAGGCGGCGATGGGCACAGTTTCGACGCTTCCGGTAATTCTGTTCGGCTATTTGATCCAGAAGCATCTCGTCCGTGGTCTCACATTTGGCGCCGTGAAGCGGTAGCGCATGAAGCCGCGGCTTGAACTGAGGGATCTGCGCACGCGCTTCGACAGTTTCGAGGCGGTCAAGGGCGTCAACCTGTCGCTCCGGCGCGGCGAGTTTCTATCGCTGCTCGGGCCCTCGGGCTGCGGTAAATCGACCACGCTTTCGATGATCGCCGGGTTTCTCGACCCCGACGGCGGCGAAATTCTCGTCGACGGTAGGGTGGTCAATCGCCTGCCGCCGCAGCGTCGTCGCATCGGGCTGGTTTTCCAGGACTATGCCGTCTTCAGCCGACTCACCGTGCGCGAAAATCTTGCCTTCGGGCTCGAGGCGCAGCGCGTGCCGCGCGACGAGCGCGAGAGACGGCTCTCGGCGATGATCGAGAAACTGGATCTCGGTCCGATACTCGGCCGTTATGGCGGGTCGCTCAACATGAGCGAGATGCAGCGCGTCGCCATCGCCCGGGTTCTGGTAACGCAACCGGAACTGCTGCTGCTCGACGAGCCGATGTCGAATCTCGATGCTTCGCTGCGCGCGTCGCTGCGCGGCGAACTGAAGCAGATTCAGCGCGAGCTCAATCAGACCATTCTCTATGTGACGCACGATCAGGTCGAGGCGATGTCGATGTCCGATCGCATTGCGGTCATGCGCGCCGGAGAGCTGCTGCAGGTCGGCACGCCGGACGAGATATATCATCGCCCGGTCGACCGGTTCGTGGCCGAGTTCATCGGCGATCCACCGATCAATATTCTGCCCTGCGATGTGTCGGTAAGCGGCGGCGGCGTTTCGGTTCGCACGGCGTTACATGGCCCGATCGCGCTGACGCTGCACGACGTACCGCAGGGCCGACATTGGCTGGGAGTGCGCCCGCACCATTTTCGCCTGGCGGAAGCCGGCGAAAGCGGTGCTGCCGCCAGCATCGTGCGGTTCGTCGAGAATCTTGGCGCCGAGCACATTATCCATGTCGACTATGGCGATCAGCTTGCGGCGGTCGCAACGGTGCCCCACGCGGCTGCCATCGGTGATCGGGTCGCGATCGCGATCGAAGCCGGAAGCGCGCATCTCATCCGCGAGGATACCGGCCGGGTCGCCGCCTCCGTTCCGGTGGAGCCGGTCGCATGAGCTGGCTTGCGGTCGAGAATCTTTCCAAGTCCTTCGGCGAGAATACACTCGCACTTGACGACGTTTCCTTTGCGCTCCGGAAGGGTGAGTTTTTTGGCATCGTCGGGCCGACGAACGCCGGCAAGTCGACATTGCTCAAGACCGTGGCCGGGCTCCATCGGCCGGATCGTGGCCGCATTCTCGTCGATGGTGAGGACGTCACGGCGCTGCAACCGAAGGACCGGAAGCTCAGCCTGCTGTTCCAGAATATCGCCCTGTTTCCGACGCTGACCGGGTACGAAAACATCGCCTTTCCGTTGCGCACGGCGGGTGTGCCGGCCGCCGACATCGTCCGGCGGGTGACCGAGGTCGCGGAGATGCTGAAGATCCCGCATCTGCTCGATCGCTTGCCGCGGACTTTCTCCGGCGGTGAGCAGCAGCGCGTTGCCATCGGGCGCGCGATCGCGCACCCGACCCGCGTGCTTATGCTCGATGAACCGCTGACCAATCTCGATGCGAGAATTCGTATCGCGCTCCGGATCGAGTTCAAGGCGCTGCATCGTGACACCGGCCAGACCATGCTCTATGTGACGCACGATCAGGTCGAGGCCATGTCGATGTCCGATCGCATTGCCGTGTTGCATCAGGGCCGGCTCCAGCAGATCGGCACGCCCGACGATGTCTATCGCCGCCCGGCCAATCGCTTCGTCGCGCAGTTTGTCGGTACGCCGCCGATGAACATCGTGTCGGCGGAACTGTCCGATCGCGACGGCCGCCCGATCCTGATCGGCGCCGGTTTCGAGGCCGGTATCGATGGTATGGAAAGCCTCAAGATGCGCTCGACACTGCCGAAAAAAATAGCGTTCGGTGTCAGGCCGGAGGCGATTGCCGTTGCACCGGACCGTACCGACGATGCCGCCATCGCCGCCGAGGTGATCTGGATCGAACGGCTTGGCAGTCGGCATGTGCTCGATATACGCATCGGCGAGGCAATCGTGCGAGCATCGGTCCGGCCGGATCACCCGGTGTCGCAGGAAGGCCCGGCCTGGCTGGGCTTCACGCCGAGGGCCGAACATTTGCTCGACCCGGAAACGGGTCTGTTCTTTCGCTAGAGAGAAACCGGAAAGAGGAGAGACCGATGTGCATCGCCCATGGACCCGGTGGGATCAACGGCCCGCTGCCGGGCAAGTTCGAATACTCACATTTTTCCGAGGATCTCGATCTTGCGCCGGCGCGGCGCTTGGATCAGATCGTGTCGATGTCGCCGGAAGACATGGCACGCGCGTCCCGGCTCGTTATGGGGATCTATAACGAGCTGCTGCAGACGGCGGCCAGCCTGGAGGATCCGGGTTATCGCCGTCTGATGACGGAATGCATCGTGGCGCCGAAAGTCAGCTTTCTCGAGATGTACAAGTCGGACGCCGATCGCAAGAAGCTGTTCGCCGAGATGGTGAAACTCGGGTTCTTCAATGCGGAAGACGATCCGGATCATGTCTGGCCGCGCGGCCATATGGACCCGCAGACCTATCTGACCGCACCCTCGAGCCACAACGATTTCTACAATGCCCATCCGGGCGGTCTCGCGGTCACGGTTGCCTATAATATCCGTATGGCGGATGCCTACACGCAGAGCTACCGCCAGATGTACGGACTGCCGATCAATCGCGACCTGCCGGTGGCGTCGCTGCTGGTGCACGAATATCCGAAGGTGTGGCTCTATCAGTGGCAGCAGGACGGGTCCTGGCTCGAAGAGCCTCGCACCGTTTATGACGATACCTGGCATGCGCATTGTATCTATGTGACGGCGGAACTGATGTATCGCCGTTACGATTCGCGCATCGTGATGGCGATGGCGGCCGCGCATCAACTTTCCGCACTCGAAGCCTCGATGGACGGGCGCAAGGTCGTCACGCAATGGCGCGGGCTCGATCGTGTCGCGCATTTCATCAAGGCAGCCGCCGTCATGGCCCAGGTCGATCCGGTGGCCTACGGTCTCCTGGAACGCAAGGGAGGTGATGTCGTTCTGGCGCCGCAACCGGCGGAACAATGGGTCACGCATCTGGCCGACATGAACTGGCCCTACGCGATGGGCGGCGCCCAGCTCTACACCTGGCCGCTCTTGAAGCAGTTCGCAGAGAACGATCTCGGCATCAAGGGCAAGGATCTCGACGGGCGGCCGTTCAACCAGCTCAAGAACTATGTCTGGTCGCAGCTGGGCCAGATTGCGCTTTACGAGATCCTGGTTCGCGAAGGCCAGGACGCGGCGCGAAAGACGCTCGCACGTCTGGTCACGACATAGGCTTTGTCCCGATGTCCGATGCACCGGTGACGGCCCCCGTTACGGCCCCCGTTACGGCTCCCGTTACGGCCCCCGTTACGGCCCAAGAGGCGCTCGCGCTGGCGCGCGATGTCTATTACGGCCATGGCAAGCTTGAGATCCTGCCGAAGGTTGTGGTGCGGGGGCTGCGCGACATTGCCGTTGCCTTCACGCCGGGCGTCGGGCATGTCGTCCGGCGCCTGGTCGAAGCGCCGGACGAGCTGCACGAACAGACATCCAAGGACAATCTCATCGCCCTGGTGACCGATGGAACGGCGGTTCTCGGATACGGGAATATTGGCCCGCGTGCCGGCATGCCCGTGATGGAGGGCAAGGCGGTCATGTTCAAGATGCTGGCCGGCGTCGATTGCATGCCGCTCTGCGTTCAGGCGCGCGACGGCGATCATCTGGTCGACATTATCGCGGCGCTGGAGCCGACATTCGGCGGGTTCAATCTCGAGGATGTCGCAGCGCCGGTCTGTTTCGACGTCATGCGCCGGCTCGACGGCACGATGCCGGTGCCGATCCTCCACGACGATCAGTTCGGCACCGCAACCGTCGTCACCGCGGCCGTGCTGAACGCGCTGAAAGTTACGGAACGGCGCCCGGGCGACATCCGGGCGGTCGTCAATGGCGTCGGTGCCGCCGGCAGCGCCACCATCGCCATGCTCGAGGCACTCGGCATCGGCGATATCGTGGCCGTCGACCGCGCCGGCATTCTCCATCCGGATGCCGATCTTGCCCATGCGCATTGGCGCGATATCGCCGCGCGGACCAATCGGTCCGGTATTCGCGGCGGTCTCGCGGACGCGATGCGCGGCGCCGATCTGTTCATCGGGCTCTCCGTCAGGAACCTGGTCGAACCGGGGATGGTACGCTCGATGGCCGCCGGGCCGATCGTGTTCGGGCTTGCCAATCCCGATCCGGAAATCCTGCCCGACGCGGCGCAGGCGGCCGGTGCCGCAATCGTTGCCAGCGGGCGGTTCGATTACCCCAATCACTGCAACAATGTGCTGGCGTTCCCGGCATTGATGCGCGGCGCGCTCGATGTGCGGGCCCGGCGCATCAGCCTCGAGATGTGCCTTGCCGCCGCGCGCGCGATCGCCGGCTCGGTGCCGGCCGCGACGCTCGGCCCCGATCGGATCCTGCCGTCGCCGCTCGACGACGATCTTTATCCGACGGTCGCGGAAGCGGTGGCCCGGGCGGCTGTCGCGGAAGGTCTCGCAAGAATAATGCCGGCGCCAGGCGCGGTTGCGGCAAACACGCGGCGATTGCGCTCGCTCGTTGCGGCCCGTCAACGTGAGCTGGCGATACTGACAGCCTGAGTTTGGCGGGTTTCGCCTTCGAGGATCTTCTGATCGAAATCGAAGGCATTGCCGCCATCAAATCATGACAGATCAAACCGAAACCGAGAGGGGTATCCGATGATCAAGAATCCCGTTCCCTGGCCAAACAATGCGCGCGTCGCCGTGGCCATCACTTTCGACATCGACAGCGACAGTATTCTTCATCTCGCACATCCCAATCGGGCCGAGACGATGCTGTCGACCATGTCCTGGCTGAAATACGACACGATCGCAGTGCCGCGCATTCTGGAGATGTTCAAGGATCACGGACTGAAGCAGACGTTCTTCTTTCCCGCCTGGTGCATGGAGCGCTATCCGCAACTGGTCGATCCGATTCTGGAGGGTGGCCACGAGATCGCGCATCATGGCTATCTCCATGAGCATCCGAACGAGCAGAGCCGCGAGGACGAGGAGTACTGGACGAGCCGCGCGCTCGACACGATCAAGAAGATGACCGGGCAGGCCCCGCGCGGCTATCGGGCGCCGCTCTACAACTTCTCGAAGAACTCCGCAGAGATTCTTTGCAAGCATGGATTTCTGTACGACGCGACACTGATGGGCGACGATATCCCCTATGTCCTGAAATGCAGCAACGGCAGCCTTATCGAACTGCCATCGCACTGGGCGATGGACGACTGGCCGCATTACACCCATAGCCCGGATATGAACTACATGATGCCGATCAAGTCGCCGGACGAAACAATGAACGTCTACATGTCGGAATTCGAGGCGATGTGGGAGGAGCGCGGCTTGTGGATTGCCGTGTGGCATCCCTTCGTGTCCGGCCGCCTCGCGCGCTGCCGGCGCGTCTCGAAAATGATCGAGGATATGCAGAAGAAGGGCGGCGTGTGGTTTGCGACGCTCGAAGAGATTGCGTTGCATGTGAAGAAATGCATCGACGACGGCAGCTACAAGCCGCGCGTCGACGAGCTGCCGTACTATGACGGGCGGATTCCGGAACTGCCGAAGGATTGGCAGGGTCACGGACCCAACCACAAGGGTTGCTGACCGTTGAAGC
>JBBDWX010000247.1:7291-15589 GCA_040902665.1 Dongiaceae bacterium
CCCCCCCCCCGCCAACCCGGCCAGGAGGCCAGCGCGATGACGACGACCGTGATCAGGAATGCCGACTGGGTGATCGCTTACGACAAATCGACCGGGCACCACCAGTTTCTGCGCAATGTCGACGTCGCGTTTACGGCCGACAGCATCGTTCATGTCGGGCCACAGTTTTCGGGCCAAACCGACCGCACGATCTCCGGCGAGGGCGTCATGGTCATGCCCGGCCTGCTCGACCTCCATCTGCACGCCTACATGGAGATGCACGGCAAGGGCTTCTTCGAGGATCTGGCGTCCAAGCATATGGGGATGACGCAGCTCTTCGAATATACGTGGCTCTTGCAGGAAGATGAGGAATCGGCGATTGCCGCAACGCAGGCTTCCGTTTCCGATCTCCTGCGCAGCGGCTGCACGACGATGGCCGAGCTCTATTGCTCCGGCCTGCCCCATGACGGCTGGGTCGATATGCTCGGCCGCACCGGTATCCGCACCTATGTCTGCCCGATGGTGCAGTCCGGCCATTGGTACACGCCCAACGGCAAGGACCATCTCTACACCTGGTACGAAGAGAAGGGCGTCCAGAACCTGTCGCGCGCGCTCGAAATGATCGACGCGGCGATGGAGCACTCCTCCGGCCGGCTGCACGGCATGGTCGGTGCGGCGCAGGCCGATACCTGTACGCCGGATCTGTTTGAGCGTTGCAAGCAGGCCGCCGAGGATCGCGATATCCCGTTGCAGACCCATGCCTCGCAATCGGTCATGGAGCATCGCGAGATGATGCGCCGGCATGGCAAGACCCCGATCGAATGGCTTGCTGAAATTGGTGTGCTGGGGCCGAAGACGCTGCTCGGCCATGCGATCAATATCGACCAGCATCCCTGGATCAATCACTATGAGCACCGCGATCTGGAACGGCTGGCCGAGAGCGGCACGACGGTCGTGCATTGCCCGCGCGCCTTTGCGCAATGGGGCGACATGATGCGCTCGCTGGGCGGCTATCGGGCGGCGGGTGTCAATATGGCGCTCGGCACGGATTGTTATCCGCATGACATGATCGAGGAGATGCGCATCGCCGGCCTCATGTCGAAGGTCGCAAGCGGTCATGTCGACCTGCTGCGGACCGAAGATGTATTCGAAATCGCAACGCTGGGCGCAGCGAAGGCATTGGGGCGCGACGATCTCGGCCGGATCTCCGTCGGCGCAAAGGCCGATATCGTGCTGGTCGATCTCACCCATCCCTCGATGCGGCCGGTGCGCGACCCGTTGCGCTCGCTGGTCTATTCGGGCGTCGCGGCGGCGGTGCGCGACGTGTTCGTGAACGGCGAACAGGTCGTTGCCGATCGCAAGGTGCTCACCATGGACCAGGACGAGGTTCTGGACCGGCTGGAAGCGGGGCAGCGTCGCGCGCTCGCGCGGGTACCGACGATGGACTGGGCCAAGCGGACCGCCGACCAGGTGTCGCCGCTCAGCCTGAAGATGGCGGCGCGCAACTGAACGCAGCCGGCCGTCGGGCCGGAGACAGGGGATGCGATGACCTTGCTGATCCGAAACGGCCGCATCGTTACGGCCAGCGATGACTATGTCGCCGACATCGTGGTCGATGGCGGTCGCATTCGTACCATCGGTCTCGATATTCCGGTCGGCGATCACGCCGAGGTGCATGACGCGAAGGGGCTTCTTGTTCTGCCCGGCGGCGTCGACGTGCATACGCATCTCGACTGGGATTTCGGCGTCGCGCGGACGGCCGATACATTCGGCAGCGGAACGAAAGCGGCGGCCTTCGGCGGCACCACCACATTGGTCGATTTCTGCAACCAGGACGGGCGCACGCCGCACGATGCTCTGGAGGACTGGCACAAGCGTGCGGCGACCGCCTGCGTCGACGTCTCGGCGCATCTGATCCTGACCAAGGTCAGCGAGCAGGTGCTGATCGACATGAAATCGCTGATCCATCAGGAAGGCGTGTCCACCTTCAAATTGTTCATGGCCTATCCCGGTGTGCTGATGGTCGACGATGCAACCATTTTCAAGGCGATGCGGGTTGCCCGCGACAATGGCGGCATGATCTGCATGCATGCCGAGAACGGCCCGGTCATCCAGGTCCTGATCGAGGAGGCGCTGGCCGCCGGCCATACCGCGCCGCGCTATCACGAAAGCACAAGGCCCAGCCTGATGGAGGGCGAGGCAACGCAGCGTGCAATTACCCTGGCGGAACTGGCCGAAGCGCCGGTCTATATCGTGCATTTATCGGCCGCCGAAGCACTCGCAGCCGTAACCGCGGCGCGCGATCGCGGCATCCGGGTCCATGCCGAAACCTGTCCGCATTACCTGTTTCTCACCAGGGAAGAATACGAGCGGCCGGGTTTCGATAGCGCGAAGTTCGTGATGACCCCGCCGCTGCGCGATCATCATCACCAGTCGATGCTGTGGCGCGGCCTCGGCACCGACGATCTGCAGGTAATCTCGACCGATCACTGCCCGTTCTGTTTCAACGAGCAGCCGCTCGGCATGAAATATTCGAAGCAGCAGGGTCACGATAATTTCAACAAGATCCCGAACGGCGCCCCGGGTGTCGAAACGCGGCTGCCGCTGGTCTATGACGGTGGGGTCCGGAACGGCCGGCTGTCGCTCAACCGCTTCGTGCAGGTGACATCGACGACGCCGGCGAAGCTGTTCGGGCTGTTTCCGCGCAAGGGAACCATCGCGGTTGGCTCCGATGCCGACATCGTTTTATTCGATCCGAACGAGACATGGACGATCCGCGCGAGCGAACATCACAGCCGGATCGACTACAGCCTGTTCGAAGGCCGCTCGTTGACGGGGCGGGTGAAAAAGGTCTTCCTGCGCGGCGAACTGATCGTGGACGGGCCCCAGTGGAAGGGGCGCGAGGGCATGGGCGGCTTCATCAAGCGCGGCGAAGCGGGCCATCGGACGAGCTGACAGTTCGTAATTTCCGCTCAGCCGGCTGCCGCGACACTTTCACTCTCGCGCTTGCCGTCGTTCAGCGTGGCCTTCGTTCCTCGACGGTCAGATCTGGTGCCAAACTGAAATCCTGGATCGCCTGCCAGACGCGCATGGGCGTCAGCGGCATGTCGATATGACGGATACCGAGATGCCAGAGTGCATCGACCACGGCGTTGGTGACGGCGACCGGTGCGCCGATCGTGCCGCTCTCGCCCGCGCCCTTCACGCCGAGCGGGTTGGTCGGGCACAAGGTTTCCTGCGATTCGAGTTGAAAGGACGGCAGATCGTCGGCGCGCGGCATGCAGTAATCCATGAAGGTCGCGGTCAAAAACTGCCCCGTCTCGGGGTCATAGCCGCAATCTTCCATCAGCGCCTGGCCGATGCCCTGAACAATCCCGCCGTGAATCTGGCCCTCGACAATCATCGGATTGATGACAAGCCCGACATCGTCTACCGCGTAGTAATCGCGCAGCTTCACCTTGCCGGTCTCGGGATCGACCAGCACCGTGCAGAGATGGACGGCCGACGGAAAATTATAGCTGTCGGGATCGTGGAACACGGTTTCGTCGAGGCCGAGCTCGAAACCGTCGGGATAATCGGCCCCGCGATAGGCCATGCTCGCGACATCCTTGAACGTAACGGCACGGTCGGTTCCCTGCACGACGAAACGCCCCTTCTCGAAGACGATATCGGCCTCGGCGCATTCCAGCATGCGCGCGGCAAGCCGGCTGCCCTTGGCGACGATTCGGTCGGTGCCCTTTGCGATCGCGCTGCCAACCACGGAGAGCGATCGCGAGGCATAGGTGCCCATGCCATAGGGGACGCGATCGGTGTCGCCCTCGACGATGTCGATATCGTCGATATCGCAGCCGAGCCGGTCGGCGACGATCTGCGCGTAGGTCGTGCCATGCGCCTGGCCGTGCGAATGACTGCCGCATAGCACACTGATCTTGCCCGAAGGATGCACGCGCACCGTCGCCACATCCCAGAGCCCGATCCGCGCGCCTTGCTTCGCGATCAGTTTGCTTGGGCCGGCGCCAGCACAATCGAGAAAGGCCGACACGCCGATTCCCATCAGCTTGCCTTCTTTGCGCAACTTGGCCTGTTCGGCGCGAAGTCGCTGGTAGCCCGACATCGCCTCGAGCTTCGAAATCAGCGCCGGAAAATCACCGCTGTCGTAGGTGATGCGCGTCGCCGTCGTATAGGGAAACTCGTTGGCCTGGATCAGGTTGCGCGTGCGCAGCTCGACGATGTCGATGCCGAGTTCGCGCGCACCGTTCTCGACCAGCCGCTCCACCACGAACAGACATTCCGGTCGGCCCGCGCCGCGATAGGCGTCGACCGGCGTCGTGTGCGAATAGGCGCAGCGAACCCGGCAATGGATCGCCGGGATCTTGTATAGCTCCGAGAGCATCGGTGCATAGAAATAGGTGGGAATACATGGCCCGAACGGGCTCAGATAGGCACCGACATTGGCGATCGTATCGACCTCGAGGCCGAGAATCTTGCCGTTCTCGTCGAAGGCCATGCGGCAGGTCGTGGCATGGTCGCGCGCATGGGTATCGACGGTCATGTTTTCGATTCGCGTCGAAACCCACTTGATCGGCCGGCCGACGGTGCGCGAGGCCCAGAGCAGCGTCGATTCTTCGGGATAGTGATAGATCTTCTGTCCGAATCCGCCGCCAACATCGGGTGCGACCACGCGGATGCGCTGCTCGGGGATATAGAGCGAGCTCTCGGCCAGCCACTGTCGAACCATGTGCGGGTTCTGGGTCGACGACCAGAGCGTGTAGCGATCGTCCATCGTGTCGTACTGGCCGACGACGGCGCGCGGCTCCATCGGCACGGCCGTAATGCGGTTGTTGGTGAGCGTCAGCGCCGTGATGTGATGCGCCTTGGCGAAAGCGGCGGCGACCGCGTCGCGGTTGCCGGCTTCCCAGTCGAGCACCTGGTTGGTGCCGAACTGTTCGTGGACCAGCGGTGCACCGGGATCGAGAGCGGCCGCGGTCTGCGCGATCGCGGGCAGCGGCTCATAGTCGACCTCGATCGCATCGACCGCGTCGAGCGCCTGCATTCGCGTCTCGGCCACGACCAGGGCCAGCGTATCGCCCACATGACGGACAAATTCGTCCACCAGGATCGGCCGCTTGACCTCGTTCATCGGCGTGCCGTCGTGCGACGTCACCAGCCAGAGCACCGGCGAGGTGCCGAGACCCTCGGCCTTCCAGTCCTGACCGGTCAGAATGCGGATGACACCCGGCATTGCCGAAGCGGCCGCGATGTCGATACCGCGAATGCGGGCATGCGCATGCGGACTGCGCAAAAACGCGGCATGCACCATCCCCGGCAGTTTGAGGTCGTCGACATACCGGCCCTGACCAGTGAGAAAACGAAAATCCTCTTTACGCTGGACCCGCTGGCCGACGTACATGCTCTGCCTCACGTCTGTTGCTGAATGGGCGCTGTTTGCGAATTGCCCGCCGCCTTGCCTATTGACGCCCGTCGGACATCTATAGATTGTCGACAATCCATATCGGCGCAACCCTGTCAATGCATTCCAATGGCACGCCGATCTTGCGCAACGTTAATGTCCCACGTCATGAACCCGGCATCGATGTCGAAGGATACCGGGCGACGGGGCGCTGGTGTTTTCTTCGACCGCAGACCGCAACCAGCGGAAACCACCATCTCGTCTGCGGGTAGTACGACAGCGGTTATGTGCGCATCGGGGACGGGTGGAAGTTCGCCAGCATGACGATTCCAAACCTGTTCTGTACGACCCGTGCGGCCGGTTGGGATAACGATCCCGTCATTTAGTTGCGAAACAATGGAAGGCTACACGGGCTGCGTTTGTGGCTCCCATCTGACCAGCGGATTTCCGGCAATAATTGACAGCGAATCGCTTCCCGTTTATTTTTGTCGACAATCGATCATTGGGAGGAATTGGATGCCAAAGGGAGTAACGGCCGTCGCCCAGGCCAAGAGCCTGCCGGAAATCGTCTACGATCACTTGCGCGAAGAAATCCTCTCGGGCCGCATCGGGCCCGGCGAACCGATCCGTCAGGAGCATCTCGCTGCCCGCCTCGGTGTCAGCCGCGCGCCGGTGCGCGAGGCGTTGAAGGCGCTCGAGGGCGAGGGGCTGATCGTCTTCCGCCCGCGGCGCGGTTATCTCGTGACGACGCTGGATCCGGACGAAGTCGAAGAGATTTTCGAGATCCGCGCGCTGCTCGAAGAGCGTGGCGGTTTTCTCGCTGCCAGGTTCCGCTCCGAAGAAGACATCGAAGCGGTCGGCGATCTGCTGGCGCAGATGGAAGCGGTCAAGCGGCCGACGCCGGCCGGCATCGCACGCTGGGCCGCGCTCAATCGCGAGTTCCATACGCGACTGTTCCAGTCGAGCGGCAAGGAACATCTCTGCCACATGACGATGGTGCTGCGCGATACCGTGGAGCGCTATGTTCGGCTCGATGCGGCGACGCAGGGCCGCATGGCCGATGCCGCTGGCGATCACCGGATGATCTACGACGCATTCTGCCGCGGCGATTCCGAGGCAACCGGCCGGCTGAGCCGCGAACATTGCGAACATACCTGCGAACGATTGATCCGGGCGCTGCGCGCCCACAAGGACTAGGCCCGGCCCTCCGGCTATTGCGGGCGCTCGTGCCGGCATCGTTCGCCGGTTGGGATCGGTTTATCGCAAATCGACCCGGGATCCCGGTTGTCGCCCGCGAGGGCAAGGCAGAGATCCGTGCATTCGCCGGCATTGGCATACTGTAATCATACGATCTATTGGGTGGCGGACATAAATGTTGCCGCCGGCCGATCTTGCGCCGCGAAGCCAGGATCGCGCCCGATCGGCGCGCCGTGGCGGGGCACCCGCAGGCCCGGTTAGTCTCCAGACCGGCGCCGGCCGGCCCTGCTGCCGGCCAAAGGGAGGATGCCTCGAAATGCCCCTCGTCCGTTTGCCCCACAGCGAGACCTTCTATGTCGAGGAGGGCAGCGGCATACCGCTGGTCCTGATCCATGGCATGGGCGGCGACCATACGGTCTGGGACTGGCAGGTTCCGGCGCTGCGCGATCGCTTCCGTATCGTTCGTCCCGACAATCTCGGCCACGGCCGTTCGGAGAAACCACCCGCGCCGTGGACATTTTCACAGTTCGCGCAACAGATCGTCGAATTGCTCGATCATCTCTCGATCCCGCGCGCCGTCGTGGCCGGTTTTTCGTTGGGCGGCACAATCGGGCAGGCGTTCGCGGCAGACTATCCGGACCGCATCGCAGCCCTGATCGTCGTCAGCTCCGCCTGCGCACGCACCCCCGAAGAACAGGCGGCGGTCGACGCGCGCGTTGCGCAAGTCGCGGCCGGCGGACCGCCGGCCGTCGTCGACGGCGCGCTCAAACGCTGGTTCACCGAAGGGTTCGCGAGCAGGCACCCTGCGCTCATCGAATACTGGCGCCAGCGGTTACTGGCCAACGACCCGGTGCCCTACTCCGCGGTCTATCAGCTTTATTCCGAAGTCGATCGCCAGCTGTTGCATCGCCTCGCCGAGATCGAGGCGCCGACGCTGGTGATCACCGGCGACAACGATCCGGGGCAGACGCCGCGCATGGCGCGCGAGCTCGCCCGCCGCATTGCCGATTCGGAAATTCAGATCTTTCCCGGCGCTCCGCACATGCTGACGCTCGAAGCGGCGGATCCGCTCAATGCTGCGATCGCCGATTTCGCGCAACGCCGGGCAGCCGGGGTCTAGCCCGTGATGGCGCACCACCCGCCCAGCAGCCGCCAGCAGCCGCCAGCAGCCGCCAGCAGCCGCCAACAGCCGGTCGAACGCATCGGCGCAGTCGAGCATCACCATGTGCGAGGCATCGCCCAGTACATACAGGTCGGTATGCTGCGCGATTCATTGCAGCGCGACGCCGCGCTCGATCGGCACGGTCGGATCGTTCGAACTTCTCGCAATGCGCAACCACATGCTCTCGATGCGCGGTCGGGCTCGCATCGACGCTGCGGCCGGTCTTCTTGCCCAGTTCGGCGTGCTGATCGACGCCGAGATGCTAGGGCAGCCAGAGATTGGCGTGCCAGTCGATCAGCGGGCGGCCGGGCGATCCTGCGGTTTCAGCGTTTGCCGTCACCGCCAGATTCCTTCGCCTGTTCGGCCAACACCTTTCGCGCAATCCGGAACGCCTCGACCCCGGCCGGTACGCCGCAATAGATCGTGATCTGCATCAAAGTCTCGCGGATCTCTTCGATCGAACAGCCGTTGCGCAGCGCCCCCTTGAAGTGCAGTTCGAACTCGTGCGCGCGGTTGAGCGCCGCCAGCATGCAGAGATTGTTCAGGCTGC
>JBBDWX010000248.1:0-15365 GCA_040902665.1 Dongiaceae bacterium
CAAACCCGTCGTCGGGCGTCTGCAGCGGCATCATCCAGCCGAAATCGCGGTTAAGCACGAAATGGGTCCAGTCGTCGAGCGCGCGCTGCGACGGCAGCTCGACGATCTCGCCACGCGGATGCTTGATGATATAGGGCACGTCGTGCCCCATCATCGAAGCGTCGTAGGTCATGCCGTGATCGAACATCAGATCGAGCGTGTGACGCGAGAAGCCGTAGGAGGGTGCACGAAACCCGGTCGGCTTTTTGCCGGTCGCACGCTCCATCGCGGCGACGGCGCGCTCGAACCAGTAGCGCTCGTTCTCCGGCGTCAGCCGGTTGCCTATCTCGTGGATATAGCCGTGATGCGCAATCTCGTGCCCGTCGTCGAGGATGGCCTTCACCATCTCGGGATAGGCTTCGAGGCACCAACCGGGCACGAAGAAGGTCTGCCGGATATCGTGATTGCGGAAGATCGCCAGCAGCCGCGGCACCGCGACATGCGCGTCGTAGCGCATCTCGGAACGTGTCACGACGCGATTGTCAGCGTCGTCGCGAAAGCCGAGATGCAGCAGGCTCTCGGCGTCGACGTCGAAGGAAAAGCACGCCGCTGTGCGCTTGCCTTCGGGCCACGGAAACGGATGCTGGATCAGGTCGGTTGCGGTCATTGTCGGACTTTCCGGCGGTTCGATGATCGGGCCGCGCGATCATGGGAAGCGGTTGCCGGTGCGGTCAAGCGCCGTTCGCCGGCATTCGCCTCATCGTACCGCGAGCCCGAACAGCACGGGCTCGCACCGGCATCCTGTGCCAGTCGGGAAACGCTGGTGGCGGCGTCCGCCTGGCCGCGCCGCCCGATTACGAACTCGGCGAGCAGCAGCGGCGCCACGACGAGCACGAGCCCGAGCAGATAAAAAATCAGAAAGCCCGCGCCGCCGTTCTCGCCAAGTTCGTAGGGGAACTTCCAGATCGAGGCGAGCCCGACGGCCGAGCCGATCGTGGCCAGCACGAAACCGGTGCGGCTCGACCAGCATTCGGATCCAGCAGGGTCGGTCATGGCGGGTGGCAACTCGCGGTTTGGCCATGCTGTTCGCACCGCATCGTCGCCCTGTCAATGCGAGGGGATGGCAATCCGGGAGATGTGCCGGGAACAAGTTGCGCCGGCATGCGTTCCGGCGCGACGATGGACGATCGGCGACAGCGACGGCCCCGAGGGAGATCCCTGCATGCTCGAAGCGATGATCGAGAAATGGAGCAACCGCGACGGCAGCGTCGACTATCTCTGGTCGCTCTGGCAGGACGGGAAGCGGGTCACGATGGGCGGGCATTTCGCCAGCGCCGCGGCGGCCGAGCAGGCGGCACGGCTCCACTGCCAGGAGAAGTTCGGCTGCGAACCCGACCGCGTCACGCTTGTCTGAGCGTCGCGTCCGATCCGGGCAGGCGTGCCGGCACATTCTTTACACATGATCCCGCCTGTCTCCATGCTAAAGGCGGCCGGCGGCTTTCGGCGCAACGGCGTCGGCCGGGGCGTTGGCCGGCCGGTTCGGATCGCTCTGCCATACGCCGGCAGCAACGATGCGCATATTGCGGGCGCGACAGGCTCGGCATAGGGTCACGGCCGAAACGGAGGTCGGCGAATGGCGGCGGACGAACCCCGGCGGCGGCTGGCGGTCATTGTCGCGGCCGACGTGGTCGGTTTCTCGCGTCTGGCAGAAGCGAATGAGCGTTCGGCGGTGGCCGCGCTCTCGACGCTGCGCCGCGCGGTGATCGATCCGGCGGTGAAGGCCGGCGGTGGGCGCATTTTCAAGTCGACGGGCGACGGCGTACTGGCCGAATTTTCGAGCCCGGTCGAAGCAGTCGGCTGTGCGCTGGCGATCCAGCGGCGCGTCGAACAGGGTGGCGAGCCGGGCGTGCCGCCTCTGGTGCTGCGAATCGGCATTCATATCGGCGATGTGCTGGTCGAGGGCGACGATCTGATGGGCGACGGCGTGAATGTCGCAGCGCGGATCGAAGGCGAAGCGCCGCCCGGCGGTGTCGCGCTCAGCCAGGACGTCTGGCGCTTCGTCGAAGGCAAGACCGACGGCGCGTTCGAGGATGCGGGCGAGCGCCGGCTCAAGAATATCGCGCGGCCGATCCGGCTCTATGTGGCGCGGATGGCCGGCCCCGTTGGCGGACCGCCACCGACCCGGCGGGTACCGCTCACCGACCGGCCCTCGCTCGCGGTGTTGCCGTTCGACAATCTTGCCGGCGAGAGCGCCGACAGCGCGCTCTGCGACGGGCTGACCGAAGATCTGATCACCGATCTTTCGCGGTTCCGCTCGCTGATGGTGATCGCGCGCAATTCGAGCTTCGTCTATCGCGGCAAGCCACACGATATCCGCAAGGTCGGGCGGGAGCTTGGCGTGCGCTATGTACTCGAGGGCAGCATCCGCAGGCTCGGCGAGAAAATCCGCATCAATGCGCAGCTTATCGACGCCGAGAACGGCCACCATGTCTGGGCCGAACGCTACGATCGGCCGGCCGACGAACTTTTCACGATCCAGGAATCGGTCGTGCGCAACATCGCCGGGCATCTGGTGTTGCAACTCGAGTATGCGGAATTGGCCGAGGCCAAGCGCAAGCCGCCGGAGAGCCTGCGCGCCTACGGCCTGTGGCTCGAGGGCACGGAACAGCATTCGCTGGGCACGATCGATGCCCACGACAAGGCGCGGGCCCTGTTCGAGGCCGCGCTCGCGGTCGAGCCTGGCTTTGCCCGCGCGCATTCCAGCTTGGCCGAACTCACCTATTTCGATACGTTTCTTTTGAACTGGGGCGTCGATCGCACCGGATCCTTCGAGCGCGCGGTCGATCATGCCGAACGCGCTGTCACCTTCGATCCGAACGACGGCATGGCGCATGTCATTCTGGGATGGGCTCATCTGATGAGCGGCCGCTTCGATCGGGCGCTCAAGCATGTCGAAACGGCGGAGCAGCTCAATCCGAACGATGCGGAGATCGCCATGTCGCGGGCAACCGCGCTGGCGTTTCTCGGCGATCCGGCCCGCGGGCTCGAAATCGCCGCGTTCGCACGACGGCTCAATCCGTTTGCGCCCGACTGGTATCTCTCGGACGAGGCGGTGATCCGGTTGATCGGCCGCGATCCGGCCGGCGCGCTCGCGATCTACGATGCAATGGGCGAACTCTATCCGCATTCGATCGTCTGGCATGCGGCGGCGGCAGGCCATGTTGGACGCGAGTCCGAGGCGCGACGGCTGATCGCCGACTTCGGGCAGCGCGCCGCTCGGCTCTGGGTCGGCGATGCGACGGCTGAGCCGACCGACTATGCGCGCTGGGTGCTCGCAGGGTTTCCCTTCCGCAACGCCGACGATGCCGACTATCTGCGTGCGGGGCTCGCGAAGGCCGGGCTCTCAATCTAGCGGCGCGCGACCGCGCGCCTGTTCCGGCGAACGATCAGCGCTTCCTGCGGGCGGTTTTGGAACGGCGCTTTCCGCCTTTGGTCTTGGCACGCGCGCCAGTTTTGGCGCGGCTCTTGCTTTTGGTCTTGCGCTTCGGGGATTTGCGCTTGGGTGCCGCGCGTTTCGCGGTCTTCCGCTT
The DNA here is from genome assembly GCA_040902665.1 of Dongiaceae bacterium. Classification (GTDB taxonomy): domain Bacteria; phylum Pseudomonadota; class Alphaproteobacteria; order Dongiales; family Dongiaceae; genus JAWXBK01. The sequence goes on from JBBDWX010000248.1 coordinate 3,570, forward strand.
GGGCGCCTTGCGCTTTGTCTTGGTTTTCGTCTTCGCCGGGGGTTTCCTGGTCTTCGCCTTACGCTTCGGCTTGGTGGCGGCTTTCTTGCCGGCTTTCTTCGCGGGTTTCGGTTTCGCCGTCTTCTTGCGTGCCGACGATTTCTTGTCGTCCGCGTCGGCAACTGGCTGCCCTTCGGGCAGGCCGGCGAGGCGCAGGCTTTGCAGCCAGTGGCGTTCGGCGGCGCTGTTCCGCACGAAGGCGCCGCGTTCGGCTTCGAGGGCGAGGGTCCAGGGTGTATCGCCCGAAAGCTGGCGGAACTGCTGGAACTTCCGCAGTTCGGCCTCGGCCTTCTGACGCTTGCCTTCGCGGGCGTAGCTCGCGGCCAGGGTCAGCCGCATGTCGTTGTAATAGGACGGGTGAACCCTTTTGTTGGTGCGCGCCGCGATCACGGTCTTGCGTTTCTGGGCCGGCGCCATGCCGCCGGGCTCGTCGAGCTTGCGCACCAGCGGCTCCATCTGGCGGCGCGATAGTTCGTAATTGCCTTGTTGATGCAACGCGAACGCATAGGCCCAGACATGCCAGTCGTCCGGCGCCCGCCGGCGCCAGGGAAAGGTGAATTCGAAATACTGGACGGCCGTCGGTGCATCGCCGAGATAGACCAGCGTTTCGGCCCAATCGACCACCAGGCTGCGCAACGCTTTTTCGCCGCGTTTGGGTGGCAGGCCGGTGAAGGCGGTCAGTTTCTCGTATGCATCGCGATAGGATTGCAGGATCAGCTCAGCATCCTGCGGGCGATCGAACGCGCGGGCCGCATAGCGCAACACATGGCCGCGCTTCCAGTCGACATACCAGTGCGACTTGTCGCGCCGCGACTGCGCCCGGTGCAACTCGCCGACGGCATAGCGCAGCGCCGCCTTGCGGTCGCGTGCGTTGGCGAACTCATCCCAGCCATTGCGCCAGTCTTCGAGCATCACGCGCGCGAGCGCGGAGCGGATCGGGGCGCTGTCGTCGGTCTGGATTTCCTGGAGCGCCAGGCGCTCGGCCGCGCCGATGCTCAGCCGCGTGTTGGCCTCGAGCTTGCTCAGCACGCGGCCTACAGCCGGAGGAATCTGCATGCTTCGTTCTCCCTGGCCCCTCTGGAAGCGATGTTGCCAGTCTAATCCCCTCGCGCTCCGACCACAAATCGCTGCCATTCTCGCGTGCGGCCGGCAGAGCCTCCCGGTCGGCATGCGGGCGTTATGACAGGGCCGAAGCGACACGCTAGGATTTCCGCATGCCGAGCCTGACCGAACGCCTTGTCGACCTCATCGCCCGGAAGCCGATCGACGATGCCGATCGGCGGGCCGCCGCGATGTTCGTGCTGGATGCGCTCGCGAATGCGCTTGCCGGCCGCAACAGCGAGCCGGGCCGCATACTGCTTGCATGGGCAGGCGAACGCCCCGGTGCGAACGCCGATGGTTTCCTCGCTGCGGCACTCACCCATATTCTCGAGATCGACGATCTGCATCGCCATTCGGTGACGCATCCGGGCTGCGTCGTGGTGCCTGCGGCGTGGGCGGCCGCTGCGCGTTCGGGCGCAAAAGGCCGTGCCCTGCTCGATGCCGTGCTGGCGGGATACGAGGCGATGTGCCGGATCGGCAATGCGGTCGGACCGGCACATTACCGCGTCTTTCACAACACGGCGACCTGCGGCCCCTTCGGGTCGGCGATGGCGGTCGGCCGGTTGCTCGGGCTCGATCCCGCGACGCAGGTGCATGCGCTCGGCAATGCCGGCACGCAGTCGGCCGGGTTCTGGGAGTTTCTCGAAACCGGCGCGATGAGCAAGCATCTTCATGCCGGCCATGCGGCCGAGGCGGGCGCCCGCGCGGCGCAGCTTGCCGCACATGGATTTACCGGTCCGCCGACCATCCTCGAAGGCGAGCGCGGTTTCTTCCGCGGGATGTGCCCCGATGGCGATCCCGATGCGGTGCTGCGCGATCCCGATGCGCTGTGGGAACTGCATCGCACCTCGATCAAGCCCTGGCCATCCTGCCGGCATACCCATCCGCCGATCGATGCCGCCGCCTCGCTGCGCGAAGCGATCGGCAACCGCCCGATCGCGCGCGTGACGGTCGAAACCTACCCGGCGACGCTCGATCTCTGCGATCGTGCGGAGCCGGACAGCGAATACGGCGCAAAGTTTTCGCTGCAGCATTGCGTCGCCGCGGCACTCGCGCGGCCGGTTGTGGATTTTGCCGCCTTCGATGCGCCGGCCCGCGCCGAGCTGGCGCCGCTGCGGGCTCGAATCGAATGCCGCATCGGCGATCGGTTCGCGGCTTCCTATCCGCGCGCCTGGGGTGCCGCCGTCGCAGTCACCCTGGGTGACGGTGCCGTGCTGACGGCGGAGCGCGAACATGCCAAGGGCGATCCGGAAGCAGCCCTCGACGAGAGGGCAATGCGCGAGAAGGCTGCGATGCTGCTGCGGCATGGCGGCGTCGCGCGGCCCGAGAAGTTGATCGATGCCGTGCTTGCGCTTGCCGATGATGCGGCGCTGCCGTCGGCCGATCCGATATCCCGTTAGATTTGCGCCAATGCCTGGTCGAGATCGGCGATCAGATCATCCGCATCCTCGATTCCGATGGAGAGTCGCAGCAGATCGGGCGGCACGCTGCCATGTGCGCCTTCGAGCGTGGCGCGGTGTTCGATCAGGCTCTCGACGCCGCCGAGTGAGGTTGCCGGGCGGAAGAGCCGCGTTGCCGTCGCGACCCGCAATGCCGCCTCGCCATCGCCCCTGATGCGGATCGAGACCATGCCGCCGAAGCCGCCCGTCATCTGTCGCCGCGCGATTGCGTGGCCCGGATGGTCGGCCAGGCCCGGATAGAGCGCCTGTGCCACCTTCGGATGGCGCGCCATCGCTTCGGCGACGCGCATGGCACTCGCGCAGGCGCGTTCGACCCGCAGATAGAGCGTGCGCATGCCGCGCAACAGCAGCCAGGCTTCGAACGGGCCGAGGATGCTGCCGCTGGTGCCGCGCAGCGTCCGAATACGCTGCCAGGTTTCGTCGTTGCGTGCGCCCACCAGCGCGCCGGCCAGCACATCGCTATGGCCGTTCAGATACTTGGTCGCCGAATGCATCACGATATCGGCGCCATGTTCAATCGGCCGGGTGAGGACCGGGCTCGCCGCCGTCGAATCGACCACCGATAGCGCGCCGGCCTTATGCGCGGCCGCGCTGACGGCGGCGATGTCGATGATTTCCCAGGTCGGATTGGCCGGTGTTTCGAACCAGACGAGTTTCGTGGGTGCCGCACCGATGGCGTCGATGAGCCCGCTGCCCGGCACCACGGTGAGGCGGATGCCCCAGCGTTCGGCGAAATCCTGGAAACGCAATCGGGTACCCCAGAAAATCGAATCCTGCGCCACCACGCGCTCGCCCGGCCGCAGCGTCTCGACGACAGCGGAGACAGCGGCAATGCCGGAGGCGAACAGAAGCGCATCGGCACCGCCTTCGAGCTCGCTCAGCAATCGCTCCGCCTGTTCCCAGTTCGGATGGTGAAACCGCGAATAAATGTATCCGGCCGGTGGGGCGTAATCCTGGCGGCGCCGCTCGTACGTCGTCGCCAATTCGATCGGCGGTACGACGCCGCCGCTCGCGGCGGCCTCGGTGCGGCCGCCATGCGCGGCCAGCGTCTGCGGCTTGAACTTCTCTGTCATTTCAATATGCGGTCCGGGTTAAGGGGGCCGGCGGGCGTTCAGCACTCCGGCATGGCGTCGAACAATAGCAGCCGGACCCTGACGCAGAAACGTCCGCACCGAGGCGATCGTTGCGGCATTTTGTCGGACGGCCTGTCGTGCGATCAGAATCGCTGCCGGAGGACGCGACCATCGGTTTCGACAATGACGGCCGCCGGCCATAATGCGGCCCAGCGATCGCCCGCCGCCGCGAGTTCGAGCGGTTGCGCGGGAAGGCGCAGCGTGCTGCCGGCGAAATAGGCGACGACGATGCCGGAGCGATTGGCTGCGGCCCATCGCTGGGCGCTATTGGCGTCCGGCAAGAGGATCGGCGGTTCGGACAGCCGGCCCGCCAGATCGAAACCGCCATCGTAGTGGCCGTAAATGGCAATTGGCTGGCCCGCGGCCTGCAGATCGTGAATCTTCTCGGCGAGCGGCCGAAGCTGGAAAAAACTGTGCAGGCCGGCAATGAACTCCATGTTCAAGGCGCTCGCCATCAGGACCGGGAGGAGCGCGACTTGCAGTATCCGATGCGCCAGCGGGCGCGGCGTTAGCTGCGCAAGCAGATAGCCGCCGCCCAGCAACAGCAGCCCGGCGCCGAGGCTGATGCCGCCAAGCCAGATCGGCAAGCTCGATTCGCCGAACACACGCCGCCAGACGGCGTCGAGATGCGCATGCGGCACGATATTGAGCAGGAAGAATACGAACCCGATGAAGAGCAACGGCACGCCCGGCAGGGCTGCGTGGAAATCGCGGGCCTTTTCGGGCGCCGAGCCGAGCGCATGCGCGACGATCAGTCCGGCGAGGGCGAGCGCCGGCAGCAGCACATGCGGCCCGCGATAGGGATCGAGAAATGCTCCGAGCACCGCGGCGCATATTGCGGCGACGACCAGCCAGGTCGCGGAATCGAAACCGCCTCGTCGCAACCGCCCCATCGTGCGCCAGGTCGAGCGCCACCAGATCCACGGATAAGCAAACAGCAACGCAAGTGCCGGCAACCAGTACCAGGCGCGACGGTCCGGTTGCGGTTCCAAAGCCAATGCCGTCGCGAGGCCGTCCCATCCATTTGCCGATGCGAGCCAGGCGCTCCACGCGCCAACGACGAGGATCACGGCGCCGGCGAGGCCCGCTGAAGCCAGTGGTGGTATCGGTGTCGTGCGGGCGATCAGGGGCAGGAGTACCGCCGCCGGCAGCAGCCAGGCCAGCGCCAGCGATCCCTTGAGCAGCAACCCGCCAGCCAGTGCCAGACTAAAGAGAAGTATTCCGGGCCAGGGCGCGCCATTGCGCAGGCGCGCGAGGCCGAGAACGGCGAGCAGCACGACAGCGATCATCGGTGTATCGGTCAGCGTCTGGCTTGCGAAGGCGACAATGCCGCCGGTACCGATCACGATCAGCGGCGCGAAGCGCGCGGCGTCGGGCTGTGTCGGCCAGAGCTGGTGCGCGGCGGCATAGGCCAGAAACAGGCTAGCCAGAACAAACAAGGGGGCGACCAGGCGTGCCCACAGCTCGCTGACGCCGAACAGCGACCAGCCGGCATGGATCAACCAGAACAGCAGATCCGGTCCGGCGTCGGTGCTGCCCGGCGCGTTCTGCCACGACCACCAGGCGTCCGACAGCAATCGTCCATCCACCGCAACCAGCGGCGGACGGGCGGCGAGCCCGCCCAGGACAAGGATCAGCCAGATGATCATGGCCCAGAGCGGCGGCCCGGCCAGCAGGCCTCGCCAGTCCAGAGATGTGCGAGCTTCGCTCCGGGGCCGGGCGGCGCTTGCTGCGCCGCTATGTCGGTGTGCACGGTTCATTGGCGGCCGATTATAGGGCGCGCGAACGTGGCGCCGAAATCGGCGCGCGATCGCGCCGGGGGTGCCTCACATCGGCTCGTCGAGCACCGGATAGAAGAGGGTCCATGGTTCGGTTTCGGCGGCTGCAATCCATTCCGCCATCGCCGGCCAGGTCAGCACCGCATCGACATAGGCCTGGCAGGTATCGTCGAGCGTCACGTCGTAGGTCGCAAAGCGCGTTGTCACGGGCGCAAACATCGCATCGGCGATCGTGAAGCCGCCGAACAAAAATGGACCATGTCCGTGCGCAGCGGCACGACCGAACCGTTCGCGGCAGTTGCGCCAGATCGCTGCCACGCGGCGAATGTCGCGCGCCACTTCCGGGATCGCAGCCCGACTCTTCGCCTTGAGTTCGGAGCGAATATCCATCGGCAGATTCTGGCGCAGCTTGGCAAAACCCGCATGCATCTCGTTGGCGACGCAGCGTGCCTGCGTTCGGACCTCGAAATCCGCAGGCCAGAGTTTTGCTTCGGGATATCGTTCGGCCAGATACTCGCAGATCGCCAGCGATTCCCAGATCGTGCGGCCTTCGTGAATCAAACATGGCACCTTGCCGGACGGCGAATGCCGGCGGATGCGATCGGCCGTATCGGTCTGATCGAGGCAGATCACGTCTTCGCCAAAGGGTATGCCGGTTTGCCTGAGCGCCAGCCATGGACGCAGCGACCAGGACGAATAGTTCCTGTTGCCGAGAACGATGAGCGTGTCCGCCATGTGGCGCTCCCGATGGTTGCCCCGGATTCCCATAGTCGAGCCGTGCGAGCCGCACAAGCCGGCCCCGATCGGCATGACGGGCGGCATGGCAATCGGCATGGCGAGAGGCAGGCGGCCGGCGCACCATGTCGCACCGCGTCGCCCCTTTTCATTCGCCCGCCGCTTCGACATGCTGGCGCGCGTTCAGGGTATCCGAATCGGTTCAAATGTGAGGAGCAGGGCGATGACGCACCATCTGGTCGACGGCAAGGGCAAGGCGGTGCCGATCACGCCGGTTTCGCGCAAGGAATTCAAAGCCTGGCTGAAGGCCCAGCCGGCGGCGCTGCGCCATTGGGTCGAGGGTCATCGTTTCGATCCCAAGCCGGGCGATTTCCTGATCCTGCCGGAAAAGCGCGGCGGGCTCGGCGGTGTGCTGCTCGGGGTCGGCGAAGGGCCGGACATCTGGTCATGGGGTGACTTGCCGTCGAAGCTGCCGGCGGGACGCTATCGCATCGCGGTCGATCAAACGGCGGCGGCGGCCAATGCGGCGGCGCTCGGCTGGGGTCTCGGTTCCTATCGCTTTACACGCTATCGCAAGCCCACCACCAAGCTGGCCGACCTGGTCTGGCCGCAGGCGGCCGATCGGGCGCGCGTACGCAATGCGATCGAAGCGACGTGGATGGTGCGCGATCTCGTCAATACGCCGGCCGAGGATATGGGGCCGGGCGAACTGGCCGAGGCCGCGCGCGAGCTGGCGAAACAGCACAAGGCGACATTCCGCGTCACGGTCGGCGACGATCTGCTGAAAAAGGGCTATCGCACCATCCATGCGGTCGGGCGCGCTTCGACACGGCCGCCGCGGTTGATCGACCTGCGCTGGGGCAATCGCGGCCCGAAATTGACCCTGGTCGGCAAGGGTGTGTGCTTCGATTCCGGCGGTTACGATCTCAAGAATGCGCAGGGCATGCAGGGCATGAAGAAGGACATGGGCGGTGCTGCCCATGTGCTCGCGCTCGGCCGGATGATCATGAGCGCAAACCTGCCGGTCCGGCTGCGCGTGCTGGTGCCGGCGGTCGAGAATCTGGTATCGGGCAATGCGTTCAAACCGATGGACATCATCAAGACGTTCAAGGGCCTGACCGTCGAGATCGGCAACACCGATGCCGAAGGCCGTCTCATCCTGTGCGATGCGCTGGCCGAGGCCGACAGCGAGAATCCGGATCTTATCGTCGATTTTGCGACGCTGACGGGCGCGGCACGGGTCGCGCTCGGCACCGATCTGCCGGCTCTCTTCTGCAATGACGATGCGACCGCCGAATGGCTGCTCGCAGCCGGCCGCTCGGTCGACGATCCCCTCTGGCGCCTGCCGTTGCACAAGCCCTACGCGAAGCAGCTCAAGAGCAAGATCGCCGACATGAATAATATCTCGAGCGGCGGGCAGGGCGGCGCGATCACGGCGGCCTTGTTCCTCAATGCCTTCGTCAGCGAGGCGACGCCCTGGATCCATATCGATCTGATGGCGGCCAACGCATCGCACCGCCCGGGTCGGCCGGAGGGCGGAGAAGCGATGGCGCTGCGCGCGCTGTACGCGATGGTCGAGGGCTGGATCGCCGAAAACGCAGGGACGAGAGCCGGCGCGCAGAAGCGACGCTAGAGCCGGTACGTCCGAGAGTGAACGATCGCCGCTGCCTCAGTAACCGAGGCGGCGGTCGACGACATTCTCCGGCAGTTCGCCGCGCTCGATCCGGCGGATCCCTTCGAGTACCACCAGCGCCGCGGTTTCCGGCTGGGTCAGGCTTGCGACATGGGGTGTCACTGTGACGCGCGGATGCGTCCAGAACGGATGCTCGTTCGGTAGCGGCTCGGGCGTGAACACGTCGAGCGTCGCATAGGCGATATGGCCGGAATCGAGGGCCGCGAGCAGATCGTCCTGAACCACATGGCCGCCGCGCCCGGCATTGATGATGGCGGCACCTTTCGGCAGCTGCGCCAGCGTCTTCGCATTGACGATGCCGGTGGTTTCCCTGGTCAGTGGCAACAGGCAGACCAGGATCTCGGTGCGATTGAGAAACGGATTGAGCCCGTCGGCGCCGTGGAAGCTCTCGACGCCCGGCACCGATTTCGGCGTGCGGCTCCAGCCGGCGACATCGAAATCGAGCGCTGCCAGTTTGCGCGCGGCATCGCTGCCGAGCACGCCGAGGCCAAGAATCCCGACCTTGCGATCGCGGGCCAGCGGATAGAGAAGCGGATCCCAGCGGCTGCGGCGTTGCGATTCCTCGAACTCGGGTCCGCGGCGGTGAAAGCGCAACACATGCATCAGCACATATTCGCTCATGCCCTGCGTCAGCCCTTCGTCGACCAGCCGCACCAACGGCACATTGGCCGGCAGCGTCGTATCCTTGAGCAGCGCATCGACCCCGGCGCCGAGATTGAAGATCGCCTTGAGATTGGGATAGCGATGCATGTCGCCGGGCTTCGGGCGCCAGGTGAGCACGTACTCGACCGCCTCGACCGGTCCGGTGTCTGGCCAGAGCTTGACCGGCCGTTGGGGGTCGAGCCGGTGCAGCACCGGAATCCATGCCGCAAACTCGCCAGTCGGATCGTCGGGCACGTTAATCAAAAGTGTCATATCTACATCCTCACCACGCCGGTTTCGTCCGCCCGCAACTCGAAGGCCGCCTGCATCAGCGCCTTCGTATAGGGCTGCTGCGGGCGGTCGAAGATACCCGAAGCCGGACCCTGTTCCACTACCTTGCCATCCTTCAGCACCACCACTTCGTCGGCGAGCGCGCGCACCACGCGCAGATCGTGGCTGATGAAGAGGTAGGCAAGGCGGTGCTTCTGCTGGAGTTGCCGCAACAGGTCGACGATCTGGGCCTGCACCGACATATCGAGCGCCGAGGTCGGCTCGTCGAGCACGACCAGGCGCGGTTTCAGGATCATCGCGCGCGCGATCGCGATGCGCTGGCGCTGTCCGCCGGAGAATTCATGTGGATAGCGGTTGCGCGCGTCGGGATCGAGCCCGACCTCGTTGAGTGCCTCTACGATCAGGCGCTCTTCTTCGGCCGCGTTCGAGGCGAGCTTGTGAACCTTCAGCCCCTCGGCAACGATCTCTGCGACCGACAAACGCGGCGAGAGCGAGCCGAAGGGATCCTGAAACACGATCTGCATCTGGCGGCGCAGCGGCCGCATGCGCGCCGCGTCGAAGCCGTCGATCCGCGTTCCATCGAATGTGATCGGCCCCCTGCTGTCGATCAGTCGCAACAGCGCAAGCCCCAGCGTCGTCTTGCCGGAACCGCTTTCGCCGACCACGCCGACGGTATGGCCTTCGCGCAGCGCAACGCTTACGCCGTCGATCGCCTTGATGTGATCGACGGTGCGGCGCAGCACGCCCTTGCGGATCGGGAACCAGACCTTGAGATCGTCGCAGGTGACGATCGCGGGTGCATCCGGATCGCTCTGCACGGGATGACCGCCCGGTTCGGCCGCGAGCAGTTTCTTCGTGTAGGGATGCTGCGGCCGCTCGAAGATCTCCTCGACCGGGCCCTGCTCGACGATCTCGCCCTGCAGCATGACGCAAACCTTGTCGGCCATGCGGCGCACGATGTTGAGATCGTGGGTGATCATCAGCATCGCCATGCCGAGCTCCTGCTGCAGTTCCTTCAAAAGCTTCAGGATTTGTGCCTGCACGGTGACGTCCAGTGCGGTCGTCGGTTCGTCGGCGATCAGCAGTTCGGGTTCGTTGGCGAGCGCCATCGCGATCATCACACGCTGGCGCTGGCCGCCGGACAGTTCGTGCGGATAGGCGCCCAGCCGTTTCTCCGCATCGGGAATGCCGACCAGAGACAGGAGCTCCAGCGTGCGCGCGCGCGCCGCGGCACGGTCGAGCTTCTTGTGCAGATAGAGGCCTTCGCTGATCTGCTTTTCGACGGTGTGCAGCGGATTGAGCGACGTCATCGGCTCCTGGAAGATCATCGAGATATCGTCGCCGCGTACGTCCATGAGGGTCGCTTCGTTTGCGCCGAGAAGCTCGGTGTCGCGGAAAAAGATCTTGCCGGAAGGGTGGTGCGCCTTGGGATAGGGCAGCAACTTCAGGATCGAGAGCGCAGTGACGGTCTTGCCCGAGCCGCTTTCGCCGACCAGCGCCACCGTCTCCCCCTTGCCGATCGTGAACGAGACATGCTTGACCGCCTCGACGGTGCGCGCACCGACGCCGAAGCTGACCGAGAGGTCTTCGACGGAGAGGAGCGGCTTCTGCTCGTTGGCCATCTCAGGCAAATCCCTTGCGCGGGTCGAAGGCGTCGCGGACCGCCTCGCCGATGAAAATGAGCAAGCTCAGCATGGCGGCGATCGCGAAGAAGCCGGTGAGGCCGAGCCACGGTGCCTGCAAATTGGCCTTGCCCTGCAGCAGCAGTTCGCCGAGCGAGGGCGAGCCTGGCGGCAGGCCGAAGCCGAGGAAGTCCAGCGAGACTAGCGCCGTAACCGATCCGGCCAGCACGAACGGGAACAAAGCGAGGGTCGCGACCATGGCATTGGGCAGCAGATGGCGCAGCATGATCACCGTGTTGCGCACGCCGAGCGCGCGCGCGGCCCGGACATATTCGAAATTGCGCGCGCGCAGAAACTCGGCACGCACCACGCCGACCGGCCAGGTCCAGCTGAACAGCAGCAGGATCCCGAGCAGCCACCAGAAATTCGGTGTCACGATGCTGGCGAGGATGATCAGGATGAACAGCATCGGCATCGAACCCCAGATTTCGAGCAGCCGCTGAAAGACGAGATCGACCCAGCCGCCGTAATAGCCCTGCACCGCGCCGGCGAGAATGCCGATTGCGGTGGCTGCTGCCGTCAATGCCAGACCGAACAGCACCGAGATGCGGAAACCGTAGATCATGCGTGCCGCCACGTCGCGCGCCTGATCGTCGGTGCCGAGCCAGTGATTTGCGTCCGGCGGCGAGGGGGCGGGCTGACCGAGATCGAGGCTTACCGTATCGAACGCATAGGGAATGAGCGGCCAGAGCATCCAGCCCTTCTCGTCGATAAGGTCCCGCACAAAGGGATCGCGATAGTCGGCCTCGGTTGGCAAGAAGCCGCCGAAGCGCTCTTCCGGAATGGATTCAACGATAGGAAAGAAAATCTCATCCTGATAGGACAATACCAGGGGTTTGTCGTTAGCAAACAGCTCCGCCACCAAGGACAGGCCGAATAACAACAGGAAGATCCAGAGGGACCAGAATCCGCGACGGTTCTTGCGGAAATTCGCAAGGCGTCTGCGCTGGATCGGTGTCAGCGTCATGCCAGCCATATCAGTGCTCCCTGCTCTCGAAATCAATTCGAGGGTCAACCAGCACATAAGTGATGTCGCTGATGAGCTTAAGAGCCAGGCCCATCAGGGTAAAAATAAACAGCGTGCCGAAGATGACCGGGTAATCCCTGTTGAGAGCCGCCTCAAAACCCAGTAGCCCAAGCCCATCGAGAGAGAAAATAACTTCAATCAATAATGAGCCGGTAAAAAACAGCGCAACCAGAACTCCCGGCAAACTTGCAATGACAATAAGCATCGCGTTGAGG
>JBBDWX010000249.1:0-15274 GCA_040902665.1 Dongiaceae bacterium
CCGGGCCTCGCCGGACTGATCGAGCCGGAACCGGTGGACCGGGCATGACGGGCGCGCCGCAGAAGTTTTCGGTCGCCATCGTCGGCGCTGGCATCCAGGGCTTGATGCTGGCGTTCTGTCTTGCCGAGCGCGGTCAGCGCGGCATCGTCGTGTTCGATGCCGGTTACTGGCAGGGCGGCGCCTCGGGCCGCAACGGCACGATGGTGCGCGCAGGGTTTTCGTCGCACGAATGGACCGGCCTGTTCAGCCATTCGCACCGCCTCTGGCTCGGTCTCTCAAAGCGGCTCGGACACAATGTCATGTTTACCCGTCGCGGCTATGTCGTGATCGCCGAGAGCGACCGAACCGCCGCTATCGGCGAGGAATCGCTCGCGACGCACCGTGCGATGGGCGTCGCATCGCGGGCGCTGACGATCGATGCGTTTGCCGAACTCGTGCCGATATTCGATCGCACCCAGGTGCGGCACGCCTATGTTTTCGACGATGGCGGCATGGCGCCGCATCACGCCGTGATGAAGGGCCTGCGCGCTGCCTGTCTCGATCGCGGCGTCGAAATTCGCTACGAATCCAGGGTGACGGGCATCGAACGCAGCGGCGATCGGGTTTCCGGTGTGTGGCTCGGCGATGCGCGCCTTGAAGCCGATGCCGTCGTCATCGCGGCGGGCGGCTTGAGCAGCGAGGTGGCGGCAATGGCTGGCGTCGAGCTCGAGGGTCGCGCCTGGCGTATCGAGGCCTGTGCAACCGAGCCGTTGCGACCGCTGCTCGGGCCGGCGCTCGCGCTGCTCGATCGGACTGTCTATGTGCATCAGACCGGCCGCGGCGAAATCGTGGGCGGTTGCGAAGTGCATGGCGATGCGCAGGGTGCGACGCTGCGCTCCGATCTGCCGGTGATCTCTGCTTATGCCCGCCATCTGGTCGAGACCATGCCCAGGCTTGCCGGCCTCCGTATCCTGCGACAATGGGCCGGGCTGCTGCATGCCTCGGCCGATTTCGGACCGCTGCTCGGGCCGCATCCCGATTGCCGCAATCTCTGGATCAGCGCCGGCTGGAGCTACGGCATTATGGGTGCGCCGGCCGCGGGCGACCTCCTCTCCAAAGCGATCCTCACCGGCGAGATCGACCCGCGCATGGCCCCCTTCGCCGTCGATCGCAAGCGTCGCGGCAAACTGATCGCCGAGGGCGCGATCGTCGTCAGCGACTGATGGCATGGCACCGTAACCACCCGCTTCCGTAATCGCCGGAGCGGTGCTTACATACGCGTCGAAAGCCGGCGATTGCCGTAAACAGTCACAAGATTGGCCATGATCCATTACTGCGTCGCACGCGACCACCAATATACGATCGATCTTTTCAAGAAATATGTGGGCGGCAAGCTCGATCGCACTGTCGTCACGAATCTCTACGGTACGCCGGGCCTGTTTTCGATCGAAGCCGGCGAGCAGCGGCCCGTGTTCATCTTTACGGATCTCGATCGTCTGGCCGTTCCGTCGGTGCTGGCAAAGAAATGGCAGGCGTTTCAGGCCTCAACGCCTTCAGCGGTCTGCCTCAACCACCCGACCCGCACGTTCATCCGGTTCGAGCTTCTGAAGTCGCTCTATCGCTCGAAAATCAATCGCTTCGATGTCCATGCCGCCGTCGATCTCGAGGTGCCCATGCGCTTTCCGGTTTTCGTGCGCGCGCGCGGTGGTCACGAGGGTGCGCTGACGCCGCTATTGCACAGCAGGAACGACGTGGCGATGGCAATCGAAGGACTCCTGGACAGCCGTTCGATGCAGGAGATGATGATCGTCGAGTATTGCGATACAGCAGACGGGCAGGGTGTGTTTCGCAAATACAGCGCCTTTCTGATCGGCGACTCGTTCGTCCCGCATCACCTCCAGTTTTCCCGCGAATGGATGGTCAAACGCTCTACGATGGACGATGAGCGATATCTTACCGAAGAACTCGACTATGTCTGCAATCCGGATCCATACGAATCGCAATTGCGGGCAGTCTTCGCGATGGCAAATATTGGCTACGGCCGGGTCGATTACAGTCTCGATTCATCGGGACCGCAGATCTGGGAGATCAACACCAACCCGATGATCGTGGGCGAAGAAACGCCCACCGGCATGCGCATGAAGGTCCGGGAGCATGTCGCGGGAAACATGGTGAGTGCTTTTCGCCAGCTTGCCGCCGCGCCGCCGGCCGCGGGATAGCGGGCATTGCGAGGCATCGGCTTCATACCGCGATTTAGCAAGACACCGCCGCGTCGATCCGGATCGATTGCGGGTGCGGCGTCGCGCCCAGCGTCAGCCGATGCAGGCACCGATCCGCTGGCCGGGTTCGGTCTCTATTCGCACAGCCGCACCGCCCTTCGTTTCGGCCTCGCAGCGACGCGATTGCGCGCCGGCGATCGCATACTGGTGCCGGACTTCATATGCGATGCCCTGGTGCTGCCACTCGAGCAATTGAAACTCGAGCCGGTTTACTTTCCGATCGGGGAGGACTTACAGCCGCGCTGGCCGGCACTGGAGGCGCTGGCCGACATCGCGGCGCGGGCGCTCGTTATGGTTCATTACTTCGGTATTCCGCAGTCGGTCGATCGCTATCGGGAATTTTGCAGCAAGCACGGGCTGATTCTGATCGAAGACAATGCGCATGGCTTCGGCGGTTGTTTCGGAGGTGCGAGGCTCGGCACGATCGGCGATATCGGGATCAGTTCGCCCTGGAAGAACTTTCTTGTTCGCAACGGCGCGCTGCTGCATCTGGCCGATAGCGCCGACACCGCGCACGAGCAATTGCCGCCGGAACCACGCAGGATGATTCCTACCAAACGGCAGATATGGAGTCTGGTCGAGCCCGGATGGCGTCATCAATGCCGCCATTACGGGCATGGGCTGCAATCGATCGAACCGACCGCGGCGATGCCCGCGTGGCGCATGGATCGTTCCGATGCCACGTTTCTGAGGATGCAGGACCTCCCGGCCTGCGCCGCCCAACGCCGCGCGCTATACGAGGTCTGGCGGGAATGGTGTGTGCGGTCGGGGCTTGATCCCGCAATCGATCGATTGACCGGCGAGGAATCGCCGCTGCTGTTCGCCGCCTATTGTCGATCAGCCGGTCATCGCCATGCCATGCTCGAATGGCTCTGGCATCGGCGGATCGAGGCATACACCTGGCCAAAACTGCCGCCGGCCGTATTGGACAGCACAGGCGAAGCTAAATCTCATTGGGAGCGGATGGTTTGCCTGCCGATCCACCAGCAGATGTCGGTGTCCGGGCTGGCGGGTTTTCTCGAGTCCTGCGGCCCGGCGCCTTAGGTCAGGCGGCGCGGCGGGCCGGGCCGAAAATGCCGGTCAATGCCTTGATCTGGTTTGCATAAACCGCCAGACGCCGCTGCAGCTGCAAGGCGTCGAACGCCAGTGAATCTTGACAGAATCCCCACCCGGATTAGACTGCTATCTCCAGCATGGGGGCAAAAAATGCCGACTTTAAAGTTAGTTACGTCGTCTTCCGACACAAAGGGCGTTGCCGCTCTGGCGCAATCGCTCCGTGACAGCGCGAGTGCGGGTTCGCCGCGTGGCGATCGTGCACCTTGGCGTCAGTTCCGCGTCGGCATGGCGATGTGCATCGGCTGAACGGTCGCAACCGTCAGCATTGTTCGCGGCCTGGCATACGGATGCCGGGTCCATGTCGTCGATAGTTTGACCCAAGCGCTGTTCCCGAATCAGGGAACCCTTTGTCGTGTCAGCAGTTCACGAACGGAATTCTGACCAGCCGTCGGCGCGTATGCCGGAGGATATGCGTCATTATGTCTGGATGTCGGACTGCATCTATCACAGCCGATATCAGCGGGGGCTGGATGCTGCCACGGCACTCGTGAGTGTGCTGGCCGATCGGCCATTGCTCAATGGCCGCGAGATTCCCTTCGTCGATCTGTACCGGCGCTGCATGACGCTCGATGGCGATGTGCTGTCCGCGGTGTGGCTGGACCCAAGTGCATTCGGCTGGGCGGTTTATGCCTATCACAGCGTCGGCGTTCTCGGCGCCTTGAAGGCGGATCTGGCGGCGGATAAGCAACATGTTCGCGCCGATCACGATCGCATTGAAGCTGCGCTCTGCGAGCAGCTCGATTATTTCAAGGCGCTGGCCGTGGGCATGCATATCGCGGCCGGCATCGACCTCGAGCTGCCCGCACCGCTCGATGTGACGCTGCCCTTCACCATCCCCGGCACACGGTTTGTCATCTGCGGCCAAGAGCGTGCGCGGATCGCCGGTGTGCGGGATGCGATGCCGGTGCTGGACGGCGATGGTCCGGTTCGGGTCGAGGAGGCACGGCTCGTGACCCGGCATGGCTGTCATTTCCAGCTCAACAGCTGGTGCGGTCAGGTTCCCCATATCGATTGTCCCGAAGTCGGGATCGCAGCCACGTTTCCGGCCGTCATTGAACCGGCGCATACGCAGGCGATCGATCGGGCGCTGGACTGGATCCACCTTTACGCTCCCGACGCTTTCGAGGTGTTTCGAAAATGGACGCGTTGTCTTGCGGTCAAGCAGCCGCAGGCCGACGGCGCCGGCGGTGTCGGCAGTGCATCGTTCACCTTCCTGCCCGGCCTCATTCATCTCAAGCTGGTTGCCAATCCGCTGTGGCTTGCGGAATCGTTCATTCACGAGAGTCAGCACAACCGACTTTTTTTTCTCGACGAAGACACACACATCCTCCGGGAGATCCCCGGCCCGGCCGTGAATTATTCGCCGTGGCGACGCGATGCACGCCCGCCGCATGGCATCCTGCATGCGATCGCCGTGTTCATTCCGGTGACGCGGTTTATGCTCGATATCTGCCGCGCGGGCGTTCTGCAGGGCGAGGATCAGGACTATGCACTCGATTTCGTGGTGCGTCAGCGTTACCGCAACCGAATGGCGCTCGATGTAATGGAAGCGGTCGGTGATTTCACGGCAGCGGGTTGCGCCGTGTTCGATGAGATTCGCCGGGCGAGCGAGGAACTGGATCGTGACATCGTGCAGGCCGCGCTCCCGGAAAACGGTCCGGCGCTGCATCTCGAAAAGCCGTCGGCGCGTTTCGTGCCAACCTGCAGTGAGCGTACCGGCGCACCGATGACCAGCATCGAGGCGCTGCTCGAGCATATCGAGCTCTACGACGCTGCCGGACAGGCTCCGGCATGGCGACCGGTTTTCGAGCGGACGCTGGCGCAGCACGCGACAATTGCCGCGCCGCATTGATGCGCAGCCAACCCAGCGCACGATGGCCGGCCCGACACCCGCACCGCGTTCGACAATGCCGATCTCGGCCGGAATCCTGCTGACGCTGGAACTCGACCGGCCCTTTGGCGGGCTCATCACCGTTTCCTCGACGCCGCTCGAACATGTCTACGAGAATCTCGGTCATTAGGGCCGCCATAGCCGCCGCGGCTGCCTTCATGTAAGAACTCTTCACATGAGCTGGCGTGGCAAGGACGGGAACAAGGGCGGCGGGGACGACGGCGGCGGGCGGCGCGGGTATCACCACGGCAATCTGCGCGAGGCGCTGATCAAGGCGGCGCTCGATCTGATCGGCGAGAAGGGCGCGGCCGGTTTCACTTTTGCCGAGGCGGCACGCTCCGCTGGCGTCAGCCCGGCCGCACCCTACCGGCATTTCCGCGATCGCGACGCGCTGATGGCCGATGTCGCGCGCCAGGGGTTCGAGCGTTTCCAGGCCTTTCTGACAACGGCATGGAACGACGGGCGCCCCGATACGCTCACCGCCTTCGGCAATGTCGGCAAGGCATTCCTCGCTTTCGCGCGAACCGAGCCCGCCTACTACTCGGCGATGTTCGAGGCGGGCATTCCGCTCGATTCCAATCCCGAGTTGCGCGAAGCGGGCGACCGCGCTTTCGCCACGCTCCGGACTGCGGCGGAAGCGTTGTGCGAGCTTCTGCCGAAATCGGCAGGCCGTCCGCCGGCATCCATGGTGGCGCTTCATATCTGGTCGCTGGCACACGGTATCGCTTCTTTATTCGGTCGCGGCGATGCGGCGCGACGAAAGCTGCCGATGGCGCCGGAGGAACTGCTCGAAGCGGCGGTGCTGATCTATCTGCAGGGGCTCGGCCTCGGCGCCGACCAGACCGCCGGGCGGCGCTGAACCGCGATGCGAGGTAGGAATGACTGGCGACGTCGAGATGCTTTAGCGTGACCTTGCGTTTCAATAGCGCCCGACGGCTAGATGACGAAAATGGATGACCATGAGAGATCCCAGGATTGAAACGCTGATCGGATTGTTGGACCGGATCCTCTTCGAGAGACTGGTGCCGGATAGCGACGCGTGGCCGATTGCGCGGGGCATATTCGCTGCGCTTCAGGATCCGAGACCAGTAAATCCAACATCGGACATCAAGGCGCTTGTGGCACCGGAAATCCTGGCGACGGCTCTCGAAATTTTGCGGAACGATAAGGACGATCTGTCGCTTCTCGCGAGGAGCGTTGCGGAACTGGCTCCGGATTTGAACTGGTGGAGTCGGATGGGCGCCGGCAACGATCCAGCGACGTTCACCGATGCTCATTCCTTCATCGTCGGACCGGGCGGACTCGAGGATCGGGACGACGCAGAGATCGGCGTCAGTCTGCTGGCACCGAACGTCCGCTATCCGGATCATCACCATCCGCCGCCGGAAGTGTACCTGGCCATGACGCCGGGAGCCTGGCGCAAGAACCACGGTCCCTGGGTCGAACCGGGCATTGGCGGAACGATTTTCAACGAACCGAATGCGGTTCACGCCATGAAGTCGCACGACGCGCCGCTGTTTGCCTTCTGGTGTCTGCTGTTGAAGTAGTGCTGCGACGTGCGGCTTCGGATCACGGGCGCGTCCGTGCCGGGTTTATCCACGCCGGGCCCGGGGGGCCGAACCGGACCGAACCGGGCAGGGCGGATGCAGTTTTCCGGGGCCGTCTTGAATCCAGGTGCGCGCGAGCGATTTATTCCACCAGCGCGCTTGACAGGTGCCGGTGCTTCCCCTAGCTATGTAAATGTCATTAACATTCACATGGACGCGGACCATGGCGGACATTGCACAAAAGATCGACGACCTCGGAAAACCGGCCTGGATCGGCGTGACGCTGGTCGCATTCATCCTGTTCTGGCCGGCCGGCTTGGCAATCCTGGCATATCTCATCTGGAGCGGACGCATGGGCAACTGGAAGCATTTCGGCCTCAGTGGTTTTGGTAGCGGCGACATGGGCAAGGCGCGCGGCCGCTGGTACGGCGCCTGCGGCGGGGTATCGGCCTCGAGCGGCAATGCCGCCTTCGACGAGTATCGCGAGGAGACGCTGCGTCGCCTCGAGGAAGAGCAGAAGGACTTTCGCGACTTTCTCGACCGACTGCGTCAGGCCAAGGACAAGGCGGAGTTCGACCAGTTCATGGCCGACCGTCGTTCCAAGGGTTCGGAAGGCTCGGGCGCGCGGGCGCAGGGCTGAACGACCGGCGCGATCGGGCGAACGATCTCTGATCGCGCACAACGCCTCCACCATCCTGCAAAGCGCCGGCTCCACCGAGCCGGCGTTTTTCTTGTCCGGCGACCGCCGCAGGCTGCCGATCATATTTCTCTGTCGGGATCGATCGATTCCAGCAGCACATGGCGCGCATCGATGAGCAGTTTGCCGGCATGTTCGAAATTCACGGTGATGCGCGCGCCGGCGACCGACTGAATTTGCCCGCGCCCCCAATCGGGGCGTTGTGGATGGCGGACCCAGCCGCCCGGCACCAGTTCCAGTCCCGACACTGTGTCGCCCGCGTTTCCTGGTTGTCGATTCATGCAGATGGTATCGGGAAAGCGACCGCGCCAGAAGTCGCCGGGCCGGCCGTCGGAACGCCCCGAATCGGAACCCTGAGATGGGCGCTGCAGCCCCGTGGCAACGGGTACCGGGGGCCGTTCCGGGGCAGGCCGGGACTCGGCCGGCGCCGCCAGCCCGCGATTTTGTCAAGGAAATTCATGGGGATGGGTGGAAATGGGCGCGCAAGGGAAGGCTTGCAGCCCAAGGCGATTTCCCTATACTCGCGCCGCCTTTGCTAGGGGACTTCGAATGGAACTCGATACCGTCAAAGACAAGCGCAGGACCCAGGACGACATGCGTCCGTTGCTCCCCCCCGATTATCGTCCCCAGGACGACGAACCGTTCATGAACCCGATGCAGCGCGAGTATTTCCGCCAGAAGCTTCTGACCTGGCGGGAAGAGCTGGTGCGCGAATCGTCGGAAACGCTGCAGCATCTCCAGGAAGAGAGCCTTGCGGAACCGGACATCACCGACCGGGCCTCGCTCGAGACCGACCGCTCGCTCGAACTCCGCACCCGCGATCGCGAGCGCAAGCTGATCTCGAAGATCGATTCCGCGCTCGAGCGAATCGAGGACGGTTCGTACGGGTTCTGCGAGGAGACCAGCGAGCCGATCAGCCTGAAGCGGCTGGAGGCCCGGCCGATCGCGACGCTCAGCCTCGAGGCCCAGGAGCGCCACGAGCGGCTCGAACGGACCCGCCGCGACGACTGAGGGACGGTGGTTCTTGTAGCGCCTGCACCGGCGATGCGGAGGGCCGATTCGGGTCTTAGGGCAGTGGCCCGACAGCCGGATTTCACGATTGCGCGAGCGACGCGAATACTGACCGGATATCTGCAATCCTGAATTGTATACCGGCGATTGGCGCTGAAAAATTCCGTATTGTTTTCAAATATATAAGATTGAAATCAACGACGTTCTCTTTTTGTACAAGTTGCTCTTGCGCATGAGAACAAAATCGGTACACTGGCCTTCATTGCGCCCGTCGGGGCGCGTGTGAAATAAGGAGGCAGGTGCGATGGCCAGCAATGCGGCGCTCAAGCTCGTCGAAAAAGACGCCCGGGAAAAGGAAAGCCGGCAGGCGATGGACAGATCCAAGGCTCTGGACGCGGCGCTGAGCCAGATCGAACGCGCCTTCGGCAAGGGCTCGATCATGCGGCTCGGCCAGCGCGAAATCGCGGTCGAGACCGAGATCGTGCCGACCGGCTCGCTCGGGCTCGATATCGCGCTCGGCATCGGCGGCCTGCCACGCGGCCGCGTCGTCGAAATCTACGGACCGGAAAGCTCGGGCAAGACCACGCTGGCGCTCCATGTGATCGCGGAAGCGCAGCGTGCGGGCGGCGTCTGCGCCTTCATCGATGCCGAACATGCGCTCGATCCCGGCTATGCCGCCAAACTCGGCGTCAATGTCGAGGAACTGCTGATCTCGCAGCCCGATGCCGGCGAACAGGCGCTCGAAATCGCCGATACGCTGGTCCGTTCGGGCGCGATCGAGGTGCTGGTGATCGACAGCGTCGCAGCCCTGGTGCCGCGCGCCGAACTCGAAGGAGAGATGGGCGATTCCCATGTCGGTCTCCACGCCCGGCTGATGAGCCAGGCGCTGCGCAAGCTGACCGGCTCGATCTCGCGTTCGCGCTGCATGGTGATCTTCATCAACCAGATCCGCATGAAGATCGGCGTGATGTTCGGCAGCCCGGAAACCACGACCGGCGGCAATGCGCTGAAATTCTATGCCTCCGTGCGGCTCGACATCCGCCGCATCGGCTCGATCAAGGACAAGGAAACCGTCGTTGGCAACCAGACCCGCGTGAAAGTCGTCAAGAACAAGCTGGCGCCGCCGTTCCGCGTCGTCGAATTCGACATCATGTACGGCGAAGGTGTCTCCAAGACCGGCGAGCTGATCGATCTCGGCGTCGCGGCGGGCGTGGTCGAGAAGTCGGGTGCCTGGTTCTCCTATGACGGCCAGCGCGTCGGCCAGGGCCGCGAGAACGCCAAGCAGTTCCTCAAGGAAAACCCGGAGATGGCACTCGCGATCGAAAAGGCGATCCGGCAGAACGCGGGGCTGGTCGCCGGCGCGATGATGGATACCAAACCCAGCAGCGGCGACGACGAAACCGACAATCGCGACGGCGTCGAAGAGTAAGGGCGAGGCGGCGGCTTCTGCGCCGCCGATTGTCCGCTGAACCGTGCCCCGCCCGGATATCGGGCGGGGAGCGACATTAGAACCGCCGCCGTGCTCCTCCTCCGGCGGCGGTTCGTCGTTCAGGAATTTGTCATTTAGAATTTGCACGGAGGGCTTCGTCCCGCGGCGTCGCCCGCGGTGTCGATGTGGGAGCGCCCCGATCCGTCGGGTCACGCGGGTGCTGTTTGTCACATCCGGCCGCGAGACGCGGCGGGATCATCTCGGATCAGGCATCCCAGGAGGAACCGATGGCAACCCAGGCCGACAAGGCGCGGACATTCCAGGCGCTGCACCGAGAGGGCTGTTTCGTCATTCCCAATCCCTGGGATGCCGGATCGGCGCGGTTGCTCTCCGGACTCGGTTTCAAGGCGCTCGCGACGACCAGCGCTGGGCTCGCCTTCGCGCTGGCGCGACCGGACGGCGCCAATCGGGTGAGCCGCGCGGAGACGTTGGCCAATGCGCGCGCCATCGTCGAGGCGAGCGATCTGCCGGTCAGCGCCGATCTCGAGGACGGGTTCGGCGCACGGCCCGAGGATGCGGCCGAAACCATCCGGCAGGGTGCCGCGGTCGGCCTGGTCGGCGGTTCGATCGAGGATTCGACCCGCGACGGCAAAGGGCCGGTCTACGAGATGGGGCATGCGGCGGACCGCGTGCGGGCCGCCGCCGAGGCAACGCGCGCGCTGCCGTTTACGTTCATGCTGGTCGGACGGGCGGAAAACTACATTCACGGCCGCTATGATCTCGCCGACACGATCCGCCGTCTCCAGGCCTACCAGGAGGCCGGCGCCGACGTGCTCTACGCGCCGGGCCTCCGGACTCGCGACGAGGTCGCCAGTGTGGTCAAGTCCGTCGACCGGCCCGTGAACGTCGTGATGGGACCCGGCCATTCGACGATCGCCGATCTCGCTGCCCTCGGCGTCCGGCGCATCAGCGTCGGCGGCTCGCTGTATCGTGCCGCCATCGGCGGCTTCCTGCAGGCCGCCCGCGAACTCAAGGAGCAGGGCTCTTTCGGCTATGCGGCGAATGCGACCTCGCATGCCGAACTGACCGCGGCCTTCAGCGGCACGGTTGCAACGCCGACCGCCCCGGGTGGCGGGGACGTTTCAGGGTAGCGATCGGCGGGCTACGCGCGGTCGCCCGACCCCGTTCTGGACAGGTTCGGCTTGCACGGGATAGAAGCGGCGCCAACATGAGGGCGGCCCGCGGGCCTCGTTTGAGGGGCCGCGCCCGCATCCCGGAATCGGACCATGCAGACCGCGAACGAAATCAGGACGGCGTTTCTCGAGTATTTCCGCCGGCATGGCCATGAGGTCGTGGCGTCGTCGCCGCTTGTCCCGCGCAACGATCCGACCCTGATGTTCACCAATGCCGGCATGGTGCAGTTCAAGAACGTCTTTACCGGCCAGGAAAAGCGGCCCTATAGCCGCGCCGCCACCTCACAGAAATGCGTACGCGCCGGCGGCAAGCATAACGATCTTGAGAATGTCGGCTATACCGCGCGCCACCACACGTTTTTCGAGATGCTCGGCAATTTCTCGTTCGGCGATTATTTCAAGGATGTCGCGATCGAGCATGCCTGGAGCCTGATCACGAAAGAGTACGGCCTCGCGAAGGATCGGCTTCTGGTCACCGTCTATGCGACCGACGACGAGGCGTTCGATCTCTGGAAGAAGATCGCCGGATTGCCCGAGCAGAAAATCATCCGGATTCCGACCTCGGACAATTTCTGGGCGATGGGCGACACCGGCCCCTGCGGTCCGTGCTCGGAAGTCTTCTTCGATCATGGCGCGCATATCCCGGGTGGGCCGCCGGGCAGTCCCGACCAGGATGGCGACCGCTTCATCGAGATCTGGAATCTCGTGTTCATGCAGTACGAGCAGGTGACGCCGAGCGAGCGGGTGAACCTGCCGCGCCCGTCGATCGATACCGGCATGGGGCTCGAGCGCCTCGCGGCGGTGCTGCAGGGCAAGCACGACAATTACGACATCGATTTGATGCGCGGGCTCATTCTCGCATCGGCCGAGGCATCGCACACCGATCCCGACGGACCGCACAAGGTTTCGCATCGCGTCATCGCCGATCACCTGCGCGCGAGCTGTTTCCTCATCACGGATGGCGTGCTGCCGTCCAACGAAGGCCGCGGCTATGTGCTGCGCCGGATCATGCGGCGCGCGATGCGTCATGCGCACAAGCTCGGCGTCACCGAACCCTTGATGTGGAAGCTGGTGCCCGCGCTCAATCGCGCGATGGGCGAGGCCTATCCCGAACTCAATCGCGCGCAATCGATCGTCACCGAAACGCTCAGGCTGGAGGAAACGCGATTCCGCCAGACGCTCGATCGCGGTCTCGGCCTGCTCGACGACGCGATGGCACCGCTCGGCCAGGATCAGGCGCTGCCCGGCGAAGTCGCGTTCAAGCTCTACGACACATTCGGATTTCCGCTCGATCTCACGCAGGACATCCTGCGTGGCCAGGGCCGCAGCGTCGATCTCGACGGTTTCAACGCGGCGATGGAGCGGCAGCGCGCCGCCGCCCGCAAGGCCTGGTCCGGGTCCGGCGAAGCGGCGACCGAGAAACTCTGGTTCGAGATTCGCGACCGGGTCGGGGCGAGCGATTTTCTGGGTTATGCGACCGAGACGGCCGAGGGGCAGATCGCAGCTTTGGTCAAAGATGGCGCCGAAGTCGATGCGCTCGCGTCGGGCGATGCCGGCATGGTGATCGCGAACCAGACGCCGTTCTACGGCGAGAGCGGCGGCCAGATGGGCGACACCGGCGTTCTGGTGAGTGCCGATGGCGGCGAATTCACGGTCGAGGACACGTTGAAAAAGCTCGGCGATCTCTATGTCCATGTCGGGCGGGTGACCAAAGGCCGGCTCACCCGCGGGACGGCGATCGAAATGCGGGTGGATGGCGAGCGGCGCTCGGCATTGCGCGCCAATCATTCCGCGACGCATCTGTTGCACGAAGCGTTGCGCCGCACGCTCGGCGATCACGTCACGCAGAAAGGCTCGCTGGTAGCACCGGAACGGCTGCGGTTCGATTTCAGCCATCCGAAGCCGATGACTGACAACGAGATCGAAAAGGTCGAATCGATCGTCAACGAACGCATCCGCGGCAACGCCGATGTCGCCACCTCGCTGATGACGCCGGACGATGCGGTCAAGGCGGGGGCACTCGCTTTGTTTGGCGAAAAATACGGCGACGAGGTGCGCGTCGTCGGCATGGGCGGCTTTGGCGGCGCGCAGGGCGCCGCCACGGGCGGCTTTGGCGACGCGCAAAACGTCGGCACAGGCACCATCGATGCCAGGAATTTTTCGGTCGAGCTTTGCGGCGGTACCCATGTGCGGCGGACCGGCGATATCGGCCTCTTCCATGTGGTCGGCGAGGGTGCGGTTGCGGCGGGCGTTCGTCGCATCGAGGCGGTCACCGGTCGCGGCGCCGAAACCTACATGCGTGCGCAGGATCGTCTGCTGCAGGAGACCGCGGCTACCCTCAAGGCGCAGCCGGCCGAATTGCCGCAGCGGGTCGCAGCCTTGCTCGACGAGCGACGCCGGCTCGAGCGCGAGCTGACCGAAGCGCGCAAGAAGCTCGCGATGGGCGGCTCTGGCGGCAATGCGTCCGGCGACGACAAGCTTGAGGCGCGCGAGATCGGCGGTATCAAATTTGCCTCGCGGCTGATGGACGATGTGCCGGCGAAAGAGCTCAAGGGTATGGCCGATGTTCTCAAGAAACAGCTCGGCTCGGGCGTCGTCACGCTGATCGCGCGCGAAGAAGGTCGCGCCTCGATCGTGGTCGGTGTGACCGACGATCTGACCGACCGGATCAGCGCGGTCGATCTGGTGCGCATCGGCAGCGAAGCGCTCGGCGGCAAGGGCGGCGGCGGACGGCCCGACATGGCGCAGGCCGGCGGACCCGATGCGGCAGCGGCGGCTGCTGCGATCAAGGCGATCGAAGCGGCACTCGGCGCTTAAACCGGCTACACTGTCGCCCGCCGGCCGCCAGACGGGCCGGTCAGGGGGAAAGCTCGCTGCGCGACCGCGTTCATTCATGGCTCGATGGTCACAACGCCGAGAGTGCGACGGCGCGCCTTGTGAGCATTTTTCTGATCGCGACGATCGTGTTCTGCGTCGTTGCCGGTGCCGCGCTGACGCTGCCCACGCTGTCGCCGGCGGCCGAGCGCGACTGGACCCTCATCATTGCCGCGACCCAGATCGTCTTTCTGATCGAATATCTGCTCCGCTTCTGGGTTACGCCTTCGCGCGATACCGAGGTTGCGACACGTCCGCTGCACGCGCACCTGCGCTATCTGATTTCGCCACTCGGAATCATCGACCTGGTTTCCCTGTTGCCCGGGCTCCTGCTGGTGACTGGCGCGAGACCCTGGTTCGAAGAGGTTGCGGCATTGCTGGCACTCTTCAAACTCGCGCGCTACAGCCCGGCGCTCGGCCTGCTCGCAAGCGTGATCCGCAATGAACGGCGCTCGCTGATCGCGGCAATGATGGCGCTTTTCGTATTGCTCATTCTCGCCGCAGGCTTCGTCTATCTGCTGGAGCGTGAGGCGCAGCCGACGGAGTTCACGAGCATCCCGGTGAGCCTGTGGTGGGCGATCACCACGATGGCAACTGTCGGTTACGGTGACATGACGCCGATCACCACGCCCGGTCGGATCTTCGGCGGCTTCGTCATGCTGCTCGGGATCGCGATGTTTGCGGTGCCCGCGGGCATCATGGCGACCGGCTTTGCGAGCGAATTGCGGCGCCGCGATTTCGTGATTACCTGGAAGTCGGTCGCGAAGGTTCCGCTGTTCGCCGGTCTCGATGCGGGCCAGATTGCCAGCATCACGCAGTTGCTTCAGCCGCAATTCGTATCGGCGGGCCACGTCGTCGTACGCCGGGGTGCGGCCGCCGATGCGATGTATTTCATCATGGATGGCGCGGTCGAAGTGGATGTCGAGCCGAACCGCGTACGCCTTGGCGCCGGGAGCTATTTCGGCGAAATCGCCTTGCTGCGCGACAGCGAACGGACTGCGACCGTGACCGCGATGGAAGATTGCCGGCTGCTGGCTTTATCGGTCGCCGATTTCCGCCGCCTGATGGCGGATCTGCCGGACCTGAAGGGGAAACTGGAAGAGACGGCCGGGGCGCGCCTCGGCGACCCCGGCCAGTAATATCTCGCCAGCGCTACTGCGCGTCGGCCGCGACCTGCATCTTCACGATATGGTCGGGATCCTGAACCACGCCATTCGCCGCCTGATCGCCCTTCTTGATCTGGTCGACGAACTCCATG
>JBBDWX010000250.1:0-15165 GCA_040902665.1 Dongiaceae bacterium
CAAATGAGGAACGGATTCTGCTTCAGACTGGATGAAAGTTCGGGCTCAGGTCGCTTACGTTCATCGGAGAGTTTAGGCAGATGTCACTCAAGTAAGACCATACCGCTTTAAGAATTTCATTCCATTCAGTTATCGCATATTTTATATCTTCATCCGGGAACTCTACTGTGGATAAATTTGGCGTGCCTGGGCGACGGAAATAACAAGCACGCACATTCGATAGGTCAACAAGCTGGTCGTGTAGTTGTAATTTGCAGTTATTCTCTGAACCGTTGAAAGTAAAACTAACTGTAGTGTTTGGTAGGCGCTCTGTATTAAGTCGAACGAATTCATGTCCACGTCGCTGTAACTCCAGAACAACGTAGTCTGTTGTTAGATCTTCTTCATTTGAAATTATTAGAAACAAATCTCAGTCATCTCTTTCTTTCTTTCGTTCCGTTTTAGTGCTTAGCTCACATAGAGCTGTTAATATCTCAACTCGCTGTAGCTTTGTAGCGGAACTGCAGCCGTGATTAATGGTTGAATAGCCACGGTAGTCTTCATCATCTCTTTCACGTTCGACCTTGGTCTTTGTTATCAATTCAGAAAGCTGTAAACGAGCCTCAACCAAAGGTTGAGTTATTCCATTAATTACCACAACCCATACGTTGCGTTCTGGGCAATATTGTCCCGGGCGCTTCATTTCAACGGTACGCTCAACCGCAAAACCAATCAGCAGTGGGTGTGGCATATTTAACTCCATCCTCTATTACTATGAAGCTGCGCCGTGGGCCGTCAACCAAAAATCGTGTTATCAAGCAGCAATTCGTTTAGCGCGGGGACCGAAATCCTGTCCAGCGCGCCAGCGCATAGACGATACCGCCGGCAATGAGACCCCAGAAGGCGCCGCTGATGCCGAAGAAGGTCAGCCCCGAAGCCGTCACGACGAACGTCACGATCGCGGCCTCGCGATCTTTCACCTCGGTAACCGCACCCATCAATGCGGATGCGAATGCGCCGAGCAAGGCGAGGCCGGCGACCGCCTTGATGAGTATGGGCGGCGATGCGGTGAGAAAGGCTGTCGCAGCGCCGGCCATTAGCCCGAACAGGATATAGACAAAGCCTGCCGTTGCTGCGGCCCACCAGCGCCGCGCCGGATCGGGATGCGCTTCCGGGCCCGCACAGAGCGCTGCCGTGATGGCGGCGAGATTGATCGCATGACCGCCGAATGGTGCGGCCAGCAGCGAGAGGATACCGGTATCGCGGAACAGCGGTCCCGCATCGGGCCGATAGCCGTTGGCGCTCAAGACCGCAATGCCGGTCACGTTCTGCGAGGCCATGGTGACGATGAACAGCGGCAAGGCGATGCCGATCAGCGCCTGCAGCGTGAAGTCCGGCACGATCAGGATCGGCCGTGGCCAGAGCGAACCGAATGACGCCATTGAGGTGTCGGTCGTGAAGGCGATCATCAGGACGGTGACGACGACCGCGGCGGGCACCGCATAGAGCCGACGAAAGCGCGCGACCAGCGCCCAGACGACGATGATCGGCAATGCCTGCAACGGCACTTCGGCCACCGCCTGCACGGGGGCAAGGCAGAATCCGAGCAGCACGCCGGCCAGCATGGCGTTCGCAAGCGCCGAGGGAATGGCCGTCACCCAGCGGCCGAGCGGCTTCCAGAATCCCGCGATCACGATCAAGAGACCGACGACGAGGAAGGCACCGACCGCGGCCGCGAACCCGCCCTCGACCGCACCGGCTGTTGCCAGCAACGCGGCACCCGGCGTCGACCAGGCAACGCTGATCGGCATGCGCGTACGCCAGCTCAACCAGATACCGCCGACACCCATCGCGATCGACAGCGCAATGAGACCCGACGCTGCCTCGGCGGAGCTCGCACCGACACCGGCGAGACCCGGCAACACGACGACGGCGCTCGAGAATCCGACCAGGGCCGCGAGCAGCCCGGCGACGACGGCCTGAACGGACAGGCCGCGGTTCATAGGGACCGCTGATCGATACGATCAGGCGCGGCGCACATGGAGGATGCAGCAGCCATCGTGGCCCGGCTTCCAGGTGTCGATATCGATGGCGAAGCCGGCGCGCTCGAGCGTGCCGTAATCCGCCTCGGCGGCGATCGAGCAGAACATCTCGATTTCGTCGTCCGCCAGACCCGCCTCTTCCCACGCCAGCTTCAACGGGCAGCGACGCATGTGCATGCGCAGCGCATCGGGCCCTTCCATGCCCGAATCCGGCTGGAACATCTTTCCGCCGTCGGGAACGCCCGCGAAATCAGAAACGATTCCGTCGAAATTGGCCGGCGCATGGCATTTCAAGCCGTCGCCCTGGTCGGCGCCCCAGTTGTAGATCGCCTCGCGCAGGATCGAGATCGCCATCTCGCGCCCGACTTTTTTCTCGGCAGCGCGGAAGAGTGCGACATAGAGTTTTGCACGCTGCTTGTTTGACTCTTCGAGAGCGCGGTGCATCGTTTCTCCATCCATCGCCTAAAGCGCCCCCAGCGCGCGGTCGAGACCTTCGACCAGAATGTCGGCATGTTCCCTGCGGAACGCCAATGGCGGCCTGATCTTCAGCACATTCCCGAGCGGCCCCTCGCGCCCGACCAGTACGCCATTGTTGCGCAGGTGATTGATCACGCGCTTCGTCTCGACCGGCGCCGGTTCGAGTGTCGTTCGGTCGCGAACCAGTTCTACCCCGGTCAGCAGCCCCGATCCGCGAACGTCGCCAAGCCATCGATGCTTGTTCATCAGCTCGCGCATCATTCCGCGCTTGTACTCTCCGGTTTCCTGCGCGCGTTCCATCAGCCGCTCGCGCTCGATCACATCGAGAACAGCCATGCCCGCCGCACAGGCAACCGGATTGCCGCCGAAGGTCGAGAAGAAACCGGTCGTTTCGCCGAACGCCTGTCGGATATCCGGCCGGGTAACGGTGACGCCCAGCGCAATCCCATTGCCGATCGGCTTTCCCGTGGTGATGAAATCCGGTACAACGCCGTGCGCTTCGATTCCCCACATATGCGTACCCATGCGTCCGAAACCGCACTGAACTTCATCGGCAATGATCATGCCGCCGGCCGCACGGACCTTTTCGGCGATCAGTTTCATATAGCCGGCCGGCACGTCGGGCACGCCATTCGAGGTAAATCCGGAATCGATCATGAAGGCGGCGACGCCATAGCCGGCTTCCTGAAGTTCCCGGATCGCACGGTCGGCATCGGCTGCGTATTTTTTCGCGAGATCCGCCTCGCCCGCCCGATAGGGCCCGCGATAGGGATCGGGTGCAACCAGGGTTCGCACATGGGGCTGCAGCGGTCGTTTCGCGAGATCGTACGGCGAGAGTGCATCGATCGCTTCCGAGATACCGTGATAGGCCGCCTCCATCACGATCGCGCCCTTGTTTCCGGTCATCATTTTGGCCATGCGGAAGGCCGCGTCATTCGCCTCGCTGCCGGAATTGACGAACAGACAGGCTTCGAGCCCCTCCGGCATCGTCGCCGTCAGGCGCTCCGCGTAATCGAGGATGTTGCGGAACAGGTATCGGGT
Organism: Dongiaceae bacterium; assembly: GCA_040902665.1. Lineage (GTDB taxonomy): Bacteria > Pseudomonadota > Alphaproteobacteria > Dongiales > Dongiaceae > JAWXBK01. The sequence goes on from JBBDWX010000250.1 coordinate 3,540, forward strand.
GTTGGTGTTCAGAGTGGCCGCCTGACGGGCGATTGCGCGCGCCACATGCGGGTGAGCGTGCCCGACATGCGGCACATTGTTGTAGGCATCGAGCAGTCGCGTACCGTCGGCGGCAAACAGATACGGTCCTTCGCCTCTCACGACATGCACGGGGGTTTCGTAGGAGAGTTCCAGCGTGCTGCCGAGATAGCGGCGGCGCTTTTCAAGCAGGGCCGGAGTCAAATCCTCGATTCCGGTTTCGCCCGCTTTCGGGCAATAAACAGGGAAACGACACGCATCGCGCAATGCACGCCGCACCTTGCCGCGCCCCTGCGTCATGAAAATATCGAGGGCGCGGTGCGACGGCGCTTCGTAGCTTTCCAGGTAGCCAGGCCCGGTGGGCTGGCTGTTGCGCCAGGCAATGATGATCAGCGTCAGCGCGTAACGGGCCAGAATGAGATCGTACATGACATCGACCTCTTCTTCCTCGAGTGGGTTGACCGCATCGTAACCGGCGACGACCGCGCAAATGGAATCGATCGGATCGCCTTCCATCTTGGTAAGATCCGATGCTGTCACGGCCGGGTCGGCGGCAAGCACCGTATGAATCATGTCTCCGAAATCGATGATCCCGGCGACCTGCTCCGGATCGGCGGGGTCGACCACCATATTGTTGCCGTTGGCATCGTTGTGGATGATCTGGCCGCGCAGTCGTGCCAGGTTCGGCAGAACGTCGGCTATGTATCCATCGAGTGCGCGCTCAACGCGGGCTCGACCGTCCTTGTCCTTGATATGATGGGCATGCGGCCGCAACCCGACGACCTGGGTTACGTCCCAAAGCAGCGCATGCCGCGCCGCAGGATGATGAAAGCCGCGCAGTGATTTCGCCAGCCGGGCGACCGCACCGCCTGCATTGCGCAGCAGGGTGGGCGTCAGCGTTGCCTCGCCGAGTTCGATCCCCTCGATCCAGCTGACCGCGCGAACGATATGGCGCGCGCCGTCGACCGCGTCCGTCCAGCCGAACGGATCGCCCTGTTTCGTGCGTACAACGCGCGGTACTGCAAGCCCCGGATCGCTATGCTCGACATGCAGGAGCCCGCGCACCTGCAAATCAACGACACCCGGATCTTCCTCGACATTGGCGATCTTGAATACGAAGCGCTCGCCCCGAGCCGTTGTCACCCGGAAGTTCTGATCGCGCTCCGACACCAACGGCTTGAAGTCGCCTTCGAGCCCGAACGCGTCCGCGGCGATGCGGCGGACTGTATCTTCGGGAAAAGCGGGTGGGTTGCGATCGAGAAACTTCACCTCGCCATCCGGTTTGACCTCGTTCATGCACCGTCGCTCCCGCTGCCTGGCGTGTCCGCCAATCGATGTCCGGCGCTCGGCGGAAGCCTGGATGGCTCCGCCGATCGGCCGGGAATGGCGGGCAAGCTAGCCGGGCTGCCGGGCGGGATCAATGACGCCAAAATGCGTGGGACCCGCCACCCCTCTCGGGATAGCAGGCCCCACGTCGTTCGAAATCGCGTTCCAGGTCGCCCGGGGCTCTGAAGTATCGGCAGACCCCCGGCGGGCCATCATCGGCGATGTTTGCGCGTCATTCCTTCAGTCGCCAAAGCGGAATATCAGCGCATTGCCATCTCGAGCCCAGCGCGGCGGAAGGCCGAACTGCAAATACCGGCGCTCGCGATCGCGGTCCCAGTCCTGCTGGTGTCTGTTCCATTGCTGGTACCAGGCCCGCTGCCGGGCATCCCAGTGGCGATTGTTCGAATGAGAATTGTTCCAGTGGCGGTCCCGCTGGCGACGATTGCGATCGTCCCACCAGTTCCGATCCCCGTCGTCCCATCGCGCGTGTTCGCGCTCTCGATCCCGGTCACGATCCCTGTCGCGGTCACGATTCCTGTCGTTGTCACGATCGCGGTCTTGGCCCCAATCCCACCGTCTTTGGTCGTTATCGTCGCCGGCAATTGCCGGCGGCGGCGCCATCAACAGCAGGGCCAACGCGGCCACCAGGAACACCGAAACGGTCATGCGAGTCATGAATTGCTCTCCATGTGAATGTTGCGATGCCTCTGACGGCCGGTGCCAGATCATACGAGATAGCGTTCGGCTCAACCGTCCTTGCGATCGTCGGGGCTCAGCACGCCGTCGCCGTTGCGATCGAACCGTGTGAACAGGCGGTCCGCCGCTGCCTCGAACTCGGCACGGGTCGCGTTGCCGTCGCCATCGGTATCCAGTTTGCTGAAGTCGGGGCCATGCCGTTTGCTGCTGCCATGTTCCTCGCGGAACCGGGCAATCGCCTCATCGAACTCGCTCTGCGTAACGACACCGTCGGCATTGCTGTCGAGTTTCGCAAACCAGTCGTCGCGGCCGGCCGTAAACTCGTCACGGTCGATCGCACCATCCTGGTTCGAATCGTAGCGTTCCAGCATTTTGGCGCGGTGTTCGCCCGATCCGCTGTCGGCCCATACGGTCAGGCCGGCGCCAGCGGTGAAAGCCGCCACAGCGGCAGCCATCAATGCAGTTCGTTTCAAAGGGTTCTCCTTCAGGGTTCGATTCGTGGTGATTGCGATCTGTCGCATCCCACTTACACGAAGCCCGAAGCGAAACCCTGCGCAGTCCGCGAGAGGATGAAGAACGGGGCCAAATGCCCCGGGGAGGCCGACCCCGCTCTAGAGGACGCCAAACAGATAGAGAAGAATGATAATCGGGATCGGAATGCCGATGACCCACAACAGAATACCACGCATGGCGGGTGCCCTTTCTTGGGTTGCACGTGAGAAAACCGATGACCCGTGCCATCGCCCACCCGCCAGAGATGGGGGCAACGCAGCAACCGGCAACGCCCGCCACGGTTTTGCCACGATGCGTACAAAGATTGCGTTCAATCAGATTAAATGAAAACTCAGGTCAGAGGCTCACGGTGCCGGCCTTCGCGGACCCGGACGAGGCCGCCGAGCAGCGCTTCGAGATTGCCCCAGAAGCCATTTTTCAGAACCATGCGCCAGCGTCGAAAACGGGTGAAACGGGGTACGGGCTCGGCCGAAAGGCGCAACGCCAGCACCCGTGCCGGCCACTCGACCTTTCGCGTGCGATGATCCGCATGCATCGCCACAAACTCCTCGAATGAAATCGGTGCGAGCTCAATCGCGCCGGCAGCGGCGGCAGCGGACACAAGTTTCTCGCCTTTGGCCGTGCGTGCAACGAAGACATTCTGGCCGGGGGCTTCCTTATGCACCGGCCTGCCATCTTCCATCACCCAACCGTCGGGACAGGCGACGTCGGCCAATTCGCCGATCGCATCGGGACAAATCTTGCAGCGATACTGGATATCGTAGGTCCACGGCTTGCTGGAATCGTACCAGACGGTGTCGTAGTCGAGCTCATGAACGGCACCGTTTTTCGTTTGGATATGTGCCGCGCCCGGCCAGCCCTCGCCGCGCCAGCGGAAAACCTCGACATCGTCCGGTGCGACATTGAGATGCGCCGCTATCTTGTGCGCGGTATGCAGGGTCGGCACGCCACCGCAGAAAATGGTGATCAGATAGGGAATCTGTGCATCGACCCGCGAATCGATCCGACCAAGATTGCGGATCGCCGCGATATCGCAGGGCTTGGCGCAAACGGCAAATCGGCAGCCCTCGTCCAGCAACCGATGCACATGGATGAGCGGCGCTGCCGGGCCGTAGCGCGATTGCGCGCCCGACACGATTTCCGTGCGACTCCGGCTCACCTGGGCTTCGGTCAGCATTGGCGCCGACGTCGAAGCACGCACATGCAGGATTGCATCGACCGCTTTGGTCTCGAGCAGATAGAGCGACAATGCTGTCATGCCGCCACCGGCCGCCGCATGGTGGCGCAGCGCCGGATCGGCCGACCAGCCGCGATGCAAGGATCGAATCGGACCATAGATCGGATCCATGCGGCCATTCCTGCCGGCATTTTCCGGGTCGGGCCCGTCGACGCGGATTCCCGGACAGACGGCACGGATCGCGCCGATCGTCGGTTCGTCGAGCGGCACCTTCGCGACAGGCCGGATCTGGCCATAGGACGTGATCGTCATTTCGACGCGCGCTTTGCCGGCGAGGCTCTCGCACAGGCCGCAGCCCGCACACAACCCGTGCGAGACAATGGTCTGAAGATCGGGTCCGGTGCCCGATGGGGATGGCGAGGCAGCCGCCATGGCTTGCTCGCCGATCAACCGGTCAGCGGGAAATGGCAGCGAATCAAGCGGCCGTCATCGAGCGGGCGGTCGAGCGGCTCTTCGGTACGGCATCGATCCTGCGCATAGGGACAGCGCGGATGAAATTCGCAGCCCGGCGGGCGGCGCGCGAGACTCGGCACTTCACCTTCGATCGAGACCAGACTGCGCCGCTTTTCCGGATCGGGCCGGGGAATACCCTTTACCAGCGCCTCGGTATAGGGATGCGCGGGGCGGGCAAAGATGCGATCGCAATTGCCATACTCGACGATGCGACCGAGATACATGATCGCCAGCCGGTCGGCGATATGCCGGACCACCGGCAGATTATGCGTGATGATCATGTAGCTGAGGCCGTGCGTGCGCTGCAGTTCGCCCATCAGGTTAAGAATTTCGCCCTGCACCGAGACGTCGAGTCCGGCCGTCGGCTCGTCGGCGAGGATGAGTTGTGGCTGCAAAGCGAGTGCCCGCGCGACGCCGACGCGCCGCGCCTGCCCGCCCGACAGTTCATGCGGATAACGCGAAAGGAAGTTGCGCGGGAAGCGAACCATGTCGCACAGCCGCTCGGCCTCGCGATAGCGATCGTCGACCGGCACTCGATGAATATCGAACGGTTCGGTAACCAAAGAGAGCACGGTCTGGCGCGGGCTGAGCGACCCGACAGGATCCTGAAACATCATCGCCATATCGCGCCGCAGCGGCTTGAACGCAGCAGCCGACAGGCCTGTCAGTTCGCGACCGCGATAGGCAACACTGCCCGAATGCGTCTTCACCAGACCGAGGATCGCCCGAGCCGCCGTCGTCTTGCCAGAACCGCTTTCGCCGACTACGCCAAGCGTTTCGCCGCGTTCGAGCTCGAAACTGATGTTGCGCACCGCATCGACAAAGGGATCGGCGACGCCGGCTAGGCGCGCGCGCAGGGCACCCATCGAGCGAAAGCGCACGCGTAGACTATCCACCTTGAGCATGGGCCCTTGGCCGCTCGCCGCCGTGCCGGATTTGAGTGCGACCGGCGTACTCGCGAATTCGGCCGCTTCCCGGCTCGGCGGATCGGGCTCGTACAGGGTTATCTCACCGATCGGCGGCGGCCAGCCCGGATCGCCTTTCTGAGGATGCAGCAGATGGCAACGCGCGTCGTGCCTCGCGCCCGCAACGTAGAGCGGCGGCGCAACGGTGAGGCACATATCAAACACTTTGGGACAGCGCGCTGCAAACACACAACCGGCCGGCAAGTCACGCAGATCGGGCAAATCGCCGGCAATGGTCGGCAACAGGCGCGAACGCTCCAGTACCCGCGCCGGATCGCATTCGATCAGTGCCCGCGTATAGGGATGCTGCGCATCATAGAAAATCTGCCGCACGTCGCCGCGTTCAACGACCTCGCCGGCATACATGACCACCACCTCGTCGCAGAGCTGGGCGATCAGTCCCAGATTATGCGAAACCACGACCAGCGTTGCCTGCAGCTCGGCCTGCAGCGAACGCATCAGATGCATGATCTGCGCTTCCATCGTGACGTCGAGCGCAGTTGTCGGTTCGTCGGCAATCAGCAGGAACGGATCCATCATCAGCGCCATCGCGATCGAGATACGCTGACGCATCCCGCCGCTGAACTGGTGCGGATAGCTGCGGATGCGCATTTCCGGATCGGCGATCCCGACCCGGCGCATCATCGCGATCGCCAGCTTGCGCTTCTCGGCGACCGACAGATTGCGGCGCCGATAGAGGATATCCAGCATCTGCTGACCGTAGGTCAGCACCGGTATCTGCGAGGTCATCGGATCCTGGAAAATGACCGAGACTTCCTCGCCGCGATAGGCCCGCAGCGCCGCTTCGTCAAAACCGAGCACGTCCTTGCCGCCGAAATCGATCTTGCCGCCGGTCACCACTGCGTTCCCGGCAAGCAGCCGCAGCACGGTCCAGATCACCGTGCTCTTGCCCGAGCCGCTCTCGCCGACAATGCCGAGAATTTTCCCTTTGGGCACGTCGAGGTCGATATGGCGCAGCGCGTGGACCCGGCCGCCCGGCGTGCGGAAATCGACGCTGAGGTCGCGGATGGCGAGCTGGGTATCCATCGGCTCAGCGGCCCTTGCGCAGACGCGGGTCGAGCACGTCGCGCAGCGCTTCGCCGAGGAAGGTGAAACCGAGCGTGGTCAACACCAGCGGTATGCCGCCTGCGACCACCAGCCACGGCGTCTCCCGGATGACGAGATAACCCTCGTTGAGAATGGTGCCCCAGCTTGCCTGGGGCGGCAGCACACCCAGACCGAGGAAGCTGAGCCCCGCCTCCACTGTCACGACGACCGGCACGTCCATGGCGCCGAGAATCAGCAAAGGCCCGACCACGTTCGGCATGATGTGTTTCGCCATGATGCGCCAGGTGCTGGCACCGAGAGACTGCTCGGCTGTAATGAATTCTGTGTTCTTGAGGGCCAGCGTGCTGGTGCGGACGAGCCGCGCATAACCAGGCACCGAGGTGACGATGATGATGATCAGAACCAGTTCGAGGCTTGGGCCCGTCACGGCAACTACGGCAAGCGCCAGGACAATGACAGGAAAGGCGCGCACGGTATCGAAGGCGAGCAGCATGAGACTGTCGAGCCAGCGCGGTCCGTATCCGGCGATAATGCCAAGTACGATACCGAGAGCGAGCGAGGCCGAAACCCCGATCGCGGCGATCTTGAGTGCGACCCGACCGCCGTAGAGGACGCGGGAAAAGGTGTCGCGACCGAGCTGATCGGTCCCGGCGAGATGCGCCCAGCTCGGACCCTGCATTCGGGCGGGTATGTCGAGTGCGTTGGGATCGTAGGGCGCGATCCAAGGCGCAAAGATCGCGCTGGCGAAAAACAGCAGGACGAGAGTAAGTCCGAACATGCCCTGCCCGTTCTGCAGGAACGACAGCAGCTTTTCGCGGCGCGCGCTGAAGCGGCGTTCGACCGGCGCCAGCGGAGCAGCGGCTATATCAGAGGGATTCGCGGACACGAGGATCCAGCTTTGCGACCACAAGGTCGGCAATAAGAGTAATTGCGATGTAGATCGCCGTAATGATCAGAACGGCACCCTGCACAACAGGAAAATTTCGCCCGATGATCATGTCGTAGATCAGCTTGCCGATGCCGGGGCGCCCGAAAATGATCTCGGCGAAGACCGCGCCGGAGAGCAGGCCACCGAAGCCGATGCCGATCAGCGTAACCGTCGGCAGGATTGCGACCCTTAGAGCATACCGATAAATGACGGTCCGACGCTTCAGGCCAAAAGCCTGTGCCGCACGGATGTAATTCTCACTCATCACCTCGAGCATCGAGGCGCGCACCATGCGTGCCAGATAACCAACCCAGCCGAGCCCGACCGCAAAGGCCGGCAGGATGAGATGCAGCGCCTGATCCAACGGATCGCCCGGCTCGCCGGCTCCGATCGCCGGTAGCACCCCGAGCATGATCGCAAAGATAAGCAACGACCAGATCGAGACCAGGAAAGACGGCACCGCAATCGTGCCGACCGAGATGACGCCGGTAATGCGATCGAGCAGCGAATTAGGACGCACAGCCGCGAAACAGCCGAGCGGGATGCCGACCAGCATGGCCCACCCCAATCCAGCCGCCGCCAGCAGCAACGTAAAAGGCAGCGCCTCGAACACCATCGTCACGACGCTGCGTTCCGAAAATACCGCGGTCCCGAGATCGCCCATCAGTGCGTTCCTGGCATAGACCAGAAACTGCACGACAACGGAATCGTCCAGATGCATTTTTTCGGAGTAGCGGGCGATCGCTTCGGGCGTCGCACGCGGACCGAGCGCGATGGTGATCGGATCGCCGGGCAAAAAACGAAGCAACGCGAACAGAACAAAGAGTGCGCAGAAAACAATAACGACCGACAGGCCGATCCGCTTGAGCGTATAGATCCACATCGGCTGGCGCTATCGTGAACGCGTGAGCCGAAATGAAAGGGCCGAGATCCGAAGATCCCGGCCTCTCGCATTGGTCATCAGGCCGACCGGAAGTCCCGAATGTCCATTTCGCCCGACGGATAGACGTCGATCGCCAGATCATCCCGGTAGATAAACGTCTCGGGCTCATGGTTGAGCCATACATAAGCACCGGTGTCTTCCATGATCTCCTGCATGCGCAGATAGATCTCGTGCCGACGATCCGCATCGGTCTCCGACAGGCCCTCGAGATAGAGCGCCTCGAACTCGTCGTCGGACCAGCGTTCCCAGTTCCAGACACCAACCTGATCGCGACGGAACCACTGTGTGCATTCGTAAGGATCGGGGTTGGTGCCGTAACGCATGATCCAGAGCTGCAGATCCTTCCACTGCTCGCCCGCCGCTTCCGAGCCCATCTCCCAGAACGGACCGGAATCGACCGGAATGACCGACGCCGTGATCCCAACCGCTCCGAGATTGGCCTGGATGATCTGGGCCGCAAGGATGCGTTCCTGCACGTTGAGCGTTTTCAGTTCCAGCTCGAGCCCGGAAACACCGGCCTCCTCCAGAAGCGCCGCGGCCTTTGCCGGATCGTATGAGTACTTGGTCGCCGTGCGATGGCCGACCAGGCCCGGACATACGATGCCATTCGATTTTTCCGTGGTGCCCGAATAGGCGCCCTGGATCAACGAATCGACATCGATCGCATGCTGAATGGCCTGGCGAACGCGAATATCCGACAGCTTCGGATGCTCGGTGTTCATACCCATCCACATATACTGCAAGGCGCCCGCGACCCTGATCGCCGAACCAGCCGGCGGATTGTCGCCGTATCGGGCAACGGTTGCGGCCGTGATCTCGGTGCAGGCGACTTCGCCCGCCTCGAACGCCAGTTCTGCCGCCCTGTCCTCGGTAATGATGAGCGCACGGATCTCGCTGAACGCCGGGGCCGGACCGGTCCATTCCGGGTTCGGCAGGAAGGTTACCCGTTGCTGTGGCGCCCATTGCACGAGGTAGGGGCCGCAGGTTGCCGGAAACTCCGTCGTGAACTGTCCACCGGTTGCTTCCATCGCCTTGCGCGAAAGGACGGTCCCCGGCCCGGCAGCCAGCGTGATCATCGGGAATGGCGCGAAGGGGGTGTTGAGCACGATTGTACCGGTATAGGGCCCGGTCACCTCGACCCGCTCCATCGCCTCGAAATTGCCGCTCCAGTCGGTCGTCTTCATCCGCTCGAACGAGTATTTCACGTCGTCGGCGGTCAACTCGCCAAAGCCATTCGTCCACATGAAGCCGGGATTGAGCTCGAAATCGATGTGCAGATCGTCACGCTGGACGACGGAGCTGGCATACACCGTCGGCTCCCAGCCGAGCGAGCCGTCTGCCATCGTGGCGTATTCAACCAGCGCAGGCATAACCGCCTTCTGGGTTTCGATCTCGGTGCCGCCGACCATGTACCCGGGGTCGAGGACCGCAATGTCGCTGTCGAACCTGACGTAAAGAACGTTGTCTTGTGCCTTGCCGAAACTTGGCACCACGCCGATTGCGCCGGCTGCGCCCGCTGCAAGCGAACTGGCCAAAATCTGGCGGCGTGAAAGTCTGATGGACGGCATTGTTGTAGTCCTCCCTGTTGAACCCCTGTTGAGCCGTTGTGGCTCGATTTTGACCCGGATTGTCGTCCAAGAGGCAAATATTTTGCAATGCCGGATCGTCGTAATCCGTCACGATTTGTCTGTTTGCGTCATCAGAGCGGCGCGTTCGAGGACTGAACCCGATGCACGTACCCCGGTCATCGGCTGCCGCCCCATTTGAGGGCCGGGATCGTCCCCATGGGCCAGCGGCAGTTTAGAGGGCGCCCTGCCGCACGCCGCGTGACGCACGGCCCGGAATGTCCCCGGGAGCGCCATCGATGGCGCCGCCGCCTGCAACCGGTCTAAGGGGACGGTTTCAGTTACAGTACGCGGCGACGCGCGCTGAACGCTTCGCTGGGGTTCGAATCGTGTGCTGTACGCACCGCCGCGAGCAAGCGCTGGCGCCAGCGTTGCGCGTCATTTGCCCGCACCTTGCGCATCATGGCAAACTAGCGGCTCTGTCGCTCACCACGCGGCAGGCAAACTGCGCGCCGCAGCCCGTCCGCGATCGAACGATCGTCGAGTGGGTCGACCAGGATTGCGTCGGTCAGTTCGCTGGCAGCCCCCGCCGATTGCGAAAGAACCAGCACACCCGGATCGTCCGGATTCTGTGCCGCGACATACTCTTTTGCCGCCAATCCCATGCCGGCACGTGGCCGCGCCATCAGTCCGATACGCGAGGCACGCAACAGCGCTAGCGACTCGGCTCGCGTGAAATGACGCGTGGCCAGATGGATGGGCTGCCACCCACCGCTCCCGAAACAGCCATTGATGCAGTCCGAAAGGACGCGCAGTTCGCCCGCAGTTCTGCGCAACTCCGGTCGCGGCGATTCATTCACCGCTTGAAGCAGACAAACGCGCTCCGCGAGTTCAGGCGTCTGCTCGAAAAGCGTCTCGAGCGCACCCAGCGAACGAACGATGCCACTCACATCGTCAAGCCGCTCCAGGCCGACGATGGCGGTCTGGCCATGGAGCACGTCCTGAATACGTCGCACCAGCGAATCGACCGCCGGCGACCCGGCCATCGAACGGGCACCATCCGCATCGATTCCCGTCGGGAAAGCGCCGACAGCCATGCTGCTGCCGTCAATGGAAAGGCGATCGCCGTTCGCATTGCCACCGCAATGTTGTTCGACAAAGGCCTGAAAGTTGGCGCGGCATTCTTCGGTCTGGAATCCGACGAGATCGTAACAGGCGAGATCTTCGGCAAGCTCGCATGCCCAGGGCAACGCCGCGAAGATATCCGGATCGGGAAACGGTGTACGCAAGAAGAACCCGATAGGAACCGTCGATCCCTTGCGACGAAGTTCACGCGCAAGAGAAATCAGATAATGATCATGGACAAGGATACTGTCGCTGGCGCTTGCATAGCGCGCAACCGTATCGGCGAAGCGGATATTGACACGCCGATAGGCCTGGTAGCTCGCATTATCGAACTGCGCGAGGTCCAGCCGGCTATAGAGAACGGGCCATAAAGCGCGCTTCGCGATCATTGCATGGCCGGCCGACTGCTCGGGCGTGAGACCGATGCAAACGCGCCCATAACCGGCGTCTGCATCGGGAATGTCTGCAACGGTCGGACGATCGGCTTCTTCCGTACTGCCAATCCATAGCCCGGCCTCGCCCTCAAGTGCTGCAATCAGGGTCGAAGCCAGAACATCGTTCCGGTCTTCGACGTCGTTACCGGGCAGTCGGTGCGATGCCACGATCAGACGCTTCATAACCCGATCCTCCATCCTTCCGATCCCACGCCGGTTCTTTGGATGCTGTGGATTCCCAACCGGAGCGACGGTCCGCGGTTCCAACAGCAGAAGACCCGGCGTCAGCGGTTTCAGGGCCAGCGGTTTCAGGGCCAGCGGTTTCAGGGCCAGCGGTTTCAGGGCCAGCGGTTTC
>JBBDWX010000251.1:0-2182 GCA_040902665.1 Dongiaceae bacterium
TGTCATCGCCGGACTTGATCCGGCGATCCATTGCAGGGCAGGGGCGAGGCGCGTGCTGCAAGCACGCGATTACCCAGACGCAATTCCGGGAAACAGATCGACCCATTTCTCATTGTTCTGATTCACCAATGCTACCTTCCAGTCACGTGGCCACTTCTTCATGGTCTTTTCGCGCTGGATTGCGCGTTCCATTTCGTCGTACTGCTCGAAATAGACGAGGCGCTTGATGTCATAGCGATCGGTAAACCCGTCGACTACGCCTTCGCGGTGTTCGTAGACGCGCCGCACCAGATTGCTGGTCACGCCGATATACAACGTGCCATTGGGCTTGTTCGCCATTATGTAGACGTAGCCGGGCATAGGCCGAGCGTCGGTGAGATGGATCGCCGGATCAAGTCCGGCGATGACAGCGAGTAAGACACGATAACCGCGAGTATGATTCGATGACAGCGAGAGCGCCCAGGGATGTGCCTCGCTCCGCACAGCGATGGCGCCGATGGCGGCTGAAGGGACCGGCGGAACGAGCTGCCGCCGCGTCACTACCCCGTAAATGCCTGGATGCCCGGATCAAGTCCGGGCATGGCAATCAGTGATGTGATCGCTCGTTGCCGCCCTACACATCATCGTCATCGCGGGACTCGCAAGCACGCGTTGCCGACCCCACCCACTCGGTGTCATCGCCACCCACTCTGTGTCATCGCCGGACTTGATCCGGCGATCCATCGCAGGGCAAAGGCGAGGCGCGTGTAAATCGACCTCATGTGAGTTTGCACGACACATCCACCCACTCGGTGTCATCGCCGGACTTGATCCGGCGATCCATCGCAGGGCAGGGGTAAGGCGCGTGTGAATCGACCTCACGTGAGTTTGCACGACACATCCACCCACTCGGTGTCATCGCCGGAGTTGATCCGGCGATCCATTGCAGGGCAGGGGCGAGGCGCGTGTAAATCGACCTCATGTGAGTTTGCACGACACATCCATCCACTCGGTGTCATCGCCGGACTTGATCCGGCAATCCACGGAACGTTCAGACTTCGTATCGAAAACACTGATGAATCTGGTTCAATTGCCATCGACAGTGATTCGGCGAGATGGATCGCCGGATCAAGTCCGGCGATGACGGTGAAGGGATTGACGTCGACTTTGCAACGGCTTTCAAGTTCAACGGTAACGGCAGGTGTGCAGACGAGCCGCATCAAGTCCGGCGATAACCACAGCGCGAAATCCAGAAGGCGGCGAAAAAGAGTCGTTTCGTGCACGCCGTCTACAGCGCGCTATGACCACTACCCCGTAAATGCCTGGATGCCGGTCTGTGCGCGGCCGAGGATGAGGGCGTGGATGTCGTGCGTGCCCTCGTAGGTGTTGACCGCCTCGAGATTCATCACATGCCGGATCACATGGAACTCGTCCGAGACGCCATTGCCGCCATGCATGTCGCGCGCCATGCGGGCGATGTCGAGCGACTTGCCGCAGGAATTGCGCTTCAGCATCGAGATCATCTCCGGTGCGGCGCGACCCTCGTCCTTGAGCCGCCCGAGCCGGAGGCAGGATTGCAGCCCGAGCGCGATCTCGGTCTGCATGTCGGCGAGCTTTTTCTGAATGAGCTGGTTGGCGGCGAGCGGCCGGCCGAACTGCTTGCGCTCGAGCGTGTAGGTCCGCGCCGCATGCCAGCAGAATTCGGCAGCCCCCAAAGCGCCCCAGGCGATGCCGTAGCGCGCGTTGTTGAGACAGCCGAACGGGCCCTTGAGGCCGCTCACGTTCGGCAGCAGGTTTTCCTCGGGCACGAACACGTCTTCCATGACGATCTCGCCGGTGATCGAGGCGCGCAGCGAGAACTTGCCCTCGATCGTCGGCGTCGAGAGCCCCTTCATGCCGCGCTCGAGAATGAAGCCGCGGATCGTATCGCTGTCGTCCTTTGCCCAGACGACGAACAGATCGGCGATCGGCGAGTTGGTGATCCACATCTTGGCGCCGTTCATGACGTAGCCGCCGTCGGCCTTCTTCGCGCGGGTCTTCATGCCGCCGGGGTCGGAACCGTGATCGGGTTCGGTCAGGCCAAAACAGCCGACGATCTCGCCGCGCGCGAGGCGCGGCAGATATTTCTCGCGCTGCGCCTCGGTGCCATAGGCATGGATCGGATGCATGACGAGGCTCGACTGCACGCTCATCGCCGAGCGAT
>JBBDWX010000252.1:0-2178 GCA_040902665.1 Dongiaceae bacterium
AGCGTCGCCGCTCCCCGAGCGAGACTAGACCACGAAGGCCCGCCGCCGCTAGGGACCGACGAATCGTGAAGGCATCAGGTCAATGCAAGCCGCCCGTGCCGGTTGCCGCTAGCCGTGAGCAATGACCGGGGGAGCGGAACTCTGCAGAAGATGGAGCAGTTCGGCCTGCCTTGAGGTGCCGGTCTTCAAGAACATGTGTTGCAGGTGGGTTCTGACGGTGGGCTCGCTGATACCGAGCATCTCGGCCGCCTCCTTGGCGCCAAGTCCCTGCGCGAGGGCCATCGAGACGCGCAGTTCCCCTCCGGTCAGTCCGTAAAGCCGGGCAAAGGCCTCGCCCGGCATCAGGGGCACCTGGGTGGGCTCCTGGGTGAAGATCGCGACCGACGCCGCGAACGGCGCAACGATGCTCCTGCGCCGGCCATGCTCCAGCGGCAGCAACGTCGCAACATAGCCGACGCCGCCCTTCTCCGGAATCGCGAGCGCGTGCTCACCGTCAACGATGTCACGCGACGCGTCGGCGATGGCATTTGCCAGCGCGACGCGCGCGGCCTGATCGTTCGGTACGAGCCGGTTACCAACGACGCGAAGCGCGGTTCCGGTCCTAGCCTGCCGCACCGCCGACGCGTTCATGTACACTATGCGCCCGTCGCGCGCCGCCAGATAGACGCCGGCCACAAGTCCATCCAACGTCGCCTCGAGCGCTTCCGACCGCAACGTCCTGACATCCAGGGCATCCGAGATTGCCACCGCACGGCTGACATGCGGCGCCAGCAGTCGAAAGAGCTCGACCTCGCGTGCGCCGTAGGGCGGCGCTCCGCGGGTGCGACTGGCATGCATCGACGCGACCCGTGCGCCGGTTTTCAATGCGAGGAGGCCAATGAAATCGAAATAGCCGAACGGCTCGAGCAACTGGCGATAGAACCGGCTTTCGAGCAGTTCCTCTTCGGAACACAAATCGGCGATGGTTCGAACGTCGCCGACGCTTTGCGTGCTTGCGGCGAGTGCGAAAGGACTCTCGGGCGAGTATTCCTCGTACCTTTCGGTGAACCCGTTGGGATAGCCGAACTCGAACAACCGGAATTCCTGGCGGGCTGCGAGATCGTGGATGCAGATTCCGCCGGACGGGCTCTCGCTGAGCTGTCCCATGCGCGCCAGCGCACCCGGCCAGTATTCGGGGTCCAATGCACAGTCGTAAATAGCGCCGATCGTGTCCGATAGCGCCTGTGCTGAAATCCCGGCGAAGTCCTTCACGTGTGCGACTCCACTTGAATCGCGCCGCGCCGGCGGCGCTTGGCCAATCCCCGCCAGCCGGCACGCGGGTTATGGCAGGCAACGGTTCTGATTGAAGTTACCAGAGAAGCGGCCGTCAAAGAACATCATCTGTTCCGATGAGGCGGATTCCCCGGCCTCCTGCGACCGACAGTGGCAAGCGTGCGCGTTTTGCTGGTCGTGAGCACGGGGGAAAGCATGAAACTTGCCATCGGGAGCCTTGTCGCCGCTCTCTGCGTTCTCGCGACGGTCGGCTATACGGCGGCCGACAAAGCGTCGATGCAGGCGGACGTTTCCTTACTCGTGCCGGCCGACGGCGGTCCGGTGGCCGAAGCGGCGATCGCGGCCACGGTGAGAGAAATTTCGACATGGCTGGTCGAGACCTTCGGCCTGCCGCCGACGGACGACGTTCCGCAGGTGAAATTTGCGACATCGGCTTGGCTGACCGCCATGCGCTACCGGCGCCTGCTGCCGGTCGCCTTGCAGGATGCGGCCGCCGACGAGCTAGCCGCGCCCGGCAGCGTCAGCGACGTTGTCGCCATTTACGACGACGCGACTGGCACCGTGTATCTGGGTGATACCTGGAGGGGGGATTCGCCGGCCGACATGTCGGTCCTCGTCCACGAGATGGTTCATCACCTGCAAAACCGCGCGGGGTCGAGATTCAGTTGTTCTGAGGAGCGCGAAATGCTGGCCTACGCCGCCCAGGAGGGCTGGCTTGCCCTTTTCGGCACCTCGCTGGAAAGGGAGTTTGGCATCGACCGGCTGACGCTACTTCTGCGAACGAAATGCCTGGGTTGACGGCCTCCTCCCCTTCGCGATCGACGCCTACTCGCGCCGTTCAGACTCAGCAGCGCGGGCGGCGATGCGGTCTTCCATGGCCTTGAGGTCGTCGGCAAGCCGCCCGGC
>JBBDWX010000253.1:0-15092 GCA_040902665.1 Dongiaceae bacterium
CCGGCGGGGAACGTCCCTTCGCCCTGCAGCAGCGGCAGCAGGTCGGCCACGCCTTCCATGACATCGTCGGTCGTGAGCAACGTCGAACCGTAGCCGATCAGGTCGGCGACCGAGCGTCCGTCGCGCGCGCCTTCGAGGATCTCGTCGGCGATAAAGGCGACCGCCTCGGGATAGTTCAGCTTGAGGCCGCGCCCGCGCCGGCGGCGGGCCAGCTCGGCCGATGTGAAGATCGTCAGCCGTTCCAGTTCGGTCGGTGTCAGCAGCATCGGGCAGCCTCCCCTTTTCCACAGCGCATCGCGTCAGTTGGAAAACAAACGCATCTCGCCAATCTCGTGACGCATCGAGGCTATCTCGACCAGCGGCACAAAGGCGTGGATCTCGTCGAGCGGCGGCGGCTCTTCCGCCAGCAGATCGGCGATCAACGGTGCGCTGCGACCGACGATCGCCTGCGCATCGATGTGACCGATGATGCCGAGCCGGATTGCAGCGCCCGTCGCCGTCAGCACGATCGCGTGCGCGGCCATCAGCGCCGCATCGAGACGATCGATGCCGCTTTGCTGCCAGAGCAGCCCCTGCATCACCGTGAGATGGCCGAGCGCAGGCAGACCGGGCGCGATCTCTTCGCCGGTCGCAAGCGCGCGCTGGTAATCGGCGGCAGCTGAAGTTCCGAGCCGGACATGGACCGACAGCAATGCCGCGCCGGCGCGGCGCGAACCCTCGCGCCATTCGCGCGCCAGCGTGCGGGCTTCGAGAATCTGATCGATGCGGGCGATGCAGGCGAGATCGCGATCGGCATCCCAGGCCACCAAAAGGGCCGCACGCTCGCCGGTCGCCCAGCGCAATCGAAGCTGCTCATGCAGCATCGCCTCGAGCTCGGCCGCGTTGCGCACCAGACCGTCGCGCACCAGTGTTTCGAGGCCCCAGGAAAAAGACGCGGTGCCGCCGGGAAAGGCGCTGTCGCCGTGGCGCAGCATCGCGAGGCGGGCAGCGATCTTGGTCATTTGACGACGGCGCGCACGCCGCCCTGTCGCAAGACCGGGTCGAGCCGCGCGAGATAGTCCGAGGTCGCCCCTTCGAGTGCGATATGGAGAATGTTGCCCTCGAAGCGCACCCGCCAATGCATGTTGCCGGCGAAATAGCCGAGCCGCAATGCTGCGGCCGGGCTCGCCGTTTCGAGCGACAACCAGCGCTCGGGTTCCATCCGCACGACGACCGCGCGATCCGCTTCGAGCAGCAGCACGGCACCGTCGAACAATTTCTCGCTGCGGTCGAGCGCGATCGCGCAATCGGTGCCGGCATCGGTCGCGATGCGGATGCGGCGGCGCGCGAGATCGTCGCGGCCCAGCGCAATCTCCTGGATCCGGCCGGCGTGCGAAAGATCGTGCAGTCGATCGGCCATCGCGGGATCGTCGCTGCCGCCCAGAATTCTCGTCAGGCGAAGCGGTTCGCCGGTCGGCGAGGCCGCTTTCGCTGCACGGTTTTCGGGGCGTGCGGACATCGCTGCCCGCTCAGGCCCGCTTGGTCGCGAGGCTCGGCCGCCGCAGCGACTGATCGACATGCTCGCCGCGGGCTCGCGCCAGCGCCGCCACCAGCCGCAGCAGGAAGCAGGCGCCAAGCTTGGTCGTGATGCCGTTGGTGTCGACGACCGGGCAGAGCTCGGTCAGATCGATCAGGCTCGCCGTACCGCGCGCGCCGAGATGGTTGGCAACACGCATCATCTCGCGCGCATCGAGCCCGCCCGGTTCCGGTGCCGTGACGCCCGGCGCTGCCGAGGCGTCGAGCACGTTCATGTCGACGCTGATATATTGCGCGTCGGTGCCCTTCCAGACCTTGTCGGCCGCCTTGGCGATGACACTGTCGATGCCGTTATCGACGATCTCGTTCATCGTGAAGATGTTGACGCCGCGCTCTTTGGCGAGGTCGCACCAGTCCTTCGGGTTCATCGAGTTGCGCATGCCGACCTGCGCGACGTTCGCCGCCTTGACGTTCGGCAGCTCGGTCACACGCGCCAGAACGCTTGCACTCGATTCGCGTTCTCCGGCCCATTCGTCGGCCATGCGGAGATGAGCGCCAAGCTGCAGATAGCCGATGCTCTTGCTCTTGCCGAGATGATCCGAGAGCGCGCGGGCCGCCGGGATTGTGATCGAGTGATCGCCGCCGCACAGGACCGGCACGAGCCCCGCTTCGAGGATCGCCCGCACCGCCTTGTAGACCCGGCTCAAACTGGTCTTCGGATCGACCTTCGGAATGCGCACGTCGCCGACATCGACGAAATGGCCGTTGATATCGACCTCGTACTCGAACCAATAGGGAAAATACTCGTGCGACATGAACCGCATGTCGCGCGGCCCCTCGACACTGCCCGGCTTGCCGATATTGCCCTCCTCGAACGGCACGCCGAGGAACGCAAAGCGGGCACCGGATTCCTTCATCGCCTCGAGTTTCATCTCGATATGCGGCGCGCGCAGAAACGAAATGACACCCGGCGATCCGAAGGCTTCGTCGCCCTTGTCCAGCGGCGAAAAGAGATGCTCGTAGCTTTTGGCGGGATTCATGGTCGTCTTGCTCCTCGAATGACGGATCGCGGTGACAGGTTGCGGCCGGACCGCAACCGGGTGATTTTCTTCTCAGGCCTTCATGCCGCAGTCGCGGAGCGTCTTCGCCCGACTTCCGAGGAAGTGATAGACCATGCAGCAGCTGAGCTTGCTGGTGATGTTGTTGGCATCCCAGAGCGGACAGAGTTCCGAAATCTCCATGATGCTGGCGCCGTACTCGCCGGCAATGCGGGCAAGCTGGATCGCCTCGCGCGCTTTGATGCCGAACGGCTCGGGCGCGGTCGTGCCCGGCGCGCAACTCGCATCGAGTGAATCGGTGTCCCAGGTGAAATAGACGCCGTCGGTGCCGTTCCACGCGCGTTCGAAGATCTCGCGCGTGCAGGCATCGACCCCGCGGTCGGCGAACTCGTGCATCGGCAGCAGCCGCACGCCTTTGTCGATCAGCGTGTCGACCCAGTCCTTCGGATTGAGACCGTTGCGCGAACCCATATGCGCCATGTTTGCGGCACTGCAATTGGGCAGGTCGAGCGCGCGCGACGAACCGGAACAGTTGGTGAGGATGTTGCCTTCCCAGTCCGGCGCCGAATCGAGATGGCAGTCGACATGCAGATAGCCGATCTTGCCTTTCTTCAGATAGTCGGAGAGCGCCTTGGCACCGGGGATCGGCACCGAGTGGTCGCCGCCGACCAGAATGACCATCGCGCCGGCTTCGAGGCACTCGGTCACATAGGCATAGATCAGCTCATGGCTGCGGGCGTTGTTGCCGGGAATCGCCGGGATATCGCCGCAATCGACCAGTCTAAAGAAATCGAGCAGGTCGACATCGTATTCGAACATGTAGGGGAAGTACTGCGTCGAAGCTTCGCGAATGCCGGCCGGGCCCTGCGAAGTGCCGGCGCGCACCATATTGCCGTGATCGTGCGGCACGCCGAGAAAACAGACCTTGGCGCCCATCGCACGGATCCTGTTGCGATCGGGTTCGCAATAAGGCGCGCCCATGAAGGTCGCGAGACCCCTCGCCTTGAACGTGCCGTTATGCAATTTCGGCGAACGGATATGGTCGTCCTTGCCGCTCTGTCCGGACGGGCCGCGATGCTGATGCGGCACGATTTCCCAGATCGATTGTCCCTGCGTCATCCAATTCTCCTCACGGCAAATCCTCAGACCGTCGCATTTCTCGCGGCACCCGGTGCTGCCGGTGCTGTGGCGGTCGCACCATCCAGGCGCGTGTAATCGAGATCGATCCCGATGAGCTGCATCTCGCGCCCGGTCAGAACATCGGGCGTCGGCGTGCCGCAATCGGGGCAACGAAAATTGAATCGTCCGGCGGGATACCTGGTTGCGTTGCAGCGTCGGCAATGGACCGAGAGCGGCACCTCGTCGATCTCCAGCAATGCACCTTCGCACATCGTGCCGCGGGAAGCCGGACCGAAGCAGCTATAGAGCGAGCGCAACACCACCGACATCGAACCGAGCCGGATATGAAGCCGCGTCACGCGGCTCGCCCCCTGCTCGCGCGCATGCTTGCAGGAAAGATCGATCAAGCTCCTGGCGATGGTGAGTTCGTGCATCGTCAGCGACCGGCGACGACCGTGAAAGGTTTCCCGGGTGCCTCGACACCCAAACGGCTGCGCAATGCCGTTGCTTCGGCATCGAGCGCATCGACGCGCGCCTGGACGATCGCGCGATGCCGGCGCTCGAGCCAGTCGATCCAGAGATCGATTCCCTCGCCGCTGCGCGCCGAAACCTGGATCGCCTCAATCGTCGGATTGACGCGTCGCGCATAATCCAGCGCTTCCGCGACATCAAAATCGAGATGGGGCAGCAGGTCGACCTTGTTCAGCAGCAGCAGTTCCGAGGCCGCGAACATGTCGGGATATTTGATCGGCTTGTCGACGCCCTCGGTGGTCGAGAGGATCGCGACCTTGCAGGCTTCGCCGAGATCGAACGCGGCCGGGCAAACCAGATTGCCTACATTCTCGATGAACAGGATCGAGCCGGGCGCCGGATCGAGCTGCTCGGCGGCATGGCCGACGGAATGCGCATCGAGATGGCAGCCGCGTCCGGTATTGATCTGGATTGCGGCGGCACCGGCTTCGCGGATCCGCCGGGCGTCGTTGTCGGTTTCCTGATCGCCCTCGATCACCGCGACCGGCAGGCGGCCGGCGAGACGGCGGATCGTTTCGGCGAGCAGGCTTGTCTTACCCGCACCGGGGCTCGAGACGATGTTGAGCGCGAGGATCGCGCGTGCCGCAAACCAGGCGCGATTGACGCCGGCGAACCGGTCATTCTCCGATAGGATTTCCTGCTCGATGCGCAGGAACTCGCTGCCCGGCGCACCCGCGTGGCGATGGCCGTGATCGTGGCCAGGGGAATGCGCGTGATCGTGCGCCGCATGCGAATGGTCGTGCGAATGGTCATGGTCATGGGCGTGCCCATGCGCAGGATCGCGCCCCTGTGCAACCGGCACGCCGTCGATCCGCCTGTCGTTATCGCCGCAACCGCAAACGCCGCAAATGGGTTTGGCTCCTTGGTTTAGAGGCCGAGCAAGGACCGTCAGTCCTTGCTGTGCCCTTCCTCGCGCATCATCTGCATGATCTTGTGCTCGAGCGTCGCATAGCCCGGCGCATTGATCACCGCTTCCTTGTTGTCGAATCGCTGCCCGCCCTTGAAATCGGTCATGATGTTCTCCCGGATCCGACCCGGATGCCGGCTCATGAAGATGATCCGGTCGGCCAGGAAAATGGCTTCCTCGATGTCGTGGGTCACCATGAGCACGGTGGTTTTCGAGGATTCGACAATCCGGATCAGCAGTTCCTGCATGTTCCAGCGCGTCTCGGCATCGAGCGCCCCGAACGGTTCGTCCATCAGCAGGATCGCCGGATCGTTGGCCAGCGTCCGCGCAATCGCGACGCGTTGCTTCATGCCGCCCGAAAGCTGGTTCGGATAAGCATCCCGAAACTTGGTGAGCTGAACGATCTCGATGAAATGATCGGCACGCTCGCGACGCTCGGCCCTGGACGCGCCGTTGAGGCGCAGCCCGTATTCGACATTCTGCTGGACCGTCTGCCAGTCGAACGACGTATAGGTCTGAAACACCATGCCGCGGTCGCGACCCGGACCTAGAATCTCCCGCCCGTCGAGAGTCAGCTCTCCGAGCGACGGCTCCTCGAGGCCGGCCACCATGCGCAGCACCGTCGATTTGCCGCAGCCCGACGGCCCGAGCAGGACACAAAGCTCGTTGTCGAGCACGTCGAACGACACGTCGGCGACCGCCTCGATCTTCGCTCCGTTCGCCAGATGGAAAAACTTGGAAACATGCGACACGACGAGCTTGGCACCGCGCGTCGGACGCGCCGCAACCTGGTTCATGCCGGAAGTTTCCGCAATACTGGCCGTCATAAAGAGCGCCTCATTCTGCAGCGGTCGTGAATGGCTCGGCGGACGGCGACACGACGAATCATGCCGCCGTCCTTGCCGATTGCGTTCTACTGTCCGTATCCGGACTCGTAGAGGTCTGCCAGTAACGAGCAATCGACGCCCGCTTCCGGCTCGAACGTCTCCGTCATCAGACCGAACTTGATCCACCAATCGTTGGTCATGCGGAAATGGTCCGCCATCTGACCGTTGGTCTGGCCGAACGGCGGATCGCCCGGCGCCGCGCCGCAGAACCGTGCCGTCTCAATGAACGTGTATGGGCAAAGTCCGCCATCGAGGCAGGTGCCGTCGGCGCCGATGACGAGTTCGACGTCCTCGACGGTCATCTGCATGCCGCGGGCGATGATCTCGTTGCCCTCGGTCGGGTTTTCCTTCCACCACTGGATCGCGTCGTAAAGCGCCTGCATCGCCTTCAGCGCGACCTCGCGATTGTCATTGATGAAGGCATCGCTCATGAAGAGAGCGTCGGCCATCAGAGCGTTTTTTTCCCACTGCTCGTCGGCAGACGTCGCCATGATTTTCGATCCCTCGACCGCGGCCAGCGTGTTCGCACCGAACGGCTCCCAGAACTCGGCCGCCTTGACGTCGCCGCCGATCATGGCGGACGCCGCGTCGTCCATGATCAGGTTGACGTACTCGACCTCGTCATAGGCAACGCCATTGCTCTCGAGCCAGATCGCCATGTAGAGCTGGGCCAATCCCCCCTCGAGCACGGCAACCTTCTGGCCACGCAAATCTTCGGCGCTTTCGATGCCGGGTCCGACGATGATCTTGTCGGTGCCATGCGAGAGATTGCCGTAGGCGACGAGTTTGATGGGGAAACCTTCCGAGGCCGCGATCGGCGCGAACTCGATCGTGCTGTATACGATGTCGAGCTGGCCCGACGAGGCGAGCGCGAACGATTCGAACGGATCCTCGATCGCCTGATAGGTGATCTCGAGATCCGGTGCCAGGTTCTTCTCCTGAACGATGAACCAGAATCCATAACCCGGCCAGGTCAGGCCCGAGACGCGAACCTGATCTGCTGCCGATGCGGCATAGCCACCGGAAACCGCAACGAATGCGGCAACGGTCAGAACAGAGAATATCCGCGCGATGCGGGTCTTGATGCTGTTGCGTTCCATATCATCCTCCCGTTTCTTGATACCTTTGGCGAGACGGCCCGCTTCGACGAACCGTCGGATTCGGGCGGCGGCCTCGCATTGCGAAGCCGCCGACCACGGTCAACGAAACACTATTGTCCGTATCCCGCTTCATAGAGATCGCCCAGCAGGGTGCAGTCGGTGCCGGTTTCCGGCTCCAGCGTCTCGGTCATCAGGCCGAACTTGATCCACCACTCGTTCGTCATCCGCCAGTGGTCGGCCATCTGACCGTTGGTCTGACCGAACGGCGGCTCACCCGGTGCCGAGCCGCAGAAGCGGGCGGCCTCGATGAACGTATAGGGATAGATCCCGCCATCCAGGCGGCTTCCATCGGCTCCGATCACGAGTTCGACATCCTCGAGCGCCATCTGCATGCCGCGCGCCGTGATCTCGTTGCCCTCCGCGGGGTTCGCCATCCACCATTCGATGGCGTCGTAATAAGCCTGAAGCGCCTTCACAGCGACATCGCGACGTTCATTGATGAACGCGTCGCTCATGTAGATGGAATCGGCGATCAACGCATTCTGGTGCCAGCGATCCTCGGTCGTGCTCGCCACCACTCGGGAACCGGGCAACGCTTCCAGCGTGTTGCTGCCGAACGGCTCCCAGAACTGCGCCGCCGCGACATCGCCACCGATCATCGCCGATGCCGCATCGTCCATGATCAGATTGACATACTCGACTGCGTCATAGGGAACGCCGTTCTCTTCGAGCCACATGGCCATGTAGAGCTGACTGAGGCCGCCTTCGAGCACGGCAACCTTCTTGCCACGCAGATCTTCGGCGCTCTCGATGCCCGGCGCGACGATGATCTTGTCGGTTCCGTACGACAGATTTTCGTATGCGACCACTTTGATCGGAATGCCCTGGGCGGCGGCGATCGGCGCAAACTCGATCGTGCTGACGACGATATCGAGCTGACCCGACGCGGCGAGCGCGAACGACTCGTACGGATCCTCGATCGCCTGGAACGAAATTTCGAGATCGGGGGCGAGGCCCTTCTCCTGAGCGATGAACCAGAACCCGAACCCGGGCCAGGTCACGCCGGCTACGCGAACCTGTTCGGCCGCCCAGGCCCCGTTGCCGCCGACAACGGCGACAACGGCCGCCACCGCCAGTGCGGACATCGTCCGCTCGATCCGTCTCTTGATGTCACTTCCTTGCATTGTCGTCCTCCCAGTTTCTGATGATTATTGTTGAACCCGCGCCGCTGCCCGATGCTACAGGCAGGCGGAGTGGCCGAACCGGCTTCTTGCGCGCTACTGGTTCCTTTCGTTGATGTATGGAAACAGCAGCCGATGCGCGACACGGAACAGGAAATCGAACAGCAGGCCCAGAATGCCGATGACGAGAATTCCCGCCATGATCTTGTCGACATGCAGGAACCGCTTCGCGCGCATCATCACGGCACCGATGCCATCCGTCGCGGCAACGATTTCGGCGATGACAAGATAGGTCCAGCTCACCGCCATCATCTGGCGCATGGCAACCACGATGTTCGGCATCGAGGCCGGAATAACGACCGTCCACAGAACCTGCCAGCGATTGCCGCCAAGCGTGACCGAAGTTTCGATCAGCTCGGTTCGGACCGACTTCACATGGTCCATGATGAGCGTGATGAGAAACCAGATAAGGCCGATAAACAGCAGCGCGATCTTCTGACCGTCGCCGGTGCCGAACCACATCAGAAGCAGCGGGATGAAGGACGGCGCCGGCAGATAGCGCCAGGCCGAGACCAGCGGGTTGACGAATGCCTCGACGCGCTTGAACGAGCCCATGAGAATGCCGAGCGGCACCGCGACGATGCAGCCCAGTACGAAGCTCAGGGCGATGCGATAGATGCTGACACCGATATCGAGGATGAACGCATCTTCGACGATGAGTTCATAGAGACCGACCAGCACTTTCTGCGGCGGCGGCATGAAGGTCGCATTGACCCAGCCCAACGCGACGGCGAGCTCCCACAACCCGAAGAAGATCACCCAGACTGCGATGCCGAGCAGGATGATCGAGTGACGCGGGATCGATTTCTTGAACTCGAACCAGCGCTGCTTGCGGACTCGGGCCGGGCGCGCAGCCGAGGGCAATTCTGCAGGCGCAACGGCGGTCATGGGCGCCCCCATTTCAACAGGCTCTTGTAAAGGGCCAGCGCCATGATCGGCTCGACCGAGGCAATGTCGGCCTGGCCGTAGCAATGTTCGAGCAGGAATCGGCGCAGGTCGAGATGATCCTTGCCGATGACCTCGACCAGCAGATCGTAGCGGCCGGCCGCAAACAGAACGTAGGTGACGTTCTCGCAATCGATGAAGCGCTTCGAGACCTCGCGCGGATCGGCACCGGCTGCGACCGTCAACGCAACCATGGCATAACCTTCATGGCCGAGCGCCAGCGGGTCGGCGACCGCGATGATTTTCAGCACGCGCGCCTCGATCATCTGATGAACACGGTTCCGCACGGTACCCTCGGACGTGCCGAGATCCTTTGCGATATTGGAGTACGGCATGCGGCCGTCCTCCTGCAGTTTGGCAATGATCTTGCGATTGAGTTCGTCCGCACCGAGCGCCCGCCGCTCTTCCGGCAAGGCGAGCGAGGCTTCCCCTTCGTCCTGATGCGGCACCAGTGCGTAGACGTCTCGCAAACCCTGTCCTCCCGGCGGTAATGCCGTCCGCCTTTCGTGTAGAGTTCTACGAATTCCGCAAGGTCGTCAACAAGGAACTGCCGAATTCATCTTCAATCTCCGGCCATTCTACGAAATTCGTCGCTTTCTGCCGTAATGACCACCGTACGCTCGATCACCCGCTCAGCGCATCCGCGAAGGCCGCATCGAGAAACCGGTGGAATTCGGGTACGCGGGTGCCCGAAGCGACCACATGCCCCCAGTTCGAGGCGAACGGCCGGAACTCGGCGTTCGGCATGTGGCGCGCCTCGATCTCGTTATCCGCCGGCGGAAAATAGAGATCGGTGGTGCAGGGAACGAGAATGGAGCGGGCGCGGATCGCCCCGAGCGCGCGCTCGAAATCGCCGCCATAGCGGTCGTTCGCGCTGATGTCGCAATGCTGCCAGGTCCAGATCTTGGCCAGCAGGTCGTTGGCGTCCCGGTTCAGATGGTCCTGCTCCCAGTCGTCGAGCAGCGCCTCGACCGTCTCGAAACCAAGCTCGCGATAGCGATGCTCGCGGAACCACTCTTGCGAAAACACCCAGCCGCAATAGGCGCGGCCGAAGGCGCGCAGACCCCGCTCCGGTGGTTTCGTGTAATGGCCGCCGTTCCAGTCGCCATCGGCCGTGAGCGCCGCCTTGACCCCCGCCAGAAACACATAATTATGCGGCGACACGCGGGCCGACGCGCAGAACGGCACGATCGCGCCAACCATGTCGGGATATTGCGCGGCCCACTGATAGGACTGGCTGCCGCCCATCGACCAGCCGGCGACCAGCGCGATCCGCTCGATACCGAAGCGCTCGGTCAGCAGGCGATGCTGACAGGCGACATTGTCGTAATGCGTGATGTTCGGAAAGCGCGGCCCGTCGAACGGAGCCGGCATGTTGCTCGGCGACGAAGACAGACCGTTGCCGAACGTGTTCGGCGAGACGATGAAGTGACGGGCCGGATCGACCGCGCGACCCGGCCCGAAATAGGCTTCATTGCGAAGATGGGTGCCGGTGTAGAAGGTCGGCAGGACGACCACGTTGTCCTTGCGCGCGTTGAGCTCGCCATAGGTCTTATAGGCGAGTCTCAAATCGGGCAGCGTCACGCCGCTCTGCAGCGTGACACGACCCAGCGAAAAGACTTTGTAATCCGCCGTCATCCGGCCCTCCCCGGCCCGCAACCCCGACTAATAGAGGCGCAGATATTCGCGCACCTCCCAGTCGGTCACGGTCTGATGGTAACGCTCCCACTCGTCCATCTTATAGCGCAGGAACGAGTGGACGATCTTGTCGCCGAGCGTCTTGCGCGCGAATTCGCTCTGCTTCAGCGTTTCGCAGGCTTCCAGCAGGTTGCGCGGCAGGCGCTTGATGCCCGCCGCCTTGATCTCTTCGTCGGTCAGCGAATAGAGATCGCGATTGAACGGCTTGCCCGGATCGATCTTGTTCACGACACCGTCGACCATTGCCGCCGTCGTCAGGCCGAGCGATAGATACGGGTTCATGCACATATCCGCCGCCCGGTTTTCGATGCAGTAGCGGGTCTGCGGCAGACGCAGCATGGCCGAGCGGTTGTTGTTGCCGTAGGTCATCTGGGTCGGTGCCCAGGTGACGGTGCCGCCCTCGAAGCCGCCGACGCGGGGCACCAGGCCGTTATAGGAATTCACCGTCGAGCAGGCGAGTGCGGTGATCGCGCCGCCATGTTTCAGCAATCCGCCGACCGCCTGATAGACCTCGTTCGCCCAGCCCTTCTCGCTGCTGCCGAACAGATTGGTGCCCTTCTTGTCGACCGGCTGCAGCGACGTATTCATATGCGCGCCCGAACGCCAGTCGCCGGTGGTCGGCTTCGGCATGTAGGTGACGAAGAGGCCGTGCTTCTTCGCGATCTCTTTCAGGAGAACGCGCAGGAAGGCAAAGCGGTCGGCCATTTCGAGCACGGTGGTGTAATGGAAATCGAGCTCGAACTGCGAATAGGCGCCTTCGCAAACCACGTCATGCATGCCCCAGCCGAGCTGCTGGAGAATGTCGATGCAGTCGCCGAGGAAACCCATCGAGTTGACCGAATATTCGATGTCGTAACCGAACGCCTGGCGGCGTGGGCGCAGCGAGCCGGGTTCGCGCGGATCGTCGTCGAAGGCCTTGACCGGCTGGCCGTTTTCCCAGCGCATCACGATGAACTCGGGTTCGACCCCGGCATAGCAGGCATAGCCCGCCGTTGCCGCATCGCGCACGATGCGCTTTAAAATCTGGCGCGGGCAGTTGTAGTAAGGCTTATCTTCCCACCAGAGATCCGCGAACATCCACGCGCTGTTGCGGTCCCACGGGCAGATCACCAGCGTGTCGAGATCGGGCACCGGAATCTGATCCGAGTCGGATGCACCGAGCTCCGGCACGAACGACACGGAATGGACGGCGAATTGCGGTCCCTTGCCGGCGCAGAGCAATTCGAAATCCTCGATCGGCACCGGCTTGGTCTTCGGAATGCCGAGAAGATCGATCCAGCATGAGTAAATGTACTTCACGCCGGCTTCGACGAGTTTCGCCTTGGCCTCTTTCACCCGCTCCTTGTCGGGCAGCGATTCGGCCAGATTTTGCGGATCTTTCGACGACATTGTGTATTCCTCCCGGGCTTTTCAGATTTGTTCGGATGGTCAGGACAAACGCGCTCAGTCGAACACGCTCAGGCGAGCGCGCGTTTCAGCAGAAACTGGTTTTTGTACATGGTGAGGCCGGTCATCACCTCGACCGAGGCGATGTCGCTCTGATCGAAGCAGTGGCGCTCGAGGAAGGTCATGAACTGGTCGCGCGAATCGGCAACGATCTCGACCAGCAGATCGTAACGGCCGGACACCCAGATGATGTAGACGACCTCCGGATGCGGCACGAGCCGCTCGGCCAGCCGCTTCGGCGTGCTGCCGGGCGCCACCTTGATGCCGATCATCGCATCGGCGGTGTAGTTGATCGAGGTCGGATCGGCGATCGCGACGATCCGCAACATGCCGGATGCCTTCATCCAGTTGACGCGATTGCGTATCGTCCCTTCCGAGACGTCGAGCGCATCGGCGATGTCCTTGAACGGCAGCCGTCCGTCTTCCTGGAGCAGGCGCACGATCGCCTGATTGAGTTCGTCGGTCGGCGAGGCGAGCACGGCCGAGCGCGGCAGGTCCGAGCGCAACGACCCGTCAGTGTCGGCGGCACCGGTCGCGCGCTTGCGCCGCCGCCCGGCCGCCGATTTCTGGCTGCTCTCTGCCATGCCCCGCCTCCGCTTCTCGTCCGTAAAATGGCGGAATCCCTCGGGATGCCACCTGCTCATTCCGCAGGATTCTGCCGGGATAGCTGCCTAAGTCAATATGGAAATGCGCCTACGGCTATGTTTTCCGCAAAATTACATAATATGTTGCGGAACAAGCAATTGACCTGACGAAATTGTAACGGGCGCGGCCGGGGCAGTTGCCCGGCCGGAAGGGTCGTTCATACGGGGTGGGTTCGGTGGCGGGGTCAGGCGATGCCGGCGCGGCGCTTGATCGCGGCGATCGCTGCGCTGCGATCGTAGACGCGATAGAGCTCTTCGCGGAGAGCCGGCGCCGGCGTGGCGTTGATGTTCTCGAACAGCGCAAGCCGCATCGCACTCGGGCTGCAGGAGATATCCCAGACGAAATTGAACAACCGGTTCTTGTCGCGCGCCGAGAGCCTGTGCCCGGGCAGATACGCGTCGAGCAGCGGCCCGATATCGGGGCGATCCCAGGTCGCCTGCGGCACGCGGCCGATCAGCCCCTGCCCGCTCAGCTCGCGCAGGATCTGCATGATGCGCGGATAGGCTTCGATGGAATGCAGGCGACCGGCGGTGACGAACACATGGTCGGGCAGCATCACGCCGCTTTCGGTCGGCGTCGCGCGTTCGACCGCCGCGGTCATCAGGCCGCGCAAAGTGGCGGCATAATGAATCACCTCGGCGACCAGCGCGCGCACCGCCGGAATATGATCGGTGCCGAGCGCATCGACGATGAGCTGCGCGGTGCCGGCGAAGATTTCCGCGCGGTAGGAAAGCCGGGTCGCGATCTTCCAGAAGGCGAACTGCCCGAGGATATTGTAGACGGACGCGATCTTCGGATTGCGATAACTGAACACATACTCCCACGGGATGAACACGCGATCGAAGATCAGGATGCCGTCCGATTCCTCGCCGTCGGCATCGAGCGGATGATCTTCGGCCAGTTCGGTTCCGGTGGTCGTGGCCTCGCGCAGCAGCAGTTTAAGGCCCGGCGCGTTGGCCGGAATGGCCGCCCAGAACATGCATTCCTCGGGCATGTCCGGCACCGGCGGCGGCATCGAGATCGAGCCGATATTGCCCTGCGCCATGACTGAATTGCCGGCCTTCGCGCCGGAGACGACGATGCCGTCCTTGCGTTCCTCGACCACGCGCAGCCGGCTCGGCCGCGCCGCCATCGGCATCT
The DNA here is from genome assembly GCA_040902665.1 of Dongiaceae bacterium. Lineage (GTDB taxonomy): Bacteria > Pseudomonadota > Alphaproteobacteria > Dongiales > Dongiaceae > JAWXBK01. The sequence continues at coordinate 14,233 of JBBDWX010000253.1, forward strand.
TGCGATCGACCTGCACGTCGATGATGACATCGGCGCTGACCAGATTGTGCCGCGCGCCGACGCGCAGGAAATTCATGATCTTGTCGTGCGATTCTGGTTCGTCCTGCCGGATCAGATGATCCCAGGCGACGAACGAGATCGCCTTGACCGGCCCGTAATCGACCGGCCTTCCGAAATTTCCGAAGGTCAGCGACGTGCTGCATTTGATCAGATCGTCGTAGCGCCAGAGATCCTCGATCGAGCGTGGCACCAGCCAGGCGGTCGAAATGCGTTGACCGGTCTCCGGATCGATCGTGGTCAGCCGGTCCTGCGTTTCGGGTGCGTGCTGCGCATCGAAATATTGCGCGAGCCAGTCGATGCCTCGGGCAAGCGTCGGTTCGGTTGTGACATCGGCGACGTCGCGGCCATCGACGATCACATCCCGTCCGTCGCGCAGGCTTTCGCGGAACTGCGCGCCGGTCCGGAGATTGGGATGCTCTCCATTACGCGGAATCGCCCGGTTGACCACGAACTCGCGATCGTCCCGCGTCTCGCCTGCATCTTCCGGCATCGAATCCTCGTTCCCTGACTGGTCTCGTGGGCGCGTTCCGCGACCCGGTTCGCCCCTCCGGGCGCCAGAAGCAAGGATTGCAAACGGAGCCATGATATAGAAATATAATTATCAAATTGAATGGATCAGGAATCTTGATCGACGTCTCACTTCGGGCCCTGCGTTACTTCGCGGCCGCGGCCGAACGCGGCAATGTCACGCTGGCCGCGCGGGCGCTGAACGTGTCGCAGCCTTCGATCTCGCTGGCGATCGCCCAGCTCGAGCGCTCGCTCGGCGTCCAGCTTTTCGTGCGCCAGCATGCGCGCGGCGT
>JBBDWX010000254.1:0-2169 GCA_040902665.1 Dongiaceae bacterium
CAAGCCGGCGGCGAAAAAGAACGGCAAGCGGATCGCGCTCATCGGCGGCGGCCCCGCCTCGCTCACGGTGGCGCGCGACCTGGCGCCGCTCGGCTACACCTGCGTGATCTTCGACCAGGACCCGCAGGCCGGCGGCATGATGCGCACGCAGATCCCGAAATTCCGGCTGCCCGACTCGGTGCTCGACGAGGAATGCGGCTACATCCTCGACCTTGGCATCGAATTCGTCGGCGGCAAGCGCATCGACAGCATGCGGGTGCTGTTGGCAGAGGGCTGGGACGCGATCTTTGTCGGTTCGGGCGCGCCGCGTGGCCGCGACCTCGACATTCCCGGCCGCAAGGAGGCCGCGAAAAACATCCATATCGGCATCGACTGGCTGGCGAGCGTGTCGTTCGGGCATGTCGACCGGATCGGCAAGCGTGTCATCGTGCTCGGGGGCGGCAACACGGCCATGGATTGCTGCCGCTCATCGCGCCGCCTCGGCGGCGAGGACGTCAAAGTCGTGGTGCGATCGGGCTTCGAGGAGATGAAGGCGTCCCCCTGGGAGAAGGAAGATGCCATTCACGAAGATATCCCGATCTTCAATTACATGGTGCCCAAGGCGTTTACACAAGAAGCCGGCCGGCTTACCGGCGTCGTCTTCGAAAAGGTCCGTGGCGAGCGCGACCAGAAGGGCCGGCGGAAGCTTGTGCCGACCGGCGAGCCGGACGAGCACCTTGCCTGCGACGACGTACTGATCGCGGTCGGCCAGGAGAACGCGTTTCCGTGGATCGAGCGCGATATCGGCATCGATTTCGACGAATGGGGCATGCCGGTCGTCGACGAAAGGACCATGCGGTCGACCCATTCGAAGATTTTTTTCGGCGGCGACAGCGCGTTCGGCCCGAAAAACATCATCTGGGCGGTGGCGCACGGGCATGAAGCGGCGATCTCGATCGACCGGCTCTGCTCGGGCGAGGACGTCAACGACCGTCCCGGCGAGGCGGTCGAGATCATCAGCCAGAAGATGGGCATCCACGAGTGGAGCTACGACAACGACATCGCGCTCGACCAGCGGTTCCGCGTGCCGCTCAGGGAAAAGGTGGTGGCGCTGCGGGACATCAAGGCGGAAGTCGAGCTCGGCTTCGACCCGCAGCTGGCGCTGGCGGAGGCCGGGCGGTGTCTGAATTGCGATGTGCAGACGGTGTTCACCGGGTCGCTGTGCATCGAATGCGACGCTTGCGTCGACATCTGCCCGATGGACTGCATCACGTTCACGGAAAACGGCGAGGAGACCGAGCTCCGCGCCCGGCTCAATGCGCCGGCCAACAATCTCTTGCAGGACCTCTATGTCGCCAACGACCTCAAGACAGGCCGGGTCATGGTCAAGGACGAGGATGTCTGCCTGCATTGCGGCCTGTGCGCCGAGCGTTGCCCGACCGGCGCCTGGGACATGCAGAAATACCTGATTGAAATGACTTATGCGGGGTCGAAATGCCGCGTGCCAGCGTAAACGACTTCGTTGTCCGCTTCGCCAATGTGAACGGGTCGGGATCGGCGAGCGCCAACGAGCTGTTCGCCCGTTCGGTGCTGCGGATGGGCGTGCCGGTCGCTTCCCGGAATATCTTCCCGTCCAATATCCAGGGCCTTCCGACCTGGTACGAGGTGCGCGTCACTGAGGCGGGCCATCTCGGCGCGCGGGGCGGCGTCGACCTGATGGTGGCGATGAACCCGCAGACATGGGATGCGGATGTGGCCTCGATCGAGCCTGGCGGCTATCTGTTCTACGATTCCACCAAGCCGATGCCGCCGTCGAAGTTCCGCGACGACATCACCGTCATTGGCGTGCCGCTTACCGCGATCTGCAATCGCGAATACACCGATCCCCGGCAGCGGCAACTCTTCAAGAACATCATCTATCTCGGCGCGCTGACCGCGCTTTTCGATATCGAGGTGGCGGGGGTCGAGGCGCTGATCGGCCAGCAGTTCAAGGGCAAGGAGAAGCTGATCAAGCCGAATCTGCATGCCTTAAAGCTCGGCCGAGACTACGCACTCGAAAACTTCTCCTGCCCGATCGGGCTCAGGGTGCACCGCGCCGACGCGGTCGGCGACCGCATCTTCATCGAGGGCAATGCGGCGGCGGCGCTCGGCGCGGTCTATGGCGGCGCTACGGTATGCGCCTGGTATCCG
>JBBDWX010000255.1:0-14987 GCA_040902665.1 Dongiaceae bacterium
GGTCGAGCTCTATGGCGTTGGCGCGACCAAAGCCGGCCAGGGCGCGATCAAGCTCGCGACCGCGGGGGTCGTCTTTCTCACAACGAAAGGCCCGGCCGTCCATCCGCCGATCTCCTGCTACCCACATATCGTGCCCGGCCACTATTTCTGTGCGACCGGCATGAACGCCTGCGCTTCGGCGCATCGCTGGCTGCGCGAACGCATGTTCTTGGCGCCGGACGGCAACGGCAGCGCCGCCTTTGCGCGGATGGACGAGATGGCCGCCGGGGTCGCCCCCGGATCGATGGGCCTCATCTTTCATCCCTATCTGCAGGGCGAACGCGGGCCGCACTGGGACCCGAAGCTGAAGGCCGATTTCGTCGGTGTCACGATGCAACATGGCAAGGAGCATTTCGCTCGCGCGCTCTACGAGGGCATCGCCTATGCGCTTTGCGATCTGCTGACCGCAGCCAAGGATCAGGGTCTCACCTTCGACGAGTTCCGCATCATCGGCGGCGGCGCGCGCAGCGCGACCTGGCGGCAGATCGTCGCCGACGTGCTGGGCGTCGAAATCCGCCGGCCGGAGAATGGCGATGCCTCGTTCGGCGCGGCGCTCGTGGCCGGCGTCGGCGTCGGCACTTTCGCGTCATACGAGGAAGCCGTGCAACGCTGTGTACGCCTGCTAGACACCAGCACCCCCGACCCCACTCGCCACGCGCTCTATCGCGAGATGTTCGACATCTATCGTGACGTGCAGACGCGCATGATACCGATCAACCACCGCCTCCACGCCATGTTTGTAAAGGGTTAGAGAATGCCGGAACGGATTGCGATCGACGGTGGCTGGATCGTCGCCTTCGATGGTCAAAAGCACCGCATCATCGAGAATGGCGTGGTCGTCATCGAGGGCAACAGCATCGTCCATGTCGGAAAGCGCTACGATGAACCGGTCGCCCGGCGGATCGACGCGCGCCACGATCTTGTTATCCCCGGCCTGATTAACGCCCATGTCCATATCGGTTCGCAGGCCGGCGACCGGATGATTCTCGACGGCGGCCGCCGCGACATGTTCCGCTCCGGTTTTCTCAATCACTGGCCATCGAAAGGCATCAAGGGGCCGAACCTGTTCGCCTTCGAGGATATCGATGCCTCTTTGCGTTACAGCTTGGCCTCCCTGCTCCGCTTCGGCAGCACGACCGTCGTCGAAATGGGCGGCGAGTTCGGTGACGATCCGATGGGCATCGCCAAACTGGCTGCTGAAATTGGCATTCGCGTCTACACGACGCCGGGCTTCGGCTCGGCCAATCATTTTTTCGACCAGGCCGGCCGCCTTCAGCGCCATTGGGACGAGAAGGCCGGCGAAGCAGGGCTCGATCGCGCGATCGCCTTCGCCGAAGAACATGACGGCGATTTCGACGGACTGGTCCGCACCATCCTCGTTCCCTACGAATTCTGGACCTCGACACCCGAGCTGCTGCGCCGTGCCAAGAAGGCGGCGGACACACTGAAAGTACCGATGACCTTGCATGCGGCGGAATCGGTGATCGAGTTCCAGGACACGGTGCTGCAAACCGGCCGCACGCCGATCGGCAATCTCGCGCATCTCGATATCCTGGGGCCGCAGGTAATCCTCGGCCATTGCATGTATATCGGCGGCCATAGCCAGACCGCCTATCCCTTCACCGACGATGTCAAACTGGTAGCCGAAAGCGGTGCGTCGGTGGCGCATTGTCCGGTGGTGTTCGCCCGCCGCGGCGTCAAACTGGAATCCTTCCAGCGCTACCTCGATGCCGGGATCAACGTCGCCCTTGGCACGGATTCCTATCCGCAGGATATCGTGCAGGAAATGCAGGGCGGGATGCTGGCCGCCAAGCTCGCCGATAGCAACCACGAGGTTGCCAAGGCGCGCGATTTCTTTAACGCGGCGACGCTCGGTGGTGCGAGCGCGCTCGGCCGCAGCGATCTCGGACGGCTCGCGAAAGGTGCCAAGGCCGATATCGTGATCATCGATTTCGGGCGGCTGCGGATTGGACCGTTTCTCGATCCGATAAAGGCGCTGGTGCAATGCGGCACCGGCGAGATCGTCAAGCATGTGATGGTCAACGGGCAGATTCGCATCGAGAATGGATCGATCCTCGCCTGGGACGAGTCGGCGCTGCTCGAACGGGTGCGAAGGTCGACCGATGGGGCCTGGGCGCGATACCCTGAGTTCCACTCCAATGCCGATGCGATGGACGTCGTCTATCCGAATGCCTTTCAATCCTGGCAGGGAGAATAACGAGATGCGCACAGTCAAACTGAAATCGGGACAACAGATGCCGGTCTTCGGCCTTGGCACCTGGCGCATGGGCGAACGCGCCGGCGCCCGCAAGGACGAGGTCGCTGTGCTGCAACATGGCCTCGAACGCGGCATCACGCTGATCGATACCGCGGAGATGTACGGCGAGGGCGGCGCAGAGGAAGTCGTCGGCGAAGCGATCGCCGGCCGACGCGATGACATCTTCATCGTCTCCAAAGTCTATCCGCAGAATGCCGGCCGCGAAGCCATGAGGAAATCCTGCGAGAACAGCCTAAAGCGCCTCCGTACGGATCGGCTCGATGTCTACCTGCTGCATTGGCGCGGCGGCGTGCCGCTCAAGGAGACCGTCGAAGGGTTCGAGGCCCTGCGCACGGCCGGCAAGATCCGCAGTTGGGGCGTGAGCAATCTCGGCGTCGAGGATATGGAAGAACTCGCGACGATTTCGGATGGCAATAACTGCGTCGCCAACCAGGTCCTCTACAATCTCGAGGAGCGCGGGCTCGAATTCGACCTGCTGCCGCTCTGCCGCAAGATCGTAGTGCCGCTCATGGCTTACAGCCCTCTCTTCCAGGGCGATCTTAAGGGCAAGAAGGCGCTGGCCGAGGTCGCGAAGCGCCACGGCAAATCGTCTGCGCAGATCGCGCTCGCCTGGTTGCTGCGCCACCCCGATGTGGTGGTGATCCCCAAGACATCGAAGACGGAACGGGTCGACGAAAATCTTGCGGCGATCGACATCAAGCTCAGCGCCGAGGATTTAGCCACGCTCGATCGCGACTTCCCGCCGCCGAAAAAGGCGACACGTCTGTCGGTCGCCTGAGCGAAACGGTCCATCCGATGCTTCAGACCGCTTTCACCCGCCTCGTCGGCGTCGATCATCCGATCCTGCTCGCACCGATGGGCGGCGCGGTCTCGTTGCCGCTGGCACTCGCGGTCGCACAGGCGGGTGCCTTTGCGATGTTCGGGGCATCCTGGCATGCGCCGGACCGGTTGCGGCAAACGATCCGTGACTTCCGCGCCGCCACGTCGCACCCCTTCGCCATCAACCTTGCGCTGGAATGGGATCAGCGGGAGCGCCTGTCGATCGCGCTCGGCGGAGGTGTGCCGATCGTCTCGCTGTTCTGGGGCGATCCGGCCGGCTATCTGCCCGCCATCCGAAACGCCGGTGCCAAATCGATGGTAACGGTCGGCTCGGCCGACGAAGCGAAGCGCGCAGCCGATCTCGGCGCCGATATGATCGTCGCCCAGGGTGTCGAAGCCGGTGGTCATGTCTGGAGCAAGGTCGGCACGATGGTGCTGGTGCCTGCGGTCGTCGATGCCGTCGCACCCTTACCCGTCATCGCCGCCGGCGGCATCGCCGACGGGCGCGGTATCGCCGCCGCCATGACCCTGGGTGCCGCCGGCACGTGGATCGGCACCCGCTTCCTCGCCACCGCCGAAGCCGATGCCGACGACGATTACAAGCACCGGCTGGTCTCGGCCCGCGAAACCGACACGGTCTATACGGAGCTATTCGATCTCGACTGGCCAAACGCACCGCACCGGGTCATCCGCAACTCGACCTACGACGCGTGGAAGGAAGCGGGTTCACCCGCATCGGGCCAACGCCCCGGCGAAGGCGATCCGGTTGTGCATCAGCCCGATGGCACAATCCTGAAACGCTACAGCGACGACACGCCGAAACCCGGCGCGACGGGCGATCTCGAAGCCGCCTGCCATTATGCCGGCCAGTCGACCGGGCTGGTCCGCGACATCATCCCGGCCGGCGATCTGGTCCGACGACTTGTCGCCGAAACCGAAGCGGCGCTGGCCGCGGCCGCTCACATCCGCGGGCGCTGATTGTCCAGATCGTAGATCGCCTCGGGTACCACGACTGCTTTACGACGCTCGCCAAAAACATCGACTTCGACGGTCGAACCTGCGTATGTCTTGTGGAGCGGCAGATAGCCGAGCGCGAGGCTCGAACCGACTGTGTGCCCGTATCCGCCGGACGAGACGATGCCGATCACCTCGTTACCTTCATAGATCGGCGCATTGGTCGGTGCGTCCATCTCCGGTGAATCGACCTTCATCAAGACGCAACGCCAGCGAATACCCGCCTCGAGCTGCGCCTCGATCGCCGCCTTGCCGTTGAAGTCGCGGTCCTTGCGCTTGACCAGCCGGTCAAGACCCGCCTCGATCGGCGTCACCTCGGTGTTCATGTCGCTGCCCCAGGCCCGATAGGCCTTCTCGAGCCGCATCGAATTCATCGCCGCCGTGCCGAAATTGGCGACACCCAGATCGGCGCCCGCCGCCATGATCCGGTCATAGAGTGTGCGCTGGAAATTCATCTCGTGATGCAGCTCCCAGCCGAGCTCGCCGACATAATTGACGCGCATGGCCCGCACCGGGATGCCGGCGATCTCGATCTCCTTCATACTCAGCCAGGGGAAGCCCTCGTTCGAGAGATCCTCATGCGTCAGTTTCGAGAGAAGATCGCGCGATCTCGGGCCCGCCACGACCAGCACACCCCAGCCGCCGGTGATATCCGCAAGCTGGACACTGCCATCCATCGGCATATGTTTTTCGAGCCAGTCCTTGTCGTGCGTCTGCGCGACCGCGGCGCTCAACAGATAGAATCGGTCGTCAGCAAGCCGGCAGATCGTCGCCTCGGATTCAATACGGCCCTTCTTCGTCAGCATCTGTGTCAGGACGATGCCGCCGATCTTGCGCGGTGGCCGGTTGGCGCAAACGCGATCGAGAAACGCCTCGGCGCCCTGCCCCGAGATTTCGAACTTGGAGAAGCCCGAAAGATCGAGCACGCCGACGCGCTCGCGCACCGCCTTCACCTCGTCGGCAACATATCTGAACCAGTTTGGCCGCCTGAAGGTGAGTTCGGCCTCGGCCTTTTCGCCGGAAGGCGCAAACCAGGCCGCGCGCTCCCAGCCGTAACGCTGCTCGAAGAATGCACCCTGCTCTTTGAGGCGTTCGTAGATCGGTGTGGTTTTCGCCGGCCGTCCCGCCGGCCGTTCCTCGCCCGGATAGGAAACGGCATACATCATCGCGTACACCTCTTTCGATTTCTCGATCGTGTACTCGATGCCGGCATAGGCGCCGAAGCGCCGCGGATCGAATTCGAACATTTCGATCGACGCCTCGCCCTCGACGATCCATTCGGCAAGATACTTGCCGGCACCACCGGCCTGGCTGATGCCGACCGAGAAACCATTGAGCGCCCAGTATTTCGGATGGCCCGCGACCGGACCGATCAGCGGCCCGCCATCGGGCGCATGCGGGATCGGGCCGTTAACGATCTGCTTGATACCGGTCGAAGCCAGACACGGCACGCGCGCGCAGGCCATCTCAACGACATAGGCAATGCGATCGGTATCGGGCGGCAAAAGATCGGCGCCGAACTCCTTCGGAATCCCATAGGCACCGAAGATCGCGCCCTCGCGCTCGTAGGGACCGAAGATCATGCCCATCTTCTCGCGCCGCAGATAGAACGACGCGTCGGGATCGCGCAGCAGCGGGAACTTTTTGCCCCACTGCTTCACCTCGTCGATTTCGTCGGTCACCAGATACTGATGTTCCATCGAGACGACCGGCAGCGAAATTCCGGTGAGGAGGCCGAGATCGCGCGCCCAGGTGCCAGCTGCATTCACGACATGCTCGCATGTGACGGTGCCCTTGTCGGTCGCGACTTCCCATTCGCCGCCCGGAAGTCGCTTCACGCCGGTGACGCATGTATGACGATAGATTTCCGCCCCACCCATGCGCGCGCCCTTGGCCAACGCATGCGTCGTGCTCGCCGGATCGGTGTAACCGTCCTGCGGCGTCCAGGCGGCGCAGATGATTCCGTCGAGATTGATGAACGGAAAAATGTCCCGGATTTCGTTCGGTCCGATCACATGGAACTCGGTGCCGGCATGTTTCGCCTGCGCCTCGAGCTGCTTGAACTGATAGACGCGGTCCTGAAGGATCGTGGTGCGGATCGAGCCGCATTTCTCGAAACCGGTCGGCTGCTCGGTCTCGGCTTCGAGCCGGTCATAGAGCTCGGTCGAGTACTTGATCATCCGCATCATGTTGAGGCTGGTGTCGAATTGCGGCGTGTTGCCGGCCGCATGCCAGGTCGAGCCGGCAGTCAGCTCGGCCTTCTCGATCAGGACGACGTCCTTCCAGCCCAGCTTGGTCAGATGATAGAGCAGGCTGCAGCCGCAAATGCCGCCACCGATAACCACCACGCGCGCATGCGATTTCATAAACGAGACCCTTCCCGATCGGAGAGAGCCGGACCTTACCGGCTCGCGCAGAGGCGGCTCAAGGGGCCCCGGGTCGGCCCAATCGGGCGCATTCAGGCGAGACCGAGGTCGCGGAGATCCTTGAGGAGCTGTGCCGGCAACTCGTCATGGCGGGCGCCGGAGGGCAGGTCCGCCGGCGCATCGTCCCCCTCCAGATAGCGCCAGCCCTGAAACGGCCGGTGCGGTTGCAATGTCACCAGGATGAGCCGCTCGGCGAGGCCGATCCGGCAGCAGGCGAGCCCTTCCTTGTCGGTCATCGCATCGAGGGTCACGATCGGCTGGCGCACCTGCACGAACCCTTTGATGACCCAGTAGAGCGATCCCTTCTTTTTCAGGATTTCCTCGCGCCGCTTCGGCATCGTCCGCGTGACGTGCCAGAGCCGTGGCGGTTTCATGCGCTTGCGCTCGGCCAGCTTTTCCTTGTGCCAGTCGCGCAGGTCCTGGACCGTCTCGACGCCGACGCAGAGCTTGAGCAGATGCACCGCCATCAGCGATCGTCCGGGTTCCAGTTCGCCCGCCGGCGGTCGAGGAAAGCCGCAATGCCCTCGCGCGCTTCGTCGCCGGCGCGCACCCGTGCGATCCAGCCGGCAGTCTCCGTGCCGAGTGCCGGATCGAGTGGCCTCCCCTCGATCGCCCGCAGCAAGGCTTTTACCTCGGCCTGCGCGCCGGGCGCGTTTTCGCAGAGCTGGGTCGCGATCGCCGTAACGCGGCCATAAAGCTCAGCGAGAGGCACGACTTCGTGCAGGAGACCGATCCGCGCGGCTGTCGCGGCATCGAAGCGCTCCGCCGTCAGCGCGTAACGTCTTGCCCAGCGCATACCGATCGCGCGCACGACATAAGGGCTGATGACGGCGGGAATGAGACCAAACCGTACCTCGGAAATCGAAAATAACGCGGCATCCGAACCGATCGCAATATCGCAGGCCGCGACCAGCCCGAGACCACCGCCATAGACCGGCCCCTGCACCGCCGCGATGACGGGTTTCGGCACGGTGTCGATAGTCCGTAACATGGTCGCGAGCCGTTCCGCGTCTGTTCGGTTCTCGGCTTCGGAGTAATCCGCACTGCGTTGCATCCAGGTGAGATCGGCGCCGGCAGAAAAACTTTTGCCGGCAGCGCGCAAGATAATCACGCGGATGGCAGGATCGGCGCCGACCGCGCGAAATGCGTCGGTCACCCCGTCCATCAGCCGTTCGTCGAACGCGTTATGCTTTTCGGGACGGTTGAGAACGACGGACCCGAGGGCGCCCTCTTTTTCTATCCGGACCTGTTCGGCCATTCCCGCCTCGGCTTGCCTCGCTGCTACCCGGCCAGCATAGTCGGCCGCGCAGGAGATCGCCATGTTGAGCCTTGCCGAAATCGAAGCCGCCGCGGAAGCGCTGTACCCGGTCATGCCGGCAACGCCGGCCCATCGCTGGCCTCTGCTCGCCGTGCGCAGCGGTGCCGAGGTGTGGGTCAAGCACGAGAACCACACGCCTATCGGTGCCTTCAAGGTGCGCGGCGGCATCGTGTACATGGAAAGGCTCAAAGCGGACCGGCCCGATATCGCCGGTGTCATCACGGCGACCCGCGGCAATCACGGCCAGTCGATCGCATTTGGCGCGCGGCGCGCCGGGCTTTCGGCGACGCTCGTCGTCCCACATGGCAACAGCGTCGAAAAGAATGCCGCGATGCGCGCATTCGGCGGCGAGCTGATCGAGCACGGCCATGATTTCCAGGCCGCCTACGAATATGCAATGTGGCTGGCGGAAGAGCGCGGGCTCTATCCGTTGCGCTCGTTCCACTCCTGGCTGGTGGCCGGCGTTTCGACCTACGCGCTCGAATTGTTCCGCGCCGTTGCGGATATCGACACGGTCTATGTGCCGATCGGTCTCGGTTCAGGTATTTCCGGCGTGATCTCGGCGCGCGACGCGCTGGGTCTCAAGACCAATGTCGTCGGCGTGGTCGCCGAGACGGCGCCCTCCTACGCACTCTCATTTGAAGCCCGGCAGCCGGTCTCGACCAACAGCGCCGACACCATCGCCGACGGCATGGCCTGCCGCGTACCCGACGAGGCCGCACTCGCGGTCATCTGGCGCGGTGCGGCGCGCATCGTTCGCGTATCCGAATCCGAAATCCGTGCCGCCATGCGGCATTACTTCACCGACACGCATAACGTAGCGGAGGGCGCGGGTGCCGCCGCCCTTGCGGCGTTGCTGCAGGAGCGGACCGCCATGCAGGGCAAGCGCGTCGCGCTCATCCTCTCCGGCGGCAATGTGGATCGGCCGCTATTCGCCGAGGTCCTGGCCGAAGTCGAATAGCGCAGGCGTCACCAGCCGCCGCGCTGCAGCCACTCGTCGATCTGGTCGAATCGATCGTGACCCCAGAACGGCTCGTCGTCGACAAAGACGAAGGGCGAACCGAACACGCCGCGCGCGATTGCGGAATCGGTTTCCTCGCGCAGCCGGTCTTTCATCACCGGATCGGCCAGTGCCTTGCGAAATTCGGCACGATCCGCACCGACCGATGACGCGATCGTTTCGAGGCGATCGAGGTCGGTGACGTTCTGTCCTTCGCCGAACGCGGCGTGATAAACCGTCTTGGCAAACGCGACCGATGCGTCTGCGTCGCGTTCCGACAGCCAGTAGAATCCGCGCGATGCTGCCTGTGCCGGAAAGGGAAAGGTCGACGGCATTGTGAAGGCAACACCCAGGCGCCGCGCCGAGCGAGCAAAGTCGCGTTCGTGATATGGACCGCGCAGGTTCTGGCCGATCAGCGGGCTCTGGCCGGTTACGCGGAAGACGACGCCGAGCAGGAAGGGATGCCAGCGCGCCCGTCGCCCATGGCGTCGCGCCAGCGCATCGATGCGGTGCGAGGCGAGATAGCCATAAGGCGACGAGAAATCGAAGTAGAAGTCCAGCGGCTCGTCGGTCACGTATTCGCTCCGAGAAGCCGATCAACCGCAGCAGCGACGTTGTCGGCAACCAGACCCCGAGCATGGAGCCGTGCGTCGTCGCCGGGCCGATACTTGCCCGTGCGAACCAGTATACCTCTGAGACCTGCCTCGATCGCGCCGTTCACGTCGGCTTCGACGTCATCGCCGATCATTGCTGCCTCATCCGCCGCGCAGCCAACAACTGCCAGCGCCGCCTCGAAGAACGCTGGCGCCGGCTTGCCGAGGACGATTGCCGCTTGTCCGGTTGCATACTCAAGGCCGACCACATAGGCACCAAGATCGAGACTGATGCCGTCCGACTCCATAAAACAACGATTTCGTGCCAACGCAAGGAAAGGTGCGCCATCCGAGATGCGGCGAAAACACTCGTTGAGCGCTTTGTAGGTAAACCCGTCCGACGCGTCGCCAAGCACCACCGCCGCCCCGGGTCCATCGCTGACACAGGTGAAATCTTCGCGGAGATCGTCATGAACAAGCAGGTGGGCCGGCCTCCCTTGCGTTTCAAGCCAATCGATTGCCGCACGGGCCGGCGTCAACAACTCGTCGTCGTGAACCTCGAGACCCATGCCAGCAAGCCGCTCCAGAATGATTCGCTTGGACTTTCGCGTCGTATTCGTCACAAAGCAAATAGGTAGGCCGGCATCGCGCAACCGCCGAATTGCCTCCATGGCACCCGGCAATAGATGGTCGCCGATATAGAGGACGCCATCGAGATCGAGCAAAACACCGCGCAGCGAACTCATCGCGTTAGCCTAGCGTCGCAATACCTAAGAGGCAACGCCGTCAGGCAATTCGCCGGCGGGGTTCACATATAGCGAAATCCGATACGATCATGCCCGACTTACCAGGGCACGCCGTCGCCCTTGTAGTTGAAGAAACTGCCAGAATCTGCCGGTGTGAGCTGGTCCATCTTCTTGCGCATGCCGGTCACACTGGTTTCCACGTCGATCAGCGCATCGGGTCCGCCCATATCGGTTTGCACCCATCCCGGATGAAACAGCACGATGGTGATGCCGGTATCCTTCCAGTCGATGGCAAGGCTCTTCATCGCCGCATTGAGCCCTGCCTTGGTCGCCCGATAGGCGTAGGAGCCGCCCTCGGAATTGTCGCCGATCGAACCCATGCGGCTCGTCAAGTTGACGATCATCTTGCGATCGCTCGCTTCCACACTCTTCTGGAACTCGCGCGCCATGACAAACGGCCCGATCACGTTAACTTGCGTTGCCTTGGTCCAATCTTGGGGATCGGCGGCGCGATCGTCCCCGCCATGTCCGGCATTGTTGATCAGGATATCGATCGGCTGGCCTTTCAGCCGACGCGCCCAGTCGGCGATATGATCCGGGTGCGCGACATCGACCGGATGGATTGTCACATCGCCCTCGATCGCCTTCAGCGCATCGGCCCGGTCGGGTCGCCGGCACCCCGCGAACACCCGCCACCCGTCGCCGGCGTACTGACGAACCCATTCGAGCCCGATGCCGCGATTGGCGCCGGTAACGAGAACGGTCGGCATCGATGCCTCCCTATTCCAGAATCTGGAAATGCGCTTCGGTCGGCTGCGAATTGTTGATGGGCAGGATGTCCTGTGGGCAGGCCGAGAAGGCGACAACAAGATCGATCTCAGCTCGGAGAGAGAATGTATCTCCGGGCTTGCATACGGTCGGCAGAAACTGGATCGATCCATCCGCTGCAACAGGAATGTTCATCCACACATTGAACGGTGCCGGACATTCCGGCGGCGTGAGACCGAGCTCTTTCATGCCGGAAAACAAATTGTCGGTGCAGTTATCGTGATAGCCATCGACGCCGAGAAACTTGTAACGATACCCATCGCAAGCCGCGATGATCGTGTCGTGAACGCCTGGCGACGAATCGGCCACAATGCTGAGGATCGGGCGGCGGCGATTTGTGAACATGATATCGCCGACCTGAGGATAGATTCGCCCGATATGCGGACGCGTGTGTTCCATCGACATGAACTCGCCAAGGTCCTCGGAACTGAACGCCCAGGTATCGACGACCTGGTTACCGTGCGTGTTGATCATCTTGATGACCTGGCCCTTTTTAACGCGGGCCGCCTTGCCCCGGCGTGCCGGGATTGTCTGGATCTCGGACATCTGGTTCCTCCCCCTTATCAGGCTTTTTTAGCCGTGACTTCGATCTCGATCTTCATTCGTATGTCGATCAACGGCGATACTACTGTGGTGTTGGCGGGTCCCGCTGCCCGGCAATGTTCTCCGACGATGGACACAACTTTCTCAAAATCGGCCGCATCCGCAAGATAGACCCGGATGCGGACCAGATCGCCGAACCCACTACCGGCCTCGTCGAGCGCCTTGCCGATATTGCGGAAACACTGCCGCGTCTGCTCGACGACATCGTCGCTGATCGTTCCGGCGGCATAGTCGAACCCCGTGGTGCCGGAGACGAATACCCAGTCGCCATCAACGACTGCACGACTATACCCGGCAAGTCTCTCGAAGCTCGAACCGGACGAGATGAGCCGCCGCACCATCGTTCTATTCCTCACGGCGGTGCGGCCGACGCACCAGTTCGCCGCCGCAATTCGGGCAGATATTGTTGATAGCGGTCGCACAGGATAGGCAGAATGTGCATTCGTAGCTGCAGATCAGCGCTTCGGCGCGATGAGCAAGCGCCGTGTCGCATCGCTCGCATACAGGCCGCATTTCCAGTGCCATCACCTCAATCCCCGTACCTACCAATCGTCGGACACAGTCTATCCAGCGGGTCATCCCGGTGCCAGCGCCCGATGCAGCGCTAGAGCAGAACCAGCGTTGCGAGCCCGAGGAAACAGAAGAAGCCGACCACATCGGTTGTGGCCGTCAGAAACGGGCCTGCGCCGTGCGCTGGATCCACACCGGCCCGTTCCAGCAGTAGCGGCACAAGCGTGCCGCCTAGCCCGGCCCACAGCATATTGAGCACGAGCGCCGCCGCCAGCACAGCACCGATCCGCCACTGGCCCGTCCAGGTCCAGGCACCCCCACCCGCAATGACCCCGAATGCTGCGGCATTGACGACCGCAACTGTCATTTCTTTGGAAACAAAGCGCCACGGGTCGCGCGACGCCAGATCGCGCGTTGCCAGTGCCCGAACCGTATTCGTCACCACCTGCACTCCTGCACTGCCGCCCATCGCCGCCACGATCGGCATCAGCACCGCCAGAACAACGATCTCTTCGATGGTGCCCTGAAACTGGGCAACAACGACGGAGGCGACCGCGACGTTCGCAAGAACCAGAAGCAGCCAGCGAAATCGAGTCCAGGCGATCGTCAATGGCTTTGCATGGAACCCGGTATCGCTGGCTCCCACAATTCCCAAAAGGTCCTCTGCCGCTTCCTCATCGATAACACGAACAACATCGTCGACCGTGATCACGCCCAACAGCCTTCCGTCGTCATCGACGACGGGTGCCGAAACAAGACCATACTGCCGGAAGAGATAGGCGACCGATTCCTGATCCATCGAGGCCCGCACTGAACGCAGATCGGTCTCCATGATGTCGGTCAGCTTGACCGACCGCATGTTGCGCATTGCCCGGGATAGCGGCACAGCTCCCACCGGGTGATGCCTGGCATTCACGACAAAGAGATCGTAAAAATCGTCGGGCAGGTCCTTGCTGGCCCGCAGAAAGTCGATCGTTTCGCCGACAGTCCAGTGTTGCGGTATGGCGACCAGCTCGCGCTGCATCATGCGGCCGGCGCTTTCCTCCGGGTAAGTCAGGCCTTCTTCGATGGCCTGCCGATCTTCTGCCGGGACAGATTCCAGAATGCGCCGCTTCTCGTCTTCGTCGAGATCCTCAAGCAGGTCGACTGCGTCGTCGGTATCGAGTTCGGCAACCGCATGCGCAATCTCCTGCGGGCCGATCAGCTCCATGATTTCTTCGCGGACCGTCTCGTCGAGATAAGACAGCGTTTCCGGATCGAACGTGTGGCGCACGATGGCCACCAGCAGCCGCCGTTCCTCCGGATCGAGCGCCTCCAGCAGGTCGGCCAGGTCGGCCGCATGCAACGGGTCGACCAGCTCCTCGATGCGCGCGACGGCTCCATCTTCGATCGCATCGCGCACAGCACGGATGGTCTCGGCGCTCAGGCCATAGGCGGCGTCCGAAGAAACGACCGGATCTCGGGTGGTGTCGCTCATCCCGCTGCACCGGCAGCCTGGGCATCGACGACAGCAATTGCCGACATATTGACAATACCGCGCACGGTGATCGACGGCACGACGACATGGGCCGGTCGTGCCGGGCCGATGAGCATCGGTCCGACCGACTGGCCGGCACCGACCACCTTCAGAAGATTGAACGAGATATGCGCGGCATCGAGATTCGGCATGACCAGCAGGTTGGCCTGCCCCTTGAGGCGCGAACTCGGAAACAGACGCTCGCGCATCGCTTCGCTGATTGCCGCATCCCCATGCATCTCACCTTCGACCTCAAGCTCGGGCCATCGAGCGCGGATCAACGCAAGTGCCTGACGCATTTTGACCGCGGATGCCGAGTCTGCCGTCCCGAAATTCGAATGCGAAAGGAGTGCCGCCTTCGGTTCGATACCGAAGCGCTGCACTTCGCGCGCGGCGTGTATCGTCATGTCGGCGATCTGCTCTGCTGTCGGATCCGGCGTCACCTGTGTATCGCAGAGGAAATAGTTTCCGGTCGGCAAAACCAGCGCATTGAGCGCGAATGCATGGGTCATGCCGGGCGCCAGCCCGATGACGTCAAGAATATGATTGAGCTGGCGACGATAACGCCCGACCGTACCACAAATTATGGCATCGGCCTCGTTCCGGCGCAGCATCAGGGCGGCGATTACCGTGTTCCGGGTACGAACGATAGTCTTTGCATAGTCCGGCGACACGCCCCGCCGCTCCATAATCTCGTGATAGAGTGTCCAGTACTCCCGAAAACGCGCGTCGCCCTGAGGATCGACCAGTTCGAAATCGATGTCCGGCTGCATCCGCAGGCCAAGACGTTCGATGCGACTTTCAATGACCGCGCGCCGGCCAATCAGGATCGGCTGCGCGAGGCCTTCGTCGAGCACGGTCTGCACCGCACTCAGCACCCGCTCCTCCTCGCCCTCGGCATAGACGAGCCGGCGCGGATTCTCGCGGGCCTGCTCGAACATCGGCTTCATCATCAACCCGGAACGGAAGACAAACTGCGTAAGCTTGTCGCGATAGGCCTTGAGGTCGGCAATCGGGCGCGTCGCCACGCCACTCTCCGCCGCCGCCCTTGCAACGGCGGGCGCGATCTCGACCAGCAGGCGGGGATCGAACGGCCGCGGGATCAGATACTCGGGTCCGAAGCGCAATGCCTCGCCACCATAGGCACGCATCACGACATCGGAGGTTTCGACCCGCGCCAGATTGGCGATCGCCGTCATGCAAGCGACCTTCATCTCGTGATTGACTGTCGACGCGCCAACATCGAGGGCGCCGCGGAAGATGAAGGGGAAGCACAGCACGTTGTTGACCTGGTTCG
>JBBDWX010000256.1:0-14985 GCA_040902665.1 Dongiaceae bacterium
TGACCACCGTCGGCCGGCTCCGGCGACGGGCCGAATTCCTCAAAGTTGCCGCCGGCCGTCGCAAATGGGCGACGCCGGGGCTCGTGATGCAGGTCCGCGGCTGGGACGCGGCGGAACGTGACGCCCTGCCCGCCGATCTGCTGCGGGTCGGTTTCACGGCGAGCCGCAAGGTCGGTTCCTCGGTCGCCCGCAATCGCGCCAGGCGCCGGTTGCGTGCGGCGGTCAAGGAAATGCTGCCGCGTCTTGCCTGCCCCGCCCACGACTACGTGCTGATCGCGCGCAGCGGCACGCTGACCCGCCCCTATCCGGCGCTGCTGGGCGACATCGAAGCGGCCCTCGACCGGCTCAAGGCCCGGTGCGACACAGAAGCCAGCGAGAAGCGATGACGATGGACACAGGCGCGGGTAACAAACGAAGCATGGGCCGCGTTGTCGTCGCCGGCCTTCTGCGCGGCTATCAGCTCGTGCTGTCGCCGATCTACGGCCCCGTCTGTCGCTATGCGCCGAGCTGTTCGCATTACGCGCACGATGCCGTGCTCATGCATGGGCCGGTTCGTGGCGGCTGGCTCGCATTGCGGCGGCTCGCGCGCTGCCATCCCTGGGGCGGTTCCGGATTCGATCCGGTGCCGGAGACCGAGTTGCCGGCGAGCGGCCGGCAGCCCGCACAACGCTGACGCGCGACTGACGCGAAGAACGACGAGGAACGGGCATGGGCGAACATCGCAACCTGATCATCGCGATCATCATTTCGATCGTCGTGATGATCTTCTACCCGTTCTTCTATACGTACATATCGCCGCCGCCGATGGTGCCGGTAGAGAGCACGACCGGTACAGGCAGCGACGCGCCCACGGCACCGGACGATCAGCCGAGCGACACCGCGGCGACCGCAAGCGTGATGCGCGAGCGCGCCGATGTGCTGGCCGATGTGCCGCGCGTGCCGATCGAAACCGCGCGCGTTGCCGGATCGGTGTCGCTGGTCGGCGGTCGCATCGACGATCTGATCCTGAACGATTATCGCGAGACGGTGGATCCCAGCAGCCCGCGCATCGTGCTGCTCTCGCCCGCCGGCACCGAAGCTGCCTATTACGGCGAATTCGGCTGGGTCGCCGCGGACGGTGCGACGCCGGTGCCGACCGCGGAAACGCTTTGGGAGGCCAGCGACGACCGGCTGACACCGTCAACGCCGCTGGTCCTGACCTGGGACAATGGCGCGGGCCTGGTTTTTACCCGCGAAATCGCCCTCGACGATAACTATCTCTTCACCGTTACGCAGAGCGTCGCCAACAACGGCGACGTGCCCGTCACGCTCTATCCCTACGGGCTGATCTCGCGGCACGGCACGCCGGAGACGCTGGGCTTTTTCATCCTGCACGAAGGCCTGATCGGCGTGCTCGACGGCAAGCTCGAGGAAATCGACTACGATGACGTGCACGACGACGGCGCGATCGAAATGCAAAGCCCGGGCGGCTGGCTCGGATTCACCGACAAATACTGGCTGACGGCGCTGGTGCCGCAGCAGTCGCAGGAGATCGCGGCCCGTTTTAGCCACACGCTGCGCGATGCCGCGAGCCGCTATCAGACCGATTATCGCGGAGCCGGCATCACGCTCGCGCCCGGCGAATCCGGCAGCAGCGAGAACCACTTCTTTGCCGGCGCCAAGGAAGTCCGGCTGCTCGACCAGTATGAGTCGGAACAGGGCTTTCCGCTGTTCGATCGCGGCGTCGACTGGGGCTGGTTCTACTTCCTGACCAAACCGATCTTCTACACGCTCGATTACATCTTCAAGTATGTCGGCAATTTCGGCGTCGCGATCCTGCTGCTCACCGTTCTGGTCAAGGCGCTGTTCTACCCGCTCGCCAACAAGAGCTATCGCGCGATGACCAAGATGAAGGCGCTGACGCCGGAGATGAAGCGCATCCGCGAACAGTTCGCTGAAGACAAATTGCGCCAGCAGCAGGAAATGATGGCGCTCTATAAGAAGGAGAAGGTCAATCCCGCTTCCGGCTGCCTGCCGATCCTGGTGCAGATTCCGGTGTTCTTTGCGCTCTACAAGGTGCTGTTCGTCACCATCGAAATGCGCCATGCACCGTTCTTCGGCTGGATCCAGGATCTGTCGGCACCGGACCCGACAAGCTGGATGAACCTATTCGGCCTGTTGCCGTACGACGTGCCCGAGCTCGGCTTCTTCAACATCGTTTCGATCGGCATCTGGCCGCTCATCATGGGCCTCACGATGTGGCTGCAGATGCGGCTCAACCCGACGCCGCCGGATCCGACCCAGGCGAAGATCATGGCGGCCCTGCCGTTCGTCTTCACTTTCATGCTGGGACATTTCGCCGCCGGGCTGGTGATCTACTGGGCTTGGAACAACACACTCTCGATCGCCCAGCAGCGCCTCATCATGTGGCGGATGGGCGTGAAGCCCTGAACGGGGCCGCGCCATGACGGAGCCGGGCAGCGACGACGCCACGACCTACAGTGAAGCCGCCATTGAGGCTGGACGTTTGCTGTTCGCCCGACCCTGCGTCTTTGTCGCCGGCGTCGCCGAAGAGGAACAGCTTCTGCCGCCGACCTTGCCGGAGATCGCCGTTCTCGGTCGCTCCAATGTCGGCAAGTCGAGCCTGCTGAACGCGCTGACCGGGCGGCGCAGCCTCGCCCGCACCTCGATCACGCCGGGGCGCACCCAGCAGCTAAATTTCTTCGACCTCGACGGCCGGCTGTTGCTGGTCGACATGCCGGGCTATGGCTATTCCGCCGTCGGCAGGGCCCGTTCGCGTGCATGGACGGTGCTGATCGAGCGCTATCTTGCCGGCCGCACATCGCTGAAGCGCATCCTGCTGCTGATCGATGCGCGGCACGGATTGAAACCGGTCGACCATGAATGGATGACGCGCATGGACAAGGCTGCGCAGTCCTATCAGATCGTGCTGACGAAAATGGACGCGGTGCCGGCCGGCGAACGCGACCGCGTGTCCGCCGCCATTGCCGCCGAGATCGCGCGACATCCCGCGGCCCATCCCCATGTCGTTCCGACCAGCGCCGAAACCGGCGACGGCATTCCGGCACTGCGCGCGGCGCTGGCCGAACTGGCAGCCCCCGACACTTTCCGCTAGTCTGCCGGCCCATGACGCAGACCAGCTTCAGCGAGACGAAATACTGGCTCCGGACGGCGCGCACGCTCTCCGAGGCGCTGCCCTATCTGCAGCGCTATAGCGGCAAGCGCTTCGTCATCAAGTATGGCGGCCATGCGATGGTCGATGCCGAGCTTGCGCGCGTCTTTGCGCAGGACATCGTGCTGCTGCGCCAGGTCGGCATCCAGCCGATCATCGTGCATGGCGGCGGGCCGCAGATCGGCCGCATGCTCGACCGGCTGGCGATCAAGAGCGAGTTCATCGACGGGCTGCGCGTCACCGACGCGGCGACGATGGAGATCGTCGAGATGGTGCTCGCCGGCACCATCAACAAGCAGGTCGTCGCCGCGATCAATGCCGAAGGCGGCCGCGCGGTCGGCCTCTCCGGCAAGGACGGCGGGCTGATGGTCGCGCGCAAGGAAATGATGATCAAGGACGGCAAGGAGATCGATCTCGGCCTGGTCGGCGAACCCGCCTCCGTGTCGCCGCAGGTATTGGAAGCGCTGGAATCGAACGGGATGATTCCAGTCGTGGCCCCGATCGCCTTTGGCGCCTCGGGCGAGACCTATAATGTCAACGCCGATACCGCCGCCGGTGCGATCGCGGCGGCCTGCAAGGCGGCGCGTCTATTGATGCTGACCGACGTGCCGGGCGTCCTCGACCGCGACAAGCAGTTGCTGCCCGAGCTGACCGTCGACCAGGTTCATGCGCTCGTCACCGAGGGTACGATTTCCGGCGGCATGATTCCGAAACTCGAAACCTGCGTCGAAGCTGTCGAGAACGGTGTCGATGCCGCCGTCATCCTCGATGGCCGCGTGCCGCATGCGCTGCTGCTGGAGATTTTCACGCCGCACGGCGTCGGCACGCTGGTCCGCAAGGGCTGATGCCGCCTGCCATGGCCGATCAGGGAACGCCTGCCGCCTTCGCACATATCGAGGACTGGATCTTCGATCTCGACAATACGCTCTATCCGGCGTCGTGCCGGCTGTTCGATCAGGTCGACAAACGGATCGGCGCCTATATTTCGACCCTGCTGTCGCTCGACGAGATCGAGGCGCGCAAGATCCAGAAGCAGTATTTTCGCGATTACGGCACCACCCTGCGCGGGCTGATGACCCGCCACGCGGTCGACCCGCACGACTTCCTGCATTACGTGCATGCGATCGACCGCTCGCCGGTTTGCGCCAACCCCGCCCTCGGTGCGGCGCTCGATGCGCTCCCGGGCCGCAAGTTCATCTTCACCAACGGGTCGGTCGCCCATGCCGAGGCTGTGCTCGAACGGCTCGGCATCGGCGGGCGGTTCGAGGACATTTTCGATATCGTGGCGGCCGAGTTCGAACCGAAGCCGCAGGAAGCCCCCTACCGCCGCATGGTCGAGCGCAACCGCATTGCCGCCAAACGCGCGGCGATGATCGACGATCTTCCGGTCAATCTGGTGCCGGCGGCAACGCTCGGCATGACCACCGTGCTGGTGCGCACCGACAGCCAATGGGCGCAGGAAGCGGCCGACGGGAATCACGTGCATCACGTGATCGACGATCTGGCGGACTGGCTTTCGGCGCTGGCCGCTGCGCCGGAGCCCGCACGGCCCTCCGACCAACGCCAGACGGGAACCTGATCCTCATGCGCGACTTCCAGATGCCCGGCCGCTCGGCCGCGATCGCCACCGGCGGCATGGCCGCAAGCTCGCACCCGCTGGCGACGCTGACCGCAATCGAGATTTTGCGTTCCGGCGGCAATGCGATCGATGCGGCGGTCGCGGCCGGCGCCATGCTGGCCGTGGTCGAACCGCATATGACGGGGATCGGCGGCGACTGCTTCGTACTTTATGCACCGCGCGGTGGCGACAAGGTGATCGCGATGAACGGCTCGGGCCGCGCGCCGGCCGGCCTCACCCGCGAGCGCGTGCTCGCCGACGAGCCGGACGGAACCGGCATCGGTCGCTACAGCCCGCATTCGGTGAGCATCCCCGGTGCGATCGATGCCTGGGCGCGCCTGGTCGCCGATCACGGCACGAAAGAACTCGGCGCGCTGCTGCGCCCGGCGATCGACGCCGCGGAGAACGGCTATCCGATCCTCGGTCGCGTCGCTACCGACTGGGCGACCGAAACCGAAAAACTCGGCGCCGACCCCGACACCGCGCGGGTCTTTCTGCCCGGCGGCGCGACGCCGGCCGAAGGCGATATCCACCGCCAGCCGCAACTGGCGGCGACCCTGCGCCGCGTCGCGAAAGACGGCCGCGCCGGGTTCTACGAAGGCGAACTGGCGGAAACGATGGCAGCCTTCCTGCGCAGCCGCGGCGCCACGCACAAGGCAGAGGATTTCGCGGCCAACAGGCCGGACTATGTGACGCCGATCCGCACCCGCTATTGCGGCGTCGATATCTATCAATGCCCACCCAACACGCAGGGCATCACCGCGCTCGAGATGATGAACATTCTCTCGGGCTACGATCTCGGCGATTTCGACCCGCTGCATCCGGACTGGCTGCATCTGCAGATCGAGGCCGGTCGTCTTGCCTATCGCGACCGCGACGCGTTCCTTGCCGACCCCGAAAAAGCGAAACTGCCGATCGAGCACCTGCTCTCGGCCCCGTATGCCGACTCACTGCGCGCGCAGATCCGGCTCGACCGCGCGATGACCGATCTGCCGCCGCCGGGCAAGGCCGAGCCGCACACGACTTACCTGACCGTGGTCGACAAAGACCGCAACGCCGTTAGTTTCATCAACTCGCTGTTCGATCATTTCGGCAGCGGAATTTTCTGCCCGAAGACGGGCGTCATGTTCCAGAACCGCGCCACCCTGTTCTCGGTCGATCCCGACCACCCGAACTGCGTCGCGCCCGGCAAACGTCCGTTCCACACCATCATCCCCGGCATGGCGGTGAAAGACGGCCGCACCATCATGTCGTTCGGCGTGATGGGCGGCCATTACCAGCCTTTCGGCCATGTGCATCTGGTGAGTTCGGTGTTCGGCTTTGGTCTCGACCCGCAGGCGGCACTCGATCTGCCGCGCGTCAGCCATGACGGGCTGGTGCTCGAGGCAGAGCGCGGCATTCCGGAAGCGGCAAGGCGCGCGCTCTCGGCCAAGGGGCACGATGTCGTCGTGACCGAGCATCCGCATGGCGGCGGCCAGGCGATCCGGATCGACTGGGAGCGCGGCACACTTACTGGCGGTTCCGACCCGCGCAAGGATGGCTGCGCGATCGGTTACTGATCGCCTATCGATCGCCACTGCGGGCCGCAAGGGCCCGATACCATTGGCCGAATTGACACCGGCCAGACCCGCTAGCATTGTCGCCCCGCCGCCATGACGGACAACGAACGGAGATCGCGCCGATGAATCTGCCGATGAATCTCGGGGCGCTGGAAAAGACCATCGACGAAGCATGGGAAAACCGTACGTCGCTGACGCCGGCAACATCGGGCGACGTGCGCCAGGCCGTCGCCGCCGCGCTGGACGCGCTCGATGCCGGCAAGGTTCGCGTCGCCGAGAAGATCGGCGGCGAATGGGTCACGCATCAGTGGCTCAAGAAGGCGGTGCTGCTCTCGTTCCGGCTGACCGATTCGGTGTCGATTCCCGGCGGCGGTGACTATAGCGGTTTCGACCGCGGCCGGGCCGACTGGTACGACAAGGTGCCCTCGAAATTCGCCGGCTGGACCGGCAATCGCTTCCGCGATGCCGGCTTTCGCGCGGTGCCCGGCTGCATCGTGCGTCAGTCGGCCTTTATCGCACCGGGCGTCATCCTGATGCCGAGCTTCGTCAATGTCGGTGCCTATGTCGACAGCGGCACGATGATCGATACCTGGGTCACGGTCGGCTCCTGCGCGCAGGTCGGCAAGAATTGCCATATCTCAGGCGGTGTCGGGCTTGGCGGCGTGCTCGAACCGATCCAGGCTGGCCCGGTCATCATCGAAGACAATTGCTTCATCGGCGCACGCTCCGAAGTCGTGGAGGGCGTCGTCGTCGGCGAAGGATCGGTCATCGCGATGGGCGTTTTCATTACCGCTTCGACAAAGATCGTGGATCGCGCGACCGGCGACGTTCACATGGGCCGCGTACCGCCCTATTCCGTTGTCGTCTCGGGTGCGATGCCGGGCAAGAACCTGCCGGACGGTTCGCCCGGCCCCTCGCTCTACTGCGCCGTCATCGTCAAGCGCGTCGACGAGAAGACTCGCGCCAAGACATCGATCAACGAATTGCTGCGGGACTGATGCCATGGCCCGCGCCACCATCGACCCGGTTGCGCTGGCCAGCGACCTGATCCGCTGCCCGAGCGTGACGCCGATCGAAGGCGGTGCGCTCGACGTTCTCGAACGGGCGCTCGAACCGCTCGGCTTTCGCTGCCGGCGCATGCCGTTCGACAGCGAGACGAGCCCGCGCGTCGACAATCTCTGGGCGGTGCGCGGGACCGGCAACGGCCGGCATCTCTGCTTCGCCGGCCATACCGATGTGGTGCCGCCGGGATCGAACGCCGATTGGCGATACGGACCGTTCGAACCGAAAGTGACGGACGGATTTCTCTACGGCCGGGGTGCCGCCGACATGAAGGGCGCCATTGCCTGCTTCGTCGCTGCAACCGCCCGGTTCCTCGCGCGGCAGGACGGCAGTTTTGGCGGGCGGATCAGCCTGCTGATAACCGGCGACGAGGAAGGACCCGCCGTCAACGGTACCAGGCGGATGCTGGAAACGCTGGCCGAAGAGGGCGAACGGATCGATGCCTGCGTTGTCGGCGAGCCGACCAATCCCGAACGCATCGGCGAAATGATCAAGATCGGCCGGCGGGGCTCGCTGACCGGGCATCTGACGGTGTATGGCGTGCAGGGCCATACCGCCTATCCGCATCGCGCCGATAATCCGGTCCACCGGCTGTTGCGGATGCTGAGCCACGCCATCGAAACGCCGCTCGATTCCGGTTCCGAACATTTTGAGGCCTCGACCTTGCAGATCTCGACCGTCGATGTCGGCAACCCGGCCACTAATGTCATTCCGGCCAGCGCGCGTGCCAGTTTCAACATCCGGTTCAATGACCGTCACAGCAGCACGAGTCTGGAGCGGCATCTTCGCGACCTGTTCGACACAGAGGGCGTGCGTTACGAGCTTGAGATTTCCTGCAGCGGCGAATCCTTTCTGACGCCGCCGGGCGCGTTCAGCACCATGCTGGCCGATGCCGTGCGCGACGTGACCGGGATTGAACCTGAGCTTTCCACGACCGGCGGCACGTCGGATGCGCGCTTCATCCGCCATTACTGCGCAGTCGCCGAGTTCGGCATGACCGGCCAGACCATGCACAAGATCGACGAACGGGTTGCGCTCGCCGATCTGGCGGCCCTGACCGACATCTACCAAGGGCTGATCGAGCGGTTCTTTACGCAGGCCGCGCGCAACGCGCCGACGGCGCGATGCTGACCGGATCGGAGATCGTCCGCTCGGTCTACGGCATGGTGCGCCTGGCGCGCCTCGATCCGATCGGCTTCGAGTGGCTCGATCGCTCGGCGGATGGATTCTGGCGCTCGTTCCGTCTTGCCGTGCTGCTGCTGCCGGCCTTTGCGCTGCACGTCTATTACGACCTGTCCGACATTGAAATCGCTGCCTCGCTGCCACGCATCCTCGCCGTCGAGGGAATCTATTACGTCATCGCCTGGACGGCATTTCCGGTCTTCGTGCATCCGATCGCCGTGGCGCTGGGCCGCGAGCAGCGCTATGTCGGCTATATCGTTGCGGTCAACTGGTCGCAGGTGATCCAGTATGGCCTGCTGATCCCGGTCGAAACGCTGCTCTTTCTCGGCAATGGCGGCGGGATCGGCATCTTTCTCGGGATCGTCGTCTTCTTCGCGCTGGTCTTCTATCTGTGGTTCATCGCCAAGACCGCGCTCGATATTCCCGGCACCACCGCCGCCGGCATCGTGGTGCTCGATATCCTGATCTCGCAGGTCAATTACTTCGCCGCGCGGTCGATGCTCGGCTGAGCGCTTTCGCTCAATAATCGACCCGAACGAGACAGAGCCCGTCCGGCGGCGCCGTCGGCCCGGCCTTGGAGCGGTCGCGCGCCTCGAGGGCGCGGGTCACGTCGTCCGCATCCCATTTGCCGTCGCCCACCAGCCGTAATGTGCCGACGATATTGCGCACCTGATGATGCAGGAACGAGCGTGCCTCCGCTGTCACGAGGATTTCCTCACCGTCGCGCGAGA
Organism: Dongiaceae bacterium; assembly: GCA_040902665.1. GTDB lineage: Bacteria > Pseudomonadota > Alphaproteobacteria > Dongiales > Dongiaceae > JAWXBK01. Next base: position 9,325 of record JBBDWX010000256.1, read on the forward strand.
CGGCGAGCCGGTCGAGCGTCTTGACCGGCGAAGCGGCCTGGCAGATCGAGGAACGGAACGACGTGAAATCGTGGTTGCCGACGAGGCGCTGCGCCGCGTCGTGCATGGCACCCGCATCGAGCGGATGAACGAGGTGCCAGGCGCGGCCGAAATCGAGCGCCAGCGGCGCGCGCCGGTTGACGATCCGATAGCGATAGGCCCGGCCGATCGCCGAAAACCGCGCATGAAAACCCTCGCCGACCGCTTCCACCGTCAGGACCGCAACCGGCGCGGGCTTGAGATGGAAATTGAGGGCATCGCGCACCGTTGCGGCGGTCGCCTCGCGCGCGATATCGACATGCGCGACCTGACCGGTCGCATGGACGCCGGCATCGGTACGGCCGGCGCCGAAACAGACGACGCGTTCGCCACAGAATGCGAACACTGCCTCCTCGAGTGAAGCCTGTACCGAGGGCCCGTTATCCTGGCGCTGCCAGCCGACGAACGGCCCGCCATCGTATTCGATCGTGAGTTTCCAGCGCGTCATGCGAGATGCACCGGCGCTGCGAGGCGCAGGCCATTGGCGAATTCGACGGCACCCATGGCGCGGCCGCCGGCGCGCTGCAGTTCGAGTAACGCGAGCGTCGTGCCGTCGCCGCAGCGCACGGTCAGATCGGGCAGCATGGTGCCGACCGGACCCTTGATTTCACCCGGACGACATTCGGCGTGCAGGACGCGCACGCGCCTTCCCTCCCAGTCGAACCAGGCACCGGGCGCCGGGCTGAAGGCGCGTATCTGTCGTTCGAGCGATGCTGCCGGCTGCGTCCAGTCGAGCCGCGTTTCCGCACGCGCAATCTTCGGCGCGTAGGTTGCACCGGTCGCCGGCTGCGGCACCGGTTCGAGCGTGCCGGCAACGATGCCGTCCAGCACTTCGACAACCATCGCAGCACCCAGTGCTGCGAGCCGATCGTGCAACGTGCCGGCATTGTCGCCGGGCCCGATCGGCACCGCGCGGCGCAGCAGCATCGGGCCGGTATCGAGCCCCGCGTCCATGCGCATGATGGTGATACCCGTTTCGCGATCGCCGGCAAGGATCGCCCGCTGGATCGGAGCGGCACCGCGCCAGCGCGGCAGCAGCGAGGCATGGATATTGATGCAGCCGAGCCGCGGCGCCTCGAGGAAGGGCATCGGGAGGATTAGCCCGTAGGCGACAACCACCGCGGCATCGAGTGCGAGCGCCCGGAAGGCCGCGATCTCCGCCGCCGTGTCGAGCCGGGTCGGATGGCGAATTTCGATCCCCGTTTCGCCGGCCCCCATGTCGGCGGCAACGCGGGCGACCGGTGTCGGCCGTTCCTTCTGGCCGCGCTCGGCCGGGCGGGGCGGCTGGGAATAGACGACAACGATCTCGTGCCCGGCAGCGCGCAGCGATGCCAGCGCCGGCAGCGCGAAATCGGGTGTGGCCATGAAGGCGAGCCGCAAGGATTGCGTCATGGCGCCCCTTTTAGCTTCCGTCGCCGGTCCCGGCCAGAGCCGGCCTGACGACGGATGCGGATCGCGACGCGGTCGGCGAAGATTAGAGGCGCTGCAGAGCCGGCTCGGATTTGGCCGGTTCGAGGCCGTCGCGTTTCGCCTTGACCAGCTTGCGCAGGATGATGTTGCGCTTGAGCGCCGAGATATGATCGATGAACAGAATGCCGTCGAGATGATCCATCTCGTGCTGGATGCAGGTCGCCAGCAGGCCGTCGGCTGCGAGTTCGCGCAGCTCGTCGTTCTCGTCGATATAGCGCACGCGGATCGCGGCCGGCCGCGCCACGTCGGCGTAATGCTCCGGCACCGAAAGGCAGCCCTCGTTGTAGGTTGCGTCCTCGTCGGCGAGCCAGACCAGTTCCGGATTGGCCATGCGCAACGGCTGCGGTTCGCCCTCCTCGCCCGATTGCATGTCGAGCACGATGACCCGCTTGAGGGCGCCGACCTGGGGCGCTGCGAGACCGATGCCCGGTGCCGCGTACATGGTCTCCAGCATGTCGTCCATGAGGCGGCGCGTCTCCGCATCGACCCGTTCGACCGGCAGCGCCTTCTGTTTCAGGCGCGGGTCGGGCGCCACGATGATCGGGAGAATGGCCATGACGGCCCCTAGGTATGGGCGGCAGGCAGGCCCGTCAAGCGGTGCGATTTCCGCCCTTCGACCCCCATGCTAGGGTTGCGCAGAATGGACGAATCGACGGTTCTTCTCATAGCGGTCCTGGCGGGGGTGGCGATGATCGCGGTCGTCGCCGGATTGCTGCTGACGCGGCGCAACAATGGCGGCGAGGCGATCGCCCGCCTCGAGGGCCAGCTTGCCCAGCTCGGCCAGGACAATGCCGAGATGCGGCGCAACCTCGACGAGCGGCTCGGCAACATGAGCACGCGCATCGGCGAGACGCTGAACCAGCAGAGCGAGCGGACGCATAAATCGCTAACCGGGCTGATGGAACGGCTCGCCGTGATCGATCAGGCGCAGGCCAACATCAAGGAACTGTCGGGCCATGTGGTCGGCCTTCAGGACATCCTGTCCAACAAGCAGGCCCGTGGCGCGTTCGGCGAAGCGCAGCTTGCCGATATCCTGCGCGATGCCCTGCCGAACAATGCCTACGGGCTGCAGGTGACGCTCGGCAATGGCAACCGCTGCGACTGTCTGATCCGGCTGCCCAACCCGCCCGGTCCGATTGCGATCGACGCCAAGTTTCCGCTCGAGGGCTTTCGCCAGCTCATGGCGGCCGACGACGATGCGGCGCGAATCCTCGCCGGCCGCGCTTTCTCGGTCGCGGTGCGCAAACATGTTGGCGACATCGCCGAGAAATATATTGTACCCGGCGAGACCGGAGACTGGGCGTTGATGTTCCTGCCGAGCGAGCGGGTCTATGCCGAACTTCATGCCAATTTTTCGAACGTGGTCGAAGAGGCGCAGAAACGCCGCGTCGGCATCGTCTCGCCGGCCACGATGATGGCGCTGGTAACCACGATCCGTGCGGTACTGCGCGACGTCCAGATGCGCGAACACGCCGCCGTCATCCAGCAGCATGTTGCTTCGATGGTCGACGACGTGCGCCGGCTCGACGAACGGGCCGAAGCCCTGCAGAAACATTTTTCCCAGACAGCCAAGGACGTCGATCAGATCCGGATTTCGACCGGGAAGATCGTCGGCCGCACCGAAAAGATCGCCGAAGTGGATATGGCCGAGCCGGCCCCCGCACCGGCTCTCGCCGCACCGCACGGCCGGCGTTGAGCCACAGAGCTTCAAGGAGCAACGAGGATGGATACCTTCATTTCAGGCAGCGCGATTTTCGTCATCGCACTGGTTATCTTTGCTCTCATTATCGTGTTTGCCGGGGTCAAGTCGGTGCCGCAGGGCTCCGAATGGACGGTCGAGCGGTTTGGCCGATACACCCGCACGCTGCGGCCCGGCCTCAATCTCATCGTGCCGATTGTCGATCGCATCGGGCAGAAGCTGAACATGATGGAGAACGTACTCGACGTTCCGACGCAGGAAGTGATCACGCGAGACAACGCGATGGTCAGCGTCGACGGCGTGGTGTTCTACCAGATTCTCGATGCCGCGAAGGCCGCCTACGAGGTGCGCCAGCGGGAACTGGCAACGCTTAACCTGACGATGACCAACATCCGGACGGTCATGGGTTCGATGGATCTCGACGAACTGCTCTCGCAGCGCGACCGGATCAACGCGCAGCTTTTGCACGTCGTCGACGAAGCAACCCAGCCCTGGGGCGTCAAGGTGACGCGCATCGAGATCCGCGACATCTCGCCGCCGCGCGATCTGGTCGATTCGATGGCTCGCCAGATGAAGGCCGAGCGCGACAAGCGCGCAAATATTCTCGAGGCCGAAGGCTTCCGGCAGGCGCAGATCCTGAAGGCCGAAGGCTTGAAGCAATCCGCCATCCTCGAAGCCGAGGGGCGGCGCGAAGCAGCGTTCCGCGATGCCGAGGCACGCGAGCGCGAGGCCGAAGCCGAAGCGAAGGCGACCACGATGGTTTCCGAAGCGATCGCCAAGGGCGATATACAGGCGATCAACTATTTCGTGGCGCAGCGCTATGTCGAGGCGCTGCAGGGCATGGCCAATTCGCATAACAGCAAGGTGATCTTCATGCCGCTGGAAGCGGCGAGCGTGATCGGCGCGATCGGCGGCATCGCCGAACTCGCCAGACAGTCGATGGAAAAGCAACGCAGCGGCGGCCCCTGGGGCGATCGGCCGGCAGGTCAGGAGAACCGGTCGTGATCGCCTTCTTCGAGAGCATTGCCTTCTGGCACTGGTTCGTCCTCGGCGTCGCGCTCGCCGCGATCGAGATTCTGGTGCCCGGCTCGTTCCTGCTCTGGCTCGGTATCGCGGCCGGGGTGGTCGGAATCGTCGTCCTGCTATTTCCGGCGATCGGCTGGGAATGGCAGATGGTGCTGTTCGCCGTGCTTGCGGTTGTGAGCGTGCTGATCGGGCGCGCCGTGATGAAGCGCATGGCGCCGCCCGAGGGCGAAACCACGCTCAACCGTCGCGGCGAACAATTCGTCGGGCGTGTGTTCGTACTGGCCGAGCCGATCGAGAACGGCCGCGGCGCGATCCATGCCGGCGACAGCTTGTGGCGGGTGAGCGGGTCCGATCGACCGGCGGGCGCGCGGGTGCGCGTGACCGGCAGCGACGGCGCGCTGCTCAGCGTCGAGGCGATCGAGGAATAGCGGGAACGGCGAAGGATCGGGCCCGACGCCGGCAAACCGGCGCCGGGCTCTGTTCTCAATATTCGACGCGCACCTTGTAGGTCAGCGTCGCCTCGCCTTCGGCCGGCACGTCGATTGTCCATTCGGCACGATAGGCATCGAGCTTGGTATGCGGATGGCTTTCCTCGAGGACCGTCCATTCGCCGTCGATACCCTCGACGAAACGCACCGTGACCGGTTCCGGCTTGGCGTTGCGGAATACGATCTCGAAACTGCTTTCATAGAGCTCGTCGGAGAGCCGGTCGAAATCGGTCTGGCGCGGCCGCGCCGTCACGTCGAAGGCATTGCCCAGCAACAGCCGTACGCTCTCGCCCTTCGGCGTATGCTGGACGGCGTCCTCGCCGACGAACTGCACACGGCCGGCGCTGTCGGCCTTGTAGACGCGGATGATGCCGCCGGGCAGCGGCATGCCGAGGCCTCCCGCCTCCTCGTTCTCGAACTGGACGAAGACCCGCGCGTTGGTGCGTTCCTGTTCGCCCATCGGATAGTTGAAGGCATAGGCGATGTTCTCGAAACGATATTCCTTCGCGACCGGAATATCGGTCCCGGAGAGCAATGCCACCTGCTTGGTCTGGTTCTCGGCCAGCGTCGTCGGGCGGCCGAGCGTGTAGAGATGAAAATCGAGCAGCGCCTCCTGCGTCATCGCCGGTGCCGCCGCCGACACCTCGGACATCAACATGTCCTGTTCGCCCCTGTACATCATCTGCTGCACGACGTTCACGTCGCCGGCGACGAGTTGCAGCGTCGCATCCCGATACGCCGTACCGCTCGAGTTGGTCAGCGTCACCCAACCATTGAGATCGATGGTCTTCTCGTCGTCCGAGAGTTCGGCGACATAATCGGCCTTCCAGCCGAGCCCGCCGGTCAGATAGCTGAGCGTCGCCGAGGCGTCGCCCGACGAGGGACTGTCGAGATCGATCA
>JBBDWX010000257.1:0-14869 GCA_040902665.1 Dongiaceae bacterium
ATCTCGACGTGCTCTATCGCGTGAAGCAGGCGTTCGGCCTGCCGACCTTCGCCTACCAGGTGAGCGGCGAATATTCGATGCTGATGGCGGCGATCGACCATGGCTGGCTCGACCGCGACAAGGTGCTGCTCGAGAGCCTGATGAGCTTCAAGCGGGCCGGCGCCGACGGGGTTCTGACCTATACCGCCGTCGAAATCGCAAAACGACTCAAGGCAGGCTGAACCCCACCGCTACCGACCCACAATGTCGCCGCTCGACTGCACCAGCCAATCCCGCACCGCCGCAATCTGATCCGGGGTCCGCAGCGCCGGTGCATGGCCGACGCGATCGAAGGCAACCAGTGTCGCGCGCGGCCCGCGCGTGGTCATGCCATCGACAATGTCCGCGGTCAGCAGATCGGACTCCCGCCCCCACAGCAGCAGCACCGGACAGGCAATCGCATCCCAGAGCGGCCACAGATCGACATCCCGGTCCTTGGCGGCCATCAGCCCGATCCGGATCGCCGGATCGTAGGCGAGGCGATAGGCGCCATCGGCCGGACGAACGCCATATCTCGCCAGCGCCTGCCAGTCGGCATCGGAGAGCGCACCGAACGGCGCCATGACCTTGCGCAGATAGCGCTCGACCGCATCCATATCCTCGAACAGTGGGTCGAGCCCGACATATTCGGACAGCCGCTGCAGCGCCGCCCGCGGCAGATAAGGCCCGATATCGTTGATCGCCAGCCGCCGGATCGGCGTGCCCGGCCGGGCGGCCAGCATCATGCCGATCAGCCCGCCCATCGATGTGCCGACCCAGTCGAGGGCAGTCGGCCGGAGATGATCGATCAGGGCAAGCATGTCCTGCTGGTATTGCCCGTAATTATAGCCGGCCGGATCGGCGAGCCGGTCACTGTCGCCGCGCCCGACGATATCCGGGCAGACCACGCGGAAGCCGCTCGCCGCCAGTACATCGGCCAGCGGATCGAAATCGTGGGCATTGCGCGTGAGCCCGTGTACGCAAACGACTGTCCGCGGAGCATCGGCCGGGCCGCGCTCCAGATAACGGACCCGGTGCGAACCGGACGGATTGGTGGCAAGGAAACTGCCGGTTCGCGTGGACGGGATATCGTCTTGCATGCTACGGGATGCCGTGTTTCGGGGGGATGGAATGGCCGGCCGGCAGGATAGCGAAGTCGCGGTTACGGACAAGGTCGCGGCGGTCGTCAACGCGCTGCCGGTCGAGAACCGGCGCCTCGGCCTTATCCTCGTGGTCCTTGCGGCCCTTGCCTGGAGCAGCGGCGGATTGCTGCTCCGATCGGTCGAAACCGATCCATGGACGACGATTTTCTGGCGTTCGCTTTTTGCCGCGATGACTCTCTTCCTGTTCATCCTGTTTCGCGACCGCAGCAATACGCTTCGACTGTTTCTGACCATGGGCTGGTCCGGCATCGTGCTTGCAGTCTGCTTCGCGACCGCGTCGACCAGCTTTGTGATCGCTGTGCAGTACACGTCGGTCGCAAATGTGCTGCTCCTGCAATCGCTGGCGCCTTTCATTGCCGGAATCATGGGCCTGATCTTTATGCGCGAGCGCGTCGAGATGCGCACATGGATCGCGATGGCCTTCGCGATCGGCGGCGTTGCCATCATGGTGTCGAATTCATTCGGGACTGCGTCCTTCATCGGTACCTTATTCTCGATGTTGATCGCTCTCGGTTTTGCCGGTGCGACGGTGGTGCTGCGCTACAATCGCAGTGTCCGCATGACGCCGGCCGCCTGCCTGGCGACGCTGCTCGCCGGCAGTTTTGCCCTGATCATGGGCGCCGATCCGGGCAGCGCATCGATGCCGGAGATCGGCTATCTGGCGCTGCTGGGCATCGGCCAGCTCGCGCTTGGTATGATTCTCTATACGACCGGCGCACGCCTGATCCCCGCTGCAGAATCGGCGCTGCTCGCGAATATCGAGGTTGTGCTTGGCGGATTCTGGGTCTGGCTGGTGTTTGCCGAGGATCCCGGCATCCGTACGCTGATCGGCGGCGGCGTCATTCTCGCAAGCCTGATCGGCCATTCCCTCGTCGATCTGCGGCGCGGCGGCGGCAAGCGGGTTGCCCCGCCGGCGACGTGATGGCACCCGGCAACGGCACCAGCGGGGCAAGCGCGGAGCATCGCAGCGGGCTTGTACTGGTGGCCGGCGGCGCGATCGCCTGGAGTTCGGCCGGGCTGTTGGCACGGCTCGCCGAAACCGACGTATGGACCACTTCGTTCTGGCGCGCGGTCTTCTGCGCGCTCTTTCTTACGGCCATCATCCTGATCTTCGAGCGGCGCGATCTGCTCCGCACCGTGATCGGACTCGGTCGACCGGGCGTCATCGTTGCCTTCCTGCTCAGCGTCGATTCAATCCTGTTCATCATCGCCCTCGATCATACCAGCGTCGCCAATGCGCTTTTCATCATGGCAACCACGCCATTCATCGCTGCAGTGCTCGGCCGGATTGTGCTCAAGGAGCGTGTGCGACCGAAAACCTGGCTCGCGACCGCGGTTGCCTTCTGCGGCATCGCACTGATGGTCAGCGGCTCGCTCGGCAGCGCCTCGCTGCTCGGCGACGGTCTCGCCCTCGTCGTAACGATCAATTTCGCGATTGCCATGATCCTGATGCGCCGCCACCGCACGATCAACATGCGGCCGGCGGTCTGGCTTTCGGCCGTCATCTCGGTCGTGCTGACCATACCATTCGCCAGCCCCCTTGCGGCCACGGCAATCGATATGGGCGTCCTGTTCGCCTTTGGTGTCTTCGAAATGGGATTGGGGCTCGTCTTGTTCACGGCCGGTGCGCAGCGTGTGCCGCCGGTTGAGGCCGCCATGATCGCAATTCTCGAATCGATCCTCTCGCCCTTCTGGGTCTGGATATTCCTCGGCGAGGACCCTGGGCTGCGCACGATCCTTGGCGGCGCCATCGTGATCGCGGCCGTCACCGTTCATACGATCGGCGATCTGCGACCGCAGCGACCGACCTCGGTCGCGCAGGACAGCTAGCGCGGCGGCACCACCGGCTGATCGTTGACCACCACCAGCGTTTCGGGGTGGAAGCCGTTGAAGCGGGTTGCGACCGCGTTCGAGTAGGCACCGATCCGATCGATCTCGATCCAGTCGCCTTCGCGGATATCCGACGGCAGATGGAACTCGCCGGGCAGTACGTCGACCGAATCGCAAGTCGGCCCGTTGAGAACGAACGGTTCCGATGTGCCGCCAACATCACCGCCCAGCCGCCACGCGCGCGCCGGCAGGCGGATATTTCCGGTCACCATCTCGCTGAATGAGCCGTAAACGCCGTCGTTGATGTAGAGGCGGCGGTCCTTGCGCAACTGCACTTGAACAAGAACCGACATCGCCTCGGCCACGAGCGCCCGGCCCGGTTCGCACATCAGCACACAGTCGCGCCGCAGATTGAGCGCCTTCACGCCCTCCTCGACCTCCTGCATGAACTCCTCGAGCGGCGGCAGGTTGACGCCGAGATAGGGTGCGGGAAAGCCGCCGCCGACATCCAGATACTGCAGCGGCACCTTCGCTTTCTCGATGACCTCGCCGCAGAGCGCGAGTGCGGCCGCCCAGGCGCCCGGTGCGATGCATTGCGAGCCGACATGGAACGCCAACCCGACCTGGCAGCCTTCCGCGCGCGCCTCCTTCAGCATCGCAGCCGCGTCGTCCACGCCGGCACCGAATTTTTCCGCGAGGTGATAGAGCGTCCCTTCGGCCGGCGGTGTCTTGATGCGGACGATGATATTGAGCCCGGCGCCGCCGTCGGTCTCCTGCAGGATCTTGGTCAGCTCGTCCATATGGTCGACGACGAACGTGTCGACATTATAGACGCGAAGGCTGGTCTGGATAACGGCCCGTCCCTTTACCGGGTGCATGAAATAGGCACCGGCATCGGGAAACGTCTCGCGCACCTGCGCGATCTCCGGCAGCGACGCCGTGTCGAAATGACGGATCCCGGCCTCGTAGAGAATACGCACCACCGCCGGATGCGGATTGCACTTGATCGCATAGAGGACGCGCCCCGGAAACAGCTCGAGAAACTTCTGGGCCGACTTGCGCAACACATGTGGACGCAGGCAGTAAACCGGATAACTCGGCTGCAGCGTCTCGAGCATGGATTTCACGTCGGCGAATTGCCGTTCAGCCATCGTCCAACTCCGGGTTCGGGAGAGGCAGCCTTCTAAAGCAAGGGGTTCCGTTTGTCACGCCCCGTGCGGTTGCCGGCTGCCCCCGCAATCGTTATGTAAACCGCTGCCTTTCGAGGACGGAATCCATGACAGTTTCGGGACCGCTGGCCGGCATCGTCGTACTCGACCTGACGCGGGTGCTTGCCGGACCCTATTGCACGATGATCCTCGCCGACCTCGGCGCGCGGATCATCAAGGTGGAACAGCCGGGCAAGGGCGACGATTCCCGCGCCTACGGTCCCATCATCGCCGGACAATCCGGCTATTTTGCGGCCATGAATCGCGGCAAAGAGAGCATCGCCCTCGACCTCAAGGCCGAAGCCGACCGCGCTTTGCTTGAACGGCTGCTCGCCCGCGTCGACGTGCTGGTCGAGAATTTTCGCCCCGGCACGATGGAGCGTCTCGGCCTCGGCTGGGACACGCTGCATCCTCGCTATCCACGGCTGATCTACGCCGCAGCCTCCGGCTTCGGCCATAGCGGCCCCTACAGCGCCCGCCCCGCCTACGACATGGTGGCGCAGGCGATGGGCGGGGTGATGAGTATCACCGGCCATCCGGGTGACCCGCCGACCCGGGTTGGCTCGTCGATCGGCGACCTCACCGCCGGCCTTTTCACGGCGATCGGGATCAACGCGGCCCTCGTGCATCGGGAGCGCCATGGCGAGGGCATCAAGATCGACGTCGCCATGCTCGACTCCCAGGTCGCAATTCTCGAGAACGCGATCACACGCTATGTGGCGACCGGCGAAGTGCCCGGGCCGCTGGGTGCGCGGCATCCGTCGATTGCCCCGTTTGCCGCGTTTGCCACCAAGGACGGGCATGTCGTCGTCGCCTGTGGGACCGACGGCATCTGGCACAGACTTTGTGCGACCATCGGCCGGCCGGAGCTTGCCGACGACCCCCGGTTCCTGACCAACGCCGATCGAATCCGCAATATCGAACCGTTGCATGCCGAGCTCGAGCACACGCTGGGCACCAGCGAAACGGCGGAATGGCTGCGCGTCCTCGATGCCGCGCAAATCCCGCACGCACCGATAAACAACGTCGCCGATGTGATGGCCGATCCGCATGTGCAGGCGCGCAACATGGTGGTCGATGTCGACGATCCCGATCTGCCGGGTCTGAAAGTTGCCGGCAATCCGATCAAGATGTCGGCGTTCGACGATCCGACCACGCGCGGCCGCGTCCCCAAACTGGACGAGGATCGCACGCACATCCTGCGCGATCTGGAGAACGGGACGCTGTGAGACGGCTGCGGCGAATTCTGGTCTGGTCGTTCGCCGGCCTGCTGCTGTTTCTGGGTGTCGTCTACGGGGCGGGGTTTCTGTGGCTTCGTACGTCCTTGCCGCAGGTCGACGGCGAAATTTTCCTGGCCGGCATCGATGCCCCGGTCACGGTCGCACGAAATCGGTACGGGCTTGTGACGATCCGCGCGCAAAGCGACGCGGACGCCTATTTCGCCCTTGGATTCGTGCACGCCCAGGACAGACTCTTCCAGATGGAATTCATGCGCCGTCTCGGCTCCGGACGCATGTCGGAAACCATCGGCGAGGTCACGCTCGAAACCGACCGTTACATGCGCATTATGGGATTCCGGCGCCTCGCCGAGGCCCAATTGTCCGTCCTCTCGCCCGAACTGCGGGATGTGCTCAATCACTATGCGAACGGCGTGAACGCCTATCTCGACAATCATGCGGGTGCACGGCCGCCGGAGTTCTACGCGGCACGACTCCAATCCGATCCATGGCTGCCGGCCGATTCCTTGATCTGGGGCAGGCTGATGTCGATGCAGCTGAGCGACAACTGGCGCAGCGAGTATCAGCGGGCACGGCTGGCGCAGATTCTGTCGGAGGAACAGCTCGAGTTTCTCTGGCCGGCCGAGGACAGTTATGGCGAGGCAACGCGACCGGGCGACGGGCGGCGGCAGCTGGCGACTATCGAGCCGATCCCGCGCGTGCCGCACGGGCTGGAGCCGTTGGCCGGCGCTTCAAACGCCTGGGCGGTCGGCCCTACCCGCAGCGCCAGCGGCGGTGCATTGCTTGCGGGCGACCCGCATCTCGGGCTGCAGGTGCCCATATACTGGTATCTGGTCCGGATCGAACTGCCCGATCGGGTTCTCGAAGGCGCCACTGCGCCCGGCGTGCCGTTGATCATCATCGGTCACAACGAACAGGTCGCCTGGAGTTTCACCACGACCCATGGCGACAATCAGGACCTGTTTCTCGAGACCGTCGATCCGGCGGACCCCTCGCGATATCTGACGCCGGAGGGCACTCAACCGTTCGAAACGCGCGAGGAGATCATCCTCGCGCGCGATGTCGAATTCCCGTTGGTCGTTCGCCATACACGGCACGGCCCGGTCATCTCCGATACCATGCAAGTGGAAGGGCTGGGTGACAAGGAATCTGTCGTGGCGCTTGCCTGGGCCTGCCTCGAGGAAGACGACCGTACACCCGAAGCATTGTTCCGCATGAACCGGGCGCGAAACGCACAAGAGTTTCGCGCCGCGCTCGATCTGTTCCATTGCCCGCTTCAGACGATCGTCTATGCCGATATTCACGACACCATCGGCATGGTCGCAGCGGGCCGGATTCCAGTCCGTCGTGCCCTGTCGGCCGGCAGCCAGATGCCCGCCGATGGTGCATCGGGAAACTTCGACTGGCTCGGTTATCTCGATACCGATGACCTGCCGGAGTTCATCGATCCGCCACGCGGCTGGTTAGCGACGGCGAACGATCGTGTCGTCGACGACACCTATCCGCATTTCATCGCGGCCCGATGGGAACCGCCATATCGCATCGACAGGATCAACGACGTGCTTGCCGAGAATCGCCGGTTTACGATCGACGATATGAGCACCCTGCAGATGGACACGCTCTCCCTGGCCGCGCGGGCGCTGGTGCCACTCATGACGGCGCGCATTGCCGAACGCATCGAAAGCGAGAGCGAACGCAGGGCGCTCGATATTCTCGAAGCATGGGACGGCACGACCGATCGCGAACTCGCTGCCCCGTTGATCTACAACGCCTGGGTTCGTGCCGTTCAGCCTGCCATCTTCGGCGATGAGCTTGGTGCGATGTACGAGGATTTTCGTTGGTGGAATGTACCTTTGCTGGCACGCGTGCTCGACGGGGATGCAAGGGCAGAACTCTGGTGCGACGACGTGACGACGGCCGCAATGGAGAACTGTACCGATGCGCTGCACGGTGCTTTCCTCGAGACGCTGGATATGCTCGAGACGGCCTATGGCAACGATCCTGCACAGTGGCAGTGGGGCGATGCGCATCGGGCCACGTTCCGTCACCCGATCTGGAGCCGCGTGCCAATTGTCGGCGATCTGATTTCGCCTGAAATTGCCACGCCGGGCGATCATTCGACCATCAATCGCGGCAGTTCGGTGCCGGACGACGACGGAACTGGTTTCGACCATGTCCACGGCGCGGGCCTGCGGTTTGCCATCGATCTGGCCGACCCCGGCGGTGCCCGCTTCATGATTGCCGGCGGACAGTCCGGCAATATCTTCTCGCCCCACTACGACGACCTGATCGGTCTGTGGCGGGACGGCTCGTTTCTCTCTATCGTTGCCGAGCCCGTTTCGGTACTCACCCTCGCACCGGCCGACCATGACTGACCCATCCGGTTCCACCCTGCCGATCTCGCTCGACGACATTCGCGCCGCTGCCGCCCGTATCGCGGGGCAGGTGGTGCGGACACCACTGGTGCGCAGCCCACGCCTCGCCGAAATCACCGGCGCTGCCGAGGTCTGGCTTAAGCTCGAGAACCAGCAGTTCACCGGCTCGTTCAAGGATCGCGGCGCACTCAACAAGCTTCTCGGCCTCGACGAGGCGGCGCGACGCAGCGGCGTTATTGCCATGTCGGCCGGCAATCATGCCCAGGGCGTTGCCTACCACGCACAGCGCCTCGGCATCCCCGCAACCATCGTCATGCCGCGCGGTACGCCTTTCACAAAGGTCGAGCGCACGCGGAGTTTTGGAGCCCGCGTCGTGATCGAGGGCGACGGGATCGATTCGGCGGCCGTCTACGCACGCGAGGTCGCAGAGCGCGAAGGCCTGGTCTTCGTGCATCCCTATGACGATGCGGCGATCGTCGCCGGCCAGGGCACGATCGGCATCGAGATGCTCGAAGACTGTCCCAACCTCGAGGATATTGTCGTACCGATCGGTGGCGGCGGCATCCTCTCGGGTATTGCGATCGCCGCGAAGGCACTCAATCCTGCCGTCGAGATGCTCGGCGTCGAGGCAGAACTCTACCCCTCAATGCACGACTTGCTGTCGGACAATGCACCCACATCCGGCGGGCAGACGATTGCCGAAGGCATCGCGGTCAAGTCGCCCGGCAAGATGACGCGCGCGATTATCGAACGGCTCGTCGGCAATATCCTGCTGGCGAGCGAAGACAATCTGGAGCGCGCGATCCAGCTGCTCGTCGAAGTCCAGAAACTGGTGGCCGAGGGCGCCGGCGGCGCCGGCCTTGCCGCGATGCTGCAGCATCCGCGCCGCTTCACCGGACGGCGTGTCGGAATCGTGATCTGCGGCGGCAATATCGATGTGCGCATGCTGGCGCAGGTGCTGATGCGCGGTCTGGTGAAAGATGGCCGCGTCGCCACATTGCGGATCGAGATTTCCGATTCGCCGGGCGTGCTCGCAAACCTGGCCCGGACCATCGGCGATGCCGGCGGCAACATCATCGAGATTTATCATCAGCGCATGTTCTACGACCTGCCGGTCAAACGCGCCGACGTGGACGCGATGATCGAGACGCGGAACGAGGGCCATGTCCGCGAGATCATCGAGAAGTTGACGGCGTCCGGCATGCCGACCCGCCTGCTCAGCAGCCGCTCGGTCTAAGTCGCCGCGCTTGCGCCGGCGCTCAGGCGCTGGGGCCGGCATCTTGCCTCGATCGACCCGGCCACCCATCTTTCAGGGCTGCACTTACGAGGGAGGAAACCCTGTCCCAGCTACCCGCCCTGCGCCTCGCCGATGCCCCCTGGCAGGAGGCGCCACCCGAGCCGCTGACCGAGCCGGCCCTCTATGCCGGCATCCGCACCCGGCGCGTTTTCGGCCATCTCATCGATATCATCGTCCTGGCGGTGGTGCTGGTCGCTGCCTGGGTCGTCATGCTCGCTCTCGGCGTCGTGACCCTCGGTCTCGCCTGGATCCTGATCGGACCGCTGATGGCAGCGATCCCCGTCCTCTACTACACGATGACCATCGGTGGGCCGCGCTCCGCCACGATCGGCATGCGGACGCTGGACGTCGAAGTGCGGTCGTGGAACGGCGACCGGCCCGGCTATTTCCAGGCGTTCCTCATGACCGTCATTTTCCTGGTGACGGTCTGGCCAACCGCCTTGCTGATCCTGCTGGTGTCCCTGTTCGACCGTCGGGGCCGCACACTGCACGACATTCTCTCCGCGACTGTAGCGGTTCGCGCCTCGACCCTGCGCCACGGCATCGGTCAAGTCAGCGCGGTCGCCACAGGCTGAGATCGCGCTCGAGCAGCCGCTCCATCCGGTCGACCTCGTCGCGGAAGTAACGATCGTAAAGACCGGCCCGCAGTTCCGGCGTGAGCTTGCGGGTCATTTCCTGTTGCAGCCGCTCGTAATACCGCCGCGTCGCACGCGACGGACGGCGGATCGTCCGGTTCGCGCCCTTGATGAACGCATTGACAACGATCGAGCCGACCGGCGCCGGTTTTTTGGTATCCGGGTTCAGAATGGCGTCGCCACGCTTGACCGTGTGGAGTTCCGGCGCCGGCAGTCTCGTATCCGGAATATCGAGGTTCACGTCGAACGCCGGATCGACATCGAGGAACTCGTACATTCGCGCGGCTGTCTTCTTCAAAGCCCGTTTGCCGCCCTGCAAATCCTCTTCAAGGATAAGAAAGCGAAACTGCTCGCGCGGATAAACGGCAAGGAACCGCTCGATCTGCTCCGCATAGAAACTGCTCTTCACATAGGCGCGCCGTTGATTGAGATACCAGTGGCGGGCCAGGCGGGAAGATTCGAGCTCAATCGCCTTTTCGAAGCTCTCCGACTCTTCGGTCATTCGCAGGCATTGCAGATAGTGCGAGAAGGCGCGCGTCGCCGGATCGCGCAGACAGAAGATGAACTTCACATCTCCGCCGAGCACTTTCCGGATCCGCGTAACCGCGGCGGGAAAACGCATATATTCCGGCGACGCCTCGCCGATGGCCTTCTGCCCCCGATAACCGGCCGAAACCTGCCACTCATAGTAAGCCGGGAGGCGGCGGTCGAAGTTGCGGGTAAAGTACTGCAGCTCCTTTGCCGCCGGCATATGGATGTCGCGATGCTGCTTGAGCAGGCGGAACAGCGGAGTCGTTCCGCCTTTCTCCGCACCCGGAATTATGAAGTTCGGCAATACCATTCCGCTCCCCCGCGCAGCCAGCGCCCAGGCCGACGCTGGCCGAATCGCGGGTCAAGGATGCCGCAAACGCGTGGCACAAAACAGCTTTGTCGTGGATCGGCCGGCCCGGATAGGATCATAATGTTCGCGAGGACTCAGGGCACAAGGATGTTGACCGGACAACCATGACCGTCAGTACCCGAACCCAGCCGTTGCCTTTCCTGGTCACGACCGAGATGCCCTGCCCCTATCTGCCCGGGCGGATGGAACGCAAGGTCGTCACCGAACTGGTCGGGCCGCGTGCGGTCGACACCTATGAAACCCTGTCGCGCGCCGGGTTCCGCCGCAGCCATACCATCGCCTATCGCCCGGCCTGCCGGGGCTGCTCGGCCTGCGTCCCGGTCCGGGTGCGGGTTGCGGATTTCGAACCCGGCAGAACGCTGCGGCGGATCGCCCGGCGGAACGTCGATCTTTCGGGGGCGTTTCTTCCGGCACGCGGCACGATCGAGCAGTTTCAGCTGTTCAGTCACTATCTGCAGAACCGTCATGGCGAAGGCGAAATGGCGGGCATGAGATTCGAAGAGTATCGAGCCATGATCGAGTCGAGCCCGATTCCGACCGAGATCATGGAACTGCGCGATTCCGACGGGTTGCTACGGGCCTGCTGCCTGGTCGATGTCTCGAAGGACGGGCTATCCGCGGTCTACAGTTTCTTCGACACGACGGATCGCGCGCGGAGCCTCGGGAACTATGTCGTGATGCGGCTGATCCGGGAGGCGGCACGGCGCGGCCTCCCCTATACCTATCTCGGTTACTGGATCACCAACTGTCGCAAGATGAGTTACAAGACGCGCTTCCGGCCGCTGGAGGGTTTCACCCCCGATGGCTGGCAGACGCTGCCGACGACTCCATCTTGAACCCGGCTGCCCGCTTGCCGCCAACGCAGATCGGCAGCTAACCTCGCATTTGCAGAGCTGAATGGACCGCCGCGCGGCGGCACACAGGACGCCGGGTCGAGGCGTCGAAGGGCATCAGGGAGCAACAATCGATGAAACGTCGCGAATTCCTCGCCGGCGCGGGCATTGCCGCTGGCGCTGCCGCCACATCGCTGGCCTCGAGCTTTCCGAAGCCGGCGCTGGCGCAGGATCGCATCGAATGGACGATGGTCACGAGCTGGCCGAGGGGCCTGCCGGGTCTCGATACCGGCGCGCAGCGCCTCGCCGACCGGATTTCCGAGTTGAGCGAAGGAAGGCTGGTAATCGAGCTTCATTCCGGCGGCGAACTGGTGCCGCCGCTGGCCTGTTTCGATGCGGTCGCGGATGGCACCGCCGATATGGCGCACGATGCGGCCTACTATCATCTGTCCAAATCGCCCGCGACCGGCTTCTTTACCGCCGTGCCCTTCGGCCTGACCGCGAATGAGCTCAATGCCTGGATCTATTTCGGCGGCGGGCAGGAATTGTGGGACGAACTCTACGAGCCATTCGGTCTCAAGGCGTTCCTTGCCGGCAACACCGGCTGCCAGATGG
Organism: Dongiaceae bacterium; assembly: GCA_040902665.1. Taxonomy (GTDB): domain Bacteria; phylum Pseudomonadota; class Alphaproteobacteria; order Dongiales; family Dongiaceae; genus JAWXBK01. Next base: position 12,114 of record JBBDWX010000257.1, read on the forward strand.
GCGGCTGGTTCCGCAAGGAGATCAATTCCGTCGCCGATCTCAAAGGCCTCAAGTTCCGCATGCCGGGACAGGGCGGCCAGGCGCTATCCAAACTTGGCGTGACGGTCATGACGCTGTCCGCCGGCGAGATCTTCTCCAATCTGCAATCGGGGGCGCTCGACGGCACCGAATGGGTCGGTCCGTACAACGATCTCGCCCTCGGCTTCTATAAAGTCGCCAGCTATTACTATTGGCCGGGTTTCCACGAACCGGGCCCCGCGCTGCAATGCACCGTCAACAAATCGAAGTTCGAGTCGCTGCCCGATAACCTGCAACAGATCGTTGCCGCCTGCTGCAGCCAGGAGAACGACCTGATCCTTGCCGAGTTCAACGCACGCAGCGGTCCCGCCCTCGCCTCGCTGGTCAACGAGCATGGCGTGATCCTCAAGCAGTTCCCGAAGGAAGTGCTCGAGGCATTCGGCCAGGCGTCGGGCGAGCTGATGCAGGAAATCTACGACGATGGCGACGAGATCACGCGAAAGATCAGCGAGAGCTTCTTTAGATTCCGCCGCGATATCCGTCTGTGGACCCGTATCGCCGACCAAGCCTACACCAACGCCCGGTCGCTCCCGTTCGACTATCCGCAGGGGTAAGCGTTCAGCCTCTAACGAGGGGCCGGCCTCCGCATCGCACGCGGGCCGTTTCCTATTCGCATCGCTCCGAAACGCTCACTCCGCTGCCGGCGCCACCGGATCTTCGCCGGACAGCATGTCCTCGAGCGTGCCTGCCTCGCTGTCGGGATCGGCGAGATCGGGTTCGTCGCCCGGCAACATGAGTTCCCCCTCCGGCATCTCCAGCAGCGAGGGATCGACGCCTTCGTACGCGACCGCGTCGCCATAGACCGCTGCCGGCAGCCACGTCGCCAATCCGGGAAACTCCCACAGGATCAGCATCGCGATCAGCTGCAGCAGCACGAACGGCGCAACCCCCAGATACATATTGCCGGTCGTGATCGTCGCCGGAGCGACACCGCGCAGGTAGAACAGGGAAAATCCGAAGGGCGGTGTCAGGAAACTCGTCTGCAGGTTGATGCCGAACATCACGCCCAGCCAGATCGGATCGACATCGAGCCCGAGCAGCACCGGCGCTGTGATCGGTACGACGATGAAGATGATTTCGAACGTATCGAGGAAGAATCCGAGGAAGAACGTCAGCAGCATTACAATCAGAACCGCGCCGTCCACACCGCCCGGGAGCGCCGATAGCACATCGTGAACGATCCGTTCGCCGCCAAGACCGCGGAACACCAGAGAGAAGACCGATGCCCCGAGCAGGATGAGGAAGACCATGGAACTGATCTTCATCGTGCTGCGCATCACCTCGAGCAGGATTCTTAGCGAGAACTGCCGGTTGAGCATCGAAAGCAGCATCGCGCCGACGGCACCGACCGACGCCGATTCCGTGGGCGAGGCAATGCCGCCGATGATTGAGCCGAGCACAGCGACGATCAGGAGCAGCGCCGGCAGAAGCGCGCGGATGACCTGGCGCGGCAGATTTCGACGCTGGTCCGGGGTCATGACCATGGCCGGCGCCGCGGCGGGCCAGAAGAATGCGCGGATCGCAACCCACGCAATGTAGAGTGCGACCAGCAGCAGGCCCGGCAGAAAGGCACCGGCGAACAGATCGCCGACCGATACAGGGTCCGGAACGAAGTTTCCTTTCGCTGCCTGTGCGGCCGCATTGGCACCTTGCAGCATATCGCCCATGAAGATCAGCACCGTCGATGGCGGGATGATCTGACCCAGGGTCCCCGATGCGCAGATGATGCCGCAGGACAGACGCGGGTCGTACCCGGCGCGCAGCATGGCCGGCAGGCTGAGCAGGCCCATCGTGACGACGGTGGCGCCGACGATCCCGGTCGAAGCGGCCAGCAACGCGCCGACGATGACAACGGAAATGCCGAGCCCGCCGCGCCACGATCCGAAGAGCTGCCCCATCGTTTCGAGAAGCTGGACCGCGATCTTCGATCGCTCGAGCATGACGCCCATGAAGATGAACAGCGGAACAGCGACCAGAACCTCGTTAACCATCACGCCGAAATAACGCGAGGCAAGGCCGGTGAAGAGCGAGAAGTTGAAAACACCGAGCAGATAGCCGAGCACCGCGAAGAAGAGGCCGGTTCCAGCGAGCGTGAACGCAGCGGGATATCCGATCAGCACGGCAAGAATCGTGACGCCAAACATCGCCAGCGCCAGAATTTCACCGACGGCGGCGCCTTCCATCAAAGCGCCTCCCGCCCGACATCCCGGACACCCTCGGCCCGCGGCGCATAGTCGAGTTGGCCGCCGAGCACCAGAACCGATCGGCAGAACAGCGCCACGCCCTGTATCCCGACCAAAAAGGCAAAGCCCACAATCGCGGACTTGAGGAGAAAGTATCCCTGACAGCCACCCGCCTGCCCCGATGCCTCGAACAGGCTCCAAGACCGCGCCAGGAACGGCCAGCCGAACCAGACCAGCACGAACATCCACGGCGCGAGGAAGAAGACGGTGCCGAACAGATCGACCCATGCGCGACGCCGCGGCGTCATGCGCCCATAGAGAATGTCGACCCGCACATGGCCGCCATGCATGAAGGTATAACCAGCGCCCAGCATGAATACGAGCGCATGCTGCCAGACATAGAGTTCCTGCAGGCAGATCGAGCCGACCGAGAAGACATAGCGCAGCACAACAACGGCGAAACAGACGAGGACTGTGCCCAGCGTCAGCCAGGCG
>JBBDWX010000258.1:0-2064 GCA_040902665.1 Dongiaceae bacterium
CGCATGGTCGTCGCTCGCAATCTCGAACCAGACTTCGCCCTTCGGTAAAGCGCGCTTGTCGTCCAATGGTTCCCGTCCTTCGATCGCATCGGCCGCGTTCTGCAGCAGGTTGGTCAGGACCTGGCCGATCTGCCGCGCATCGCAACGCACGGCGATGCCGGGCGCCGGCGCAACGAAATGATAGGCGATCTTCGGATGTGCCTCACGCTGCAGGAACAGGGCCTGCCGCGCCAGGTTGACGAGATCGTGCTGCTGAAAAACCGGAGACGGCATCCGCGCGAAGGCAGAAAACTCGTCGACCATGCGCCCGATATCGCCGACCTGACGTACGATCGTATCGGTACAGGCGATGAATGTATCGGGATCGCTGGTGATCTGCTTGAGGTACTTGCGCTTGAGGCGTTCCGCCGAGAGCTGGATCGGGGTCAGAGGGTTTTTGATCTCGTGGGCGATGCGCCGCGCCACGTCGGCCCAGGCGGCCTTGCGCTGCGCGACCATGAGATCGGTCACGTCGTCGAAGGTAACGACATAACCAAGCAGTTCGCCCTCGCCGATATCGCCGGCGATGCGTACCAGCAGCGACCGGTTCTGTCCCTCCTGAAGCAGCGTCACCTGCCCTTCGATCACGCGGCGTGGACGCTCGGCGGCCTCGGCGAGCAGATCGGCCATCTCGGTTATGACATCGGCGAGCGGCTTGCCGGCATGCTGATCCAAATCGACACCGAGAAGCTCCGCAGCGGACCGGTTCGGCAGATTGATGCGCCCCGCGGAATCGAGGCCGATGACACCCGCCGACACACCGCCCAGAACCGCTTCGGTGAAGCGACGACGATCGTCGAGCTCGCGGTTGGTGCGCACCAGGGCCCCGCGTTGATCCTCAAGCTGGGCTGCCATGCGGTTGAACGCGCGACTCAGCGATCCGATCTCGTCGACGGAATCGCCTTCGGGCACCCGCGCCGAAAGATCGCCGGCGCGAATTTGCTCCGCCGCGGTGAACAATCGCCCGATAGGTCTTGCCAACTGGTTTGCGACGATCAGCGCGACCCAGACCGAAGCGATCAGCAACAGCAGGGCGACCACGAAGAAAACGAGCACGAAGGTGATCTGCAATCCCTCGCGCTGGCCCTCGAGCTGTTCGTACAGTTGGGCTGCGCCTTCGGTCGCATCGAGATGCTGGAGGACGCGCTGGTCGATCTGGCGGCCGATCACCAGAAACTCGTCGGCCAGGGAATCGAGTTGGACCAGCGCGCGGACGCGGTCCTCGGTATTGCCCGGCAACACGACGACATCGCCGAGGCGCGCGCGGGCATAGGCCCAGTCGGGCAGCCCCGGATCGAACGAGAGCAACGCCGAGAAACCGGCGCTGACGATCACGCGACCCTGTCCGTCGAGAACGGCGGCCTCGTCCAGACCGCGAATCCGGACGTGGGCGCCAAGGATGCGCTCGAACCGGTCGCGGTTGAACTCGAGCAGTGGGCCTTCGTTGCGCAGATTCTCGAGTACCGAGAGCGCGTCACTGCCGATCTGCTGCTGATGCTCGGCCAGATAGGCGCGGGCGACGATCAGCGAGTCCTTGACCGCAGTGCGAACCCGGTCGCTGAACCATGCCTCGATACCGAGATTGAGAAACATGGCCGAAAAGACTGCGACGATGATCGCCGGCGTCACGGCGACCACGGCAAACAGCAGAACGAGGCGCGAATGCAGCCGGGCGCCGGCAAGACCGCGTCGCCGTTCCAGCCACAGCGCCACCAGGCGCCGGATCACGATCGCGCCGAGGCCGAGCAGGATGACGAGATTGAGAACCAGCAGGACCAGCACGGTGCGCGGGTTCGGCAGGAAGCCGAGCGCGCCGGTGACGATCAGATAGGTCGCAATGCCGGAGCCGACCGCGAGCACCAACAGAAGGATCGCGAGCCACCGCTCGACATGCCGTCGCCGGCCCCAGGCCATGACCTGGCCGACCCAACCGGACTCAACGCTCGAAGTTTCGGTGGCTTCGACCGACACCCTTATGCCTCACAGTTGCGGTTTTGCCACAGTCTACTTGAGGCCGCGGACGAC
>JBBDWX010000259.1:0-2064 GCA_040902665.1 Dongiaceae bacterium
GCTGGCCGACATGGCCTCGTCGGAATATCTCTGGGCCTGCCTGATCGATGCGATGGCGGAGTTCCGCGGCGTGCCGGTCGGGCTTGCGGCCTTGCGCCGCCTCGCCGGCAAAGGCTGAGCGCGGCCATGGCGCGCGTCCGGGCCGCAGGGACGAAACGCCCGCCCGTTCGCGCGCGCGGGGTGCGTGCACGGGTTGGCGACCGGGCGCCGGACCGGTCGGAAGAGTTTCAGGATCCCCATCATCCAGCCGATGGCGCCAAGGGGCTGGAAATGGCGATCGGCCGCGAAGTGCGTGGCTTTCGACGCAAGCTCGACATGACGGTCGCCGAACTCGCGAAGCAGGCCGAACTCTCGGCCGGCATGCTGTCCAAGATCGAGAACGGCCAGACCTCGCCGTCGCTGGCGACCCTGCAGGCTTTGTCGGTCGCACTGCATGTGCCTGTGACCGCGTTCTTCCGGCGCTTCGAGCAGGAGCACGAGGCGACCTATGTGAAGGCAGGGCAGGGGCTGAAGATCGAGCGGCGCGGCACGCGGGCCGGGCATCAGTATCACCTGCTTGGCCATTCGATGCGCAAGAACGTCGCGGTCGAGCCCTATCTGATCGAGCTCACCGCGCGCTCGGACGTGTTCCCGCTGTTCCAGCATGACGGCGTCGAGTTTCTGTACGTGCTCGAGGGCGAGGTCGGCTATCGGCACGGCAACAAGACCTATGTGCTGAAATCGGGCGATTCGCTGTTCTTCGATGCCGACGTGCCGCACGGGCCGGACGAACTCAGAAAGCTGCCGATCCGGTTCATTTCGGTGATCGCCTATAGCCGGGACGTGGGGGATTAGGGCCCGGGCGGGGCTGCCGACCTGTTTCCTCACAGGAATATTTGTTAATCCCTGTTGATTTGAGGATGGCGCCCGATTAGGTTTGTGGTAAGCGCCGCCGGGTGCGGCGGGGCCCTGTAAACTTGAGGATATGCCATGTGATGCATCGTCGGATTGTTTCTGAAGAATCCAGGCATGCGGCCCCAGCTGGGCCAGCATCTCGAAACCATGCTGATCGGCATGACCGAGCGCGGGCCCGACAGCGCCGGCATCGCCGTCTATCACCGGCCGGTTGCCGAAGGGCGCGGCAAGCTGACTTTGTTTCATCCGGAGCCGGGTTTTCACTGGCGCGAGATTGGCGGCGATCTGGGCCAGGCGCTCGATGTCGAAGTCGATATCGAAGTCAAAGGCAACCACGCCGTGGTCACGATCGAGGCGCCTGCCGACAAGGCGCGCGACTGGCTCAAGGCAAACCATCCCGAGATCCGCATCATGGGCTATGGCCGTGTGATGGAAGTCTACAAGGATATGGGGCTGCCGGCCGATGTCGCGAAGCGTTACGACCTCGCGCATATGGAAGGCACGCATGCGATCGGCCACACGCGCATGGCGACCGAGAGCGCGGTGACGACCGAACATTCGCATCCGTTCACCGCCGATCTCGACATGTGCCTCGTGCATAACGGTTCGCTGAGTAATCACAACAATCTGCGCAAATGGTTGCGCAAGCGCGGCCACGAATTCGAGACCGACAATGACAGCGAAGTGGCGGCGCGCTATTTCGCGCACCGTCTGTCCGAGGGCGCGAGCCTCGAGGACGCGCTGCGTGCCGGCCTCAAGGATCTCGACGGCTTTTACACGTTCACGATGAGCACGCGCGGCGGCTTCGCGGTGTTGCGTGACGAGTTCGCGTGCAAGCCGGCAGTTCTCGCGGAAACCGACGACTGGGTTGCGATGGCCTCGGAATATCGCTCGATCGCCGCCCTGCCGGGCGCCGACGACGCCAAGGTCTGGGAACCGGCGCCGGCCGTCGTTTACACCTGGGAAGTCAAGGAAGCAGCATGAACACGGTCGATCTCGCTGCGAGCAGCGTCCGCGAATTGAACTCGCGATTGCACGGCCTCTCGGCCGATACCAACGAGCGCGTCTGGAAGGTGCTCAACCCGAAGGGTGCGCATGCCATCGCCGCCGGGCTGATGGTGCCGATCGAAGTCGAGATCGACGGCCATCCCGGTTATTACTGCGCCGGCA
>JBBDWX010000260.1:0-2049 GCA_040902665.1 Dongiaceae bacterium
GCGCCGGGCTTCATACGGTTTTGCAGTTCCGGGCGCTCGATCCCGCCCTCGATTGTCGAACGCTGGGCTTCGATTTCAGCCACCACCGTATCCGGCGCCTCGCCGTATCGCGCATAGGGGCGGCATTCGCCGCGACCGATGCAACCCGCCTCGGCAATGCCGACGGTCACGACATGGATTTCGGTAACCGCGCCGCGCGCAATGACGAACCGGCCGGCGATCGGCCATGTCTCCACGCCAACAGCGAGCCGGCGCATCGCGCTCAGCCGAGCGCGTCGACGATCCGGCTGACGCCGGTGCGAAACGGATCGGCGGCCGGCAGGTCGTATGTCGCCTCGGCCTTGTGGAGACAGGCCGTCGCAGCCGCTTCGTCAAGACCGGCGGTGTTGATCGAAATGGCGATGCAACGCGCGGCCGGGTTGGTCAATCGGGCCGCATGTTCGTTCGCCTCGATGCAGGCGCCGAGATCCGGCATCTGGTAATCCGGCAGGCCGCGCATATGCGGCCGCGTCGGCTCGTGGCACATGACCAGCGCATCGGCCTGCGCGCCGTGCAGCAGCCCGAGCGAGACGCCGGCATAGGAGGCATGAAACAACGATCCCTGCCCCTCGATCAGGTCCCAGTGATCGGGCTCGTTCGGCGGCGACAACCATTCGACCGCGCCGGATATGAAATCGGCAACCACCGCATCGATCGACACGCCCGATCCGGCGATGAAGATGCCGGTCTGGCCGGTCGCACGAAAATCGGCCTTCATGCCACGCGCCTTCATTTCCTTCTCGAGCGCGAGGGTCGTGTACATCTTGCCGACCGAACAATCGGTGCCGACGGTGAGCAGACGCTTGCCGCTGCGCTTCCTGCCGCTGGCCACGTCGAAATCGCGGGTCGGATGGCGCACGTCAAAGAGCATGCGGCCGCGCTTCGCGGCCAGCTCCCTGAGTTCGGGAATATCCGAGAGGCGTCGATGCAGACCGCTGGCGAGATCGAGCCCGCGCTCCAGCGCCTCGACCAGTGCCGCGAGCCAGCTGCCGCCGACCTTTCCGCCGCGATTGGCGACGCCCACGATCATCGTTTTCACGCCGGCCTTCGCCGCCTGTTCGACGGTCATATCGGGAATGCCGAGATCGGCCTTGCAGCCTTCGAGGCGCAACTGGCCGAGGCACCAGTCGGGCCGCCAATGCACGATCCCCTGCGCGGTCTTGGCCGCGAGCGGATCGGGCGCGTCGGCAAGAAACATCAGATAAGGGTGTGCGATCGCCATGGAAACTCCGTCTCCCCCCGCCCGCAACGGGCAGCGGCGCATCCTAGCCAACCCGGCAAGCGGTTGCCTATAGTCGCCGCAACGCCGCAATCCGCCCGGCCCGGGCATCGACTTCAGGAGTATTGCCGTGCCCGATACCAAAGACGCACTGCTCGCCGGCATCGAGCGCGACCGCGAGCGCCTTGTCGAGTTTCTCTCGGGCTTCGTGCGCGCCCGCAGCCCGAATCCGCCGGGCGATACGCTGGCCGCCGCAGCGCATGTGCGCGCTTTGCTCGATGCGGAGGGCGTCGACTACAAGATCGTCGATCCGCAGCCGACGATGCCCAATATCGTTGCGACGTTCGAAGGCGCGAAACCGGGGCCGCATCTGGTGCTGAACGGCCATATCGACGTGTTCCCGGTCGGTACCGAAACCTGGCAGCACGATCCCTGGGGCGGCATCGTCGCCGACGGCAAGGTCTGGGGCCGCGGTGCGAGCGACATGAAATGCGGCACGAGCTGTTCGATCTGGACATACATCTACCTGCGTCGCATCCGCGACCAACTCAAGGGCCGGCTCACATTGACCGCCGTGTCGGACGAGGAAACATTCGGGCCGTGGGGCGCGCGTTATCTGATCGAGCATCATCCCGACGAAGTGCTCGGCGATTGCTGTCTCAACGGCGAGCCCTCGGGCGCGGAAACGATCCGCTTCGGCGAACGCGGACTGTTGTGGCTTGCGGTCACCGTCAAAACGCGCGGCGCGCACGGCGCCTATGTGCATCTCAGCAAGAGCGCGAGCCGGATCG
>JBBDWX010000261.1:0-1762 GCA_040902665.1 Dongiaceae bacterium
ATGCCGGCAAGCAGCAGGTCGAAATGATGGTGCGCGTCCTGCTGCCGGGCTGTCTTGCCGATACGTCGGATGCCGCCGATGCGCTCGCCGTTGCGATCTGCCACGCGCATCATGCGGCGACGGCGCTGCGCTGGCGGGCGCCGGCAACCGCAGCGCCGGTGCGCGCATGATCGGCAAACTGACCGGCACGATCGACGAGATCGCGGGCGATGCGGCGATCGTCGATGTTGGCGGGGTCGGTTACAGCATTTTCGCTTCGGCGCGGACACTCGCACGCCTCGCTCAGGCAAATGCTCCCGTTAGCCTTTTCATCGACACCCATGTGCGCGAAGACCATATCCATCTCTACGGGTTTCTCGATGCGGCCGAACGCGACTGGTTTCGACTGCTGATGACGGTGCAGGGTGTGGGTGCGCGCGTATCGCTGGCCATTCTCGGCGTGCTGGCGCCCTCCGAAGTGGCGACCGCAATTGCCGCCCAGGATCGCGCGGCGATCGGGCGGGCCAGTGGCGTGGGGCCGAAACTGGCCGGCCGCATCGTTGCCGAGCTCAAGGACAAGGCAGGCGGGATCGCGCTCGGTCCGGTGGCTTTGAAAGATGCAGCCGCCGCCGGTATGACCGGCAATGCCGCGTTTACCGATGCGGTGTCGGCACTGGTCAATCTCGGCTATCGTCGCAGCGAAGCCTATAGCGCGATCGCACGCGTCGCCGGGTCGCTCGGCGCCGAAGCCGCCGCCGATATGCTGATCCGCGCCGGTCTCAAGGAATTGAGCGCGGCATGAACGACGAACGCATGGTCACGCGCCAGCATCGCGACGAGGATGCACCCGATAGCAGTCTACGGCCGGCGACGCTGGCCGAGTTCGTCGGCCAGGAGCAGCTCCGGCGCAATCTGGCGGTGTTCATCGAAGCAGCGCGGAGCCGCGACGAACCGCTCGACCATGTGCTTTTCTACGGCCCGCCCGGTCTCGGCAAAACAACCCTGGCGCAGATCGTTGCACGCGAACTCGGCGTCGGGTTTCGCGCGACCTCCGGCCCGGTGATCGCGCGGGCCGGCGATCTCGCCGCGATCCTGACCAATCTCCAGGCGCGCGACGTGCTGTTCATCGACGAGATCCACCGGCTCAATCCGGCGGTCGAGGAAATCCTCTACCCGGCGATGGAAGATCGCCAGCTCGATCTGATGATCGGCGAAGGGCCGGCGGCGCGGTCGGTCCGCATCGACCTGCAACCATTCACGCTGATTGGCGCCACGACGCGTTCTGGCCTCATCACCACGCCACTGCGCGAGCGGTTCGGCATTCCACTGCGGCTCGATTTCTACAGCGTGCCGGAGCTGGAACGGATCGTTCGCCGCGGCGCCAGACTGCTCGATATGCCGTTGAACGACGACGGCGCACGCGAGATCGCCAGTCGCGCCCGCGGTACGCCGCGCGTTGCCGGGCGGTTGCTGCGGCGGGTGCGCGATTTCGCTTCGGTCGATGGCGCGAAGCAGGTCGACGCCAGGATCGCCGACCGCGCATTGACCGAACTCGATGTCGACAAGACCGGTCTCGACATGATGGACCGCCGCTATCTCGCCTGCATCGCCGAGAATTACGGCGGCGGGCCGGTCGGCGTCGAAACGCTGGCGGCGGCGCTCTCCGAACAGCGCGATGCGATCGAAGAGGTGATCGAACCGTTTCTGCTGCAGCAGGGGCTGCTGCAACGGACGCCGCGCGGGCGCATGCTGACCGCGCTGGGTTTCCGCCATCTCGGCCTCG
>JBBDWX010000261.1:1772-14214 GCA_040902665.1 Dongiaceae bacterium
GCCGTGCCGCGCGGCACGGCCCAGCTCGAGCTGATGCGCGACGATCCGGAGCAGGCCGATGGCTGAAACCGCCGCATCGATCGTCCGCACCGACGCACCGCCGCTTGCGCTCCATCGTCATTCGTTGCGCGTCTATTTCGAGGACACCGACGCGGGCGGGATCGTCTACTATGCCAATTATCTGAAGTTCGCCGAACGGGCGCGCACGGAGATGATGCGCGATTTCGGTGCGACACATTCGGCGATGATCGCGGCAACCGGCGCGACTTTCGCTGTTCGCCGCTGCGAGGTCGATTATCTCAAGCCCGCACGGCTCGACGATCTGCTGGAGATTGAAACCGCAGTTACCGACATCGGCGCTGCGACTCTCGATGCGTTGCAACGCGTTCTGCGCGGCGGCGAGGAACTGGTGCGCATCCAGGTCCGGCTCGCCTGCATGAACGCCGAGGGTCGCGCCACAAGAATCCCTGCCACCGTGCGAGAAGCACTCAACCGAAACCGTTAATCCGGGGAGCAAGTACCCACTCATGGAGACCGAAATCGACGCCGCCGAACTGGCGGGAACCATCGCGCCGCTGGATCTGACGGTCTGGGGCCTGTTTTTGCAGGCCGATCTGATCGTCAAACTGGTGATCCTGTTGCTGATCGCCGCTTCGATCTGGACCTGGGCAATCATCTTCGACAAGGCAATCCGGCTGCGCCGCGTGCAGGCGCAGGCCCGTCAGTTCGAAGAAGCATTCTGGTCGGGCGGGTCGCTCGAAGAGCTGTTCGACAGGATATCCAACCGGCCGCCCGACCCGATGTCCGCGATCTTCGTTGCTGCCATGCGCGAATGGCGTCGTGCTGCCGCGCGCGGGCTTCTGGCGAGCGACCAGTTGTTGCGGGCGGGCCTCCAGGCGCGGGTCGAGCGGGTGATGGACATCACGCTCGGCCGTGAGATGGAGCAGCTCGAGCGGCATCTCATCTATCTCGCGTCGGTCGGATCGGCGGCCCCCTTCGTCGGGCTGTTCGGTACGGTCTGGGGCATCATGAACAGCTTCGCGTCGATCGCGGCGGCCAAGAGCACGACGCTGGCTGTCGTGGCACCGGGTATTGCCGAGGCCTTGTTTGCGACAGCGCTCGGCCTTGTTGCCGCCATACCCGCGGTGCTGGCTTACAACAAGCTCTCCGGCGATACCGGCCGCTACGCGCAGCGGCTCGAAGCCTTCGCCGGCGAATTCGGCGCGATCCTGTCGCGCCAGCTTGAGGAGAAACGCTGATATGGCCCTGACACTCAGCAGCGGCGGCGGCGTGCGCGGGCGGCACCGCCGCACCAGCTATCGGCCGATGAGCGATATCAACGTGACGCCGATGGTCGACGTCATGCTGGTGCTCCTCATCGTCTTCATGGTGACGGCACCCTTGCTGACCGTCGGCATCCCGGTCGATCTGCCGAAGACCGAGGCTCAGCCGCTCGCCGAACCCGACGAGCCGCTGGTTATCTCGGTCGACGCCGAAGGCACGATCTACCTGCAGGAAACCGAGATTGATGCCGATGCGCTGGTTCCGCGGTTGCAGGCGATCACGGCGAACAAGCTCGACACGCGCATCTTCGTGCGCGGCGACCAGACGATCGATTACGGATCCGTGATGCGACTCATGGGAATGATCCATGCCGCCGGTTACAGCCAGGTGGCGCTGATCGTCGAATTGCCCGCGTTCGTCCCGGAAGGGGCTGCCGAAGTCGAAACCACGACGGACCCGGAAAGCGACAACTGATCCGATGCGGCGCTCGTCCATCGTTTTCTCGACCCTGATGCACGTGGCCTTCTTCGTGCTGGCCTATGTCGGCCTGCCCGACTGGTGGGAATCGGTTCATCTTGAGCGACCGATCCCGGTCGAGATTGTGAACATCACGGACGTGACGAATCCGCCGAGGTCCGAAGCACCGGCGCCCGATCCGGCACCGGTCGAACCCGAAGAGATCGTCGAGGAACCGCCACCGCCGGCGCCGGCCGCGCCCGCGCCGCCGCCGGTCGAAGAGGTCGTGGCGCCCGACCCGGAACCGCTTCCGGACCCGATTCCCGAGCCGGAACCGGAGCCGATTCCGGAGCCGGAGGCCGAGCCCGAACCGGAACCCGAGCCGGAGCCGGAAGAGGAGCCGGAGCCGCAACTCGCAGAACTGCCCCCGCAGAAGCCCGAGCAGCCCGAGGTTGCGCCGGAACCCGAGCCCGAGCCGGAGCCGGAGGACGATGCGTTCGAGAACCTGCTGCGCAATCTCGAAACCGAGGAGCCGACGCAGACCGCCGAAACGCAGCCGACCGAGGCACCGACCCAGCCGCAGCCGACGCAGAGCCTGAGCGATCAGCCGCTCAGCATCTCGGAGATCGATGCGCTGCGGCGGCAGATCGAGAAATGCTGGAACGTGCCGGCCGGGGCGGTCGAGGCTGAAAGCCTGCTGGTCGAAATCCGGGTTTGGCTCAATCCCGATGGATCGATCGTGCGGGCCGAGATACTCGACACTGCCCGGATGAGCCGCGACGGCTATTACCGGGCGGCCGCGGAAAGTGCATACCGGGCGATTTTCCTTTGCGAGCCATACAGCCTGCCGATCGAGCGCTATGACACCTGGAAAATGATCCTGATGCGGTTCGATCCGAGCAGCGTTCTCGGTTGACCGATGACACAAAGTTGCCTGACTTTGGGTCTATAGGCACGAATCGGGCCGCATCCGGGGCTTTTGGCCCGCTCAATCGTCACCGGCATCCGCCGTCAACAGCAGGAAGCTGAGATCCGTCAGGGAGGTTTCGCGTGATTCGTCGAATAGCCATCGCTGCCCTCGTCATTCTCACGTTCGGCGCGGAAACCCGCGCGGAACCGGTCGTCGACCTCACCCAGCCGACACTCAGGCCGATCCCGATCGCCATCACCGATTTTTTTGGCGCAACCGGGCCCGACGGCACGTTCGGCGCCGATATCGCCCGCGTCGTCGCCGCGGATCTCGAGCGATCCGGCCTGTTCAAGCCGATCGATTCACGCGCCTTCATCCAGACTCCGGAATCCTTGCGCGCTCAGCCCCGGTTCGGCGACTGGCGCGTGATCAACGCGGAAGCGCTGGTGACCGGGACCACCACGACGGAGCCCGATGGCCGGCTGAAGGTCGAGTTCCGGCTGTGGGACGTGTTCGGCGAAGCGCAGATGACCGGGCTTGCCTATTTCTCGACCCCGGAAAATTGGCGCCGCGTGGCCCACATCATTGCCGATGCGATCTACAAACGGATCACCGGCGAAGAGGGCTATTTCGATTCGCGGATTGTCTATATCGCCGAATCGGGACCGCAGGATCGGCGGGTGAAGCGCCTGTCGATCATGGACCAGGACGGCGAGAACCACAGATTTCTCACCGACGGAAATAATCTGGTCCTCACGCCGCGCTTTTCGCCGTCGACGCAGGAAATCACCTATCTCTCCTATTTCAACAACCGGCCGCGCGTTTACCTGTTCAATATCGAAACCGGGCAGCAGGAAGTCCTGGGCGATTTCCCGGGTATGACTTTCGCGCCGCGGTTTTCGCCCGACGGCAACGCGGTCATCATGAGCCTCGCGAAGAGCGGAAACTCCGACATTTTTGCCATGGATCTGCGGACCCGGAGCGTATCCCAGCTGACCGACCACCCGTCGATCGATACGTCGCCCTGCTATTCGCCGGACGGCAGCCAGGTCGTATTCAACTCCGACCGGGGCGGTTCCCAGCAGCTCTATACGATGAACGCCAATGGCTCGAATGTGCAGCGAATCAGCTTCGGCAAGGGGCGTTACGCGACGCCGGTCTGGTCGCCGCGCGGCGATCTCATCGCCTTCACCCGCATCGATCAGGGCAAGTTTTACATCGGGGTCATGCGGCCGGACGGTTCGGGCGAGCGGCTTCTGACCGAAGGCTGGCTGGTCGAAGGTCCGACCTGGGCGCCGAACGGGCGGGTGCTGGCCTTTTTCCGCCAGACGCCCGGGACCACCGGGACGGTCCGGCTCTATTCGATCGACCTGACCGGGCATAATGAGCGGGAACTAATCACACCGCTCGATGGTTCCGATCCCGCATGGTCGCCGCTGATACCATAACGAAACACGCCAGAATCGTTTGATTTCCAGCGTAACTGCGCGGATTATTGTTGTACGGGCTCGGGGCGCTACATATAGTCCGCGCGCCTTGCCGAACCCGTCGGTCTGGTGGGCCCCGGACGGGGGCCACCGTACTTGTTGGCCCAACAGATCGTACGACCGGCGTTGCTCAATGTAATTGGGTCGAGAGAGGTCCCAAGATGAAATCCAAACTGCTTACCCTTGTTGCCGCGTTCGTACTTCTTGCTGCATGCTCGTCGGATCCGGATCCCGTGCCGGTGGTTACCAGCGATGCGGGTACCACGACCACACCGCCCGCAGTTGCGTCGGTCGACGCTTACGCGCCTGGTTCGGTCGACGAGTTTATTGCTGAAGTCGGCGATCGCGTGTTTTTCGGTTACGACCGTTACGATCTGACCCCGGAGGCGCAAAGCGTCCTGCAGCGTCAGGTTGCCTGGCTCAATTCGTATCCGCAGCACCGTGTCGTCGTCGAAGGTCATTGCGACGAACGCGGTACACGCGAATACAACCTTGCGCTTGGCGAACGTCGTGCCAATTCCCAGGCGAACTACATGGTGGCGCTCGGTCTTGATCCGAACCGCATCGTGCAGGTCATCAGCTACGGCAAGGAGCGGCCGGCGGTGCTCGGCTCCGACGAAACGGCCTATGCCCAGAACCGTCGTGCGGTGACGGTGCTGTCGCAGTAACCATTCGTTTGATCTCTCGAGGGATGGTGTTGAACGCCCGCCGGCATATCCGGCGGGCGTTCGCCGTTCGGCGGAGCCCGAAGTCATATTTTTGCCCTTAATCGGGCCATGATACGGGTTGAGGGGCGAGGGCGAAGCCGTTCTGCCCCGCGTGACGGCCGGAAAGGATTAGCAATGATCAGGCGTAAGATTGCATCGCTGCTTTGCGGCGCACTGACCGTTCTGCTGTTGGCCGGCGCGGTGCCGGCTCTTGCGCAGGAGAGCGTTCAGTCCCTGTCGGATCGCGTGGAGCGACTGCAGCGCGAGCTTTCGGATCTGGAACGCTATGTGTACGCGGGTACGGGCGGCACCGCAGGCAGCTCGACCGGCAATGTCGCGGCCTCGCAGGAGGTGCGCCTGCAACAGCTCGAGAGTGAAATCGGCCGCATCACCGGCACCTTCGAGGAACTGTCGTTTCGCATCGATCAGCTGAGCGAGCAGCTCGAGCGGCTGAGCAAGGATGTCGATTTTCGTCTGAGCGCCCTCGAACGGGGCGGGCTGCCCGCAGGCGGTGCCACGATGTCGGATGCCGGATCAGGTGCAACGTCCGAACCGGGCGCTGGTGCCGGCTCGAGCAGCAGCGATGCACCGTTACCCACGTCGTCCGGCAGCGGCGGAACGCTCGGGACCATGTCGCAGGCTGAACTCGATGCCCAGATTGCCGCACAGCCCGGTGTCGATCCGACTTCGACCGGTGCTGGAACTCCAAGTACCGCAGGCACCACGACCGCTGCGGTGGCCATGCCGTACGATCTGCCGGGTGAGACGCCGGAACAACAATATGAGCATGCGTTTGGCCTGCTGCGTCAGGCCAACTACCCCGATGCCGAGGCGGCGCTGCGCACGTTCCTCGAACGTCATCCGGACGATCTGCTGGCGGGCAACGCCACATACTGGCTCGGCGAAACCTATTATGTGCGCGGCAACTATCAGCAGGCCGCGCTCACATTTGCCGAGGGCTATCAGAAATATCCCAACAGCGGGAAGGCGCCCGACAATCTGTTGAAACTTGGCATGGCGCTTGGCGAACTCGGCAAGACCGACGATGCCTGTGTCGCGCTGGGGCAGCTTCGCAAGCAATTCCCGAATGCGCCGGAAAACATCCAGGACCGTGCCGCGCGCGAGCGGCAGCGCTACGGCTGTAGCTGAACGGCTCGCCACGGCGGCGCCGGCCGGCGCTGCAGAATTTGCCGCCAGCATGGCGGCAGCGGCACCGTTCGAATCCGCGCCCGTTCTGGCCGTCGCGGTGTCCGGCGGTTGCGACAGCATGGCACTGGCATTGCTCGCCCACATTTGGGCACGTGCGCGCGGCGGGCGTGTCGTTGCCCTGACCGTCGATCACCGTTTGCGTCCCGAATCTGCCGCCGAAGCGCGCCTGGTCCGTCGACGTCTTCAGGCGGGCGATATCGAGCACCGCATTTTGCGCTGGGCCGGTCCATATCCGACAAGCGGCATCCAGGCGGCGGCGCGCGAGGCGCGCTATGACTTGCTGACCGACTGGTGCCGGCGACACGCCGTTCTCCATCTACTGCTCGCGCATCAGCGCGACGATCAGGCGGAAACATTGCTGATGCGCCTGGCGCATGGCAGCGGCGACGACGGCCTCGCTGCGATGTCGGCGGTATCGCAGCGCGACGGCGTTCGATTGTTGCGACCGCTGCTCGCAGTGCCGCGCGCACGCCTTATTGCAACGCTCGAGAAAAAGGGGGTCGCCTGGATCGACGATCCGTCGAATGCCGATCTGCGCTTCGAGCGCGTGCGTTGGCGCCGCGAACTTGAGGTTGGCGGGGCGGTCGCCGGCGGCTTCTTGCGTCATGCGCTTGCCCTTGCGGCACGCGCGCACGGTATCGCCCGCGGGTCGCGCGACGACAATGTCGCTATGTTGCTCGCCGCGGTGTGCCCGATGCCGGAAGGCCATCTGCTGTTGCCGGCGGGATTGCTGGCGGGGTCGAGCGCGGCGGTGGCCGGCGCCGTGCTGTCGCGATGCCTTTTGGCCGTCGGCGGCGATACGCATCCCCCGCAAAGCGAGGCGCTGATGCGGCTGGTGGCTGAAATCCAGGAGCCCGCGCGTTTGCGCGGCCGCACCCTGGCGGGCTGTCGTATCGTGCCGTGGCGCGGGACTGTGCTGATCTGTCGCGAGCCTGCCGCGGTCCCTGCGACGAGCTCCATCGGGCCGGGAAGCGGGATTGCATGGGATCGGCGCTTCGCCCTGCGTCTGGCTCCTGGAGCGGTCGGGATTTCCGAGGTCCGACCGCTCGGTGCCGTCGGTCAGGCCCGGCTCGGGCCGGACGCCGCGGCCCGGGCGGCCCGTCTGCCGGGCCCGGTCCGGGCTTCGCTGCCGGCCCTCCATGACAGGCGCGGGCTTGCCGCGGTACCGCATCTGGGCTGGCGGCGCGGGCGGAACGGGCCCAATCTGCTCCTGGTCGGCTGGCAGCCGCGCCATCCGTTGGCGCCGGCCGCCTTTCGCCCGGTATCCGGTCCGGGCCCCGCTATCGGGGACAGTTGTTTTACGGCGCCCGCAGATTATTTAGAGTGATATCAAAGTTTTCCCGGCCCCCGTCCGCGGTGGCCTCTGGGTGAGGAAAAAGACCCCGTGAACCTGACCAAGAACTTCATGCTCTGGATCGTGATCGCATTGCTGCTGATCGCGCTGTTCAATCTGTTCGACGGCGGGTCCAACCGTGGGCCACAGAGCGACATCAGCTATTCCCAGTTCCTCACTGAGGTCGACCAGGGTCAGGTTTCCGACGTGACCATCAGGGGCCGGATGATCGAAGGCCATACCAGCGACGGACGGGCCTTCACGACCTACTCGCCGGAAGACCCCAATCTGGTGGACAAACTGGCGGAACGGGGCGTGGCGATCACGGCGGCTCCGATCGAGTCCGAAGTTCACCCGCTGCTTTCGATCCTGATCTCCTGGTTCCCGATGCTGCTTCTGATCGGCGTCTGGATCTTCTTCATGCGCCAGATGCAGATGGGCGGCGGCAAGGCGATGGGTTTCGGCAAGTCGCGGGCGCGGCTGCTGACCGAAAAGGTCGGCCGCGTGACTTTCGCCGATGTCGCCGGCGTCGAGGAAGCCAAGACCGAGCTGCAGGAGGTCGTCGAGTTCCTCAAGGATCCGCAGAAATTCCAGCGGCTCGGCGGCAAGATTCCCAAAGGTTGTCTTCTGATCGGCCCGCCGGGTACCGGCAAGACGCTGCTGGCGCGCGCGATCGCCGGCGAGGCGAATGTGCCGTTCTTCACGATTTCCGGTTCGGACTTCGTCGAGATGTTTGTCGGCGTCGGCGCGAGCCGGGTGCGCGACATGTTCGAGCAGGGCAAGAAAAACGCACCCTGCATTATCTTCATCGACGAAATCGACGCGGTCGGCCGCCATCGCGGTGCCGGCCTCGGCGGTGGCAACGACGAGCGCGAGCAGACGCTGAACCAGCTCCTGGTTGAAATGGACGGGTTCGAGGCGAACGAAGGCGTGATTTTGATCGCGGCGACCAACCGGCCCGACGTGCTGGACCCGGCGCTGCTGCGGCCCGGCCGGTTCGACCGCCAGGTCGTCGTGCCCAATCCCGATGTCGGCGGTCGCGAGCAGATCCTGAAGGTGCATATGCGCAAGGTGCCGCTGGCGCCCGACGTCGATGCAAAGGTAATCGCGAGAGGTACGTCGGGCTTTTCGGGCGCCGATCTTGCCAATCTGGTGAATGAGGCGGCGCTGCTGGCTGCGCGGCGTAACCGCCGTGTCGTCGCCATGGCCGATTTCGAAGCGGCCAAGGACAAGGTGCTGATGGGTACCGAACGCCGCTCCATGGTCATGTCGGACGAGGAAAAGCGGCTGACGGCTTATCACGAGGCGGGCCATACGCTGGTCAATCTGAACGTGCCTGGCAACGACCCGCTGCACAAGGTCACGATCATTCCGCGTGGCCGCGCGTTGGGCGTCACTTTCATGTTGCCGGAAAAGGACCGGTATGCGTTCAAGAAAAGTGAGCTTCTGGCAGCGCTGGCAACCGCCTACGGCGGCCGCATCGCCGAGGAGATCATATTCGGCGCGGAGCACATCACGACAGGAGCTGGCGGCGATATCCGAATGGCGACCGACATGGCGCGTCGCATGGTGACGGAATGGGGCATGTCCGAGAAGCTTGGTGCCATCCGCTACAACGACAATCAGGACGAGGTTTTCCTCGGCCATTCGATCGCCCGGACGCAGAGTGTTTCGGGGGAAACGGCAAAACTGATCGATCAGGAAGTGAAACGGATCTGCGACGAATCCGAAGCGCTTGCACGCAAGGTTCTGACCGAACATCTCGACGACCTGCACACGCTCGCAAAGTCTCTGCTTGAGTACGAAACGCTGTCGGCCGACGAAGTCCGGGCGCTGCTGCGCGGCGAGGAGATCCATCGCGACGACGATGGCAGCACGACCGCGCCGACCAAACCGCGCGCCTCGGTGCCAACGACCGATGGTGCGGACAAACCGGGCCGCCGGCCAGGCGGGCTCGAGCCGGAACCGCAGCCGGGCGCCTGACGCTCGCAACCGTTCGTCGGCGATGCCGGTATGAACGGGGATCGGGGGATCGCGCCCGAATGGCGATGATCACGGACAAGCAACGAGATGGCGCGGCAGGAAAATCCGTCGCGCCGCCGAACTTTGCCGGCATCGCGCTGGATGAGCCCATTGTCATGGGTATTCTCAATGTCACGCCCGACAGCTTTTCCGATGGCGGCGATTTATCCGATCCTGCAGTGGCGATCGCGACCGGGCTGATGATGCGCGACGCCGGCGCAGCGATACTCGATGTCGGCGGCGAATCGACCAGGCCCGGGTCCGAGCCGGTTCCAATCGAGGAAGAGCTCCGCCGGACGATCCCGGTCGTTCGCGGCCTTGCAATGGCGGGTGCGATCGTTTCAATCGATACGCGTCATGCCGCAGTGATGCGCCCGGCCATCGACGCAGGGGCGCAGATCGTGAACGACGTGACCGCGCTTTCGGGCGACAGGCAAAGCATGGCGGTCATTGCCAGCAGCGATGTTTCGGTTGCGCTCATGCATATGCGGGGCGAACCGAAGACAATGCAGGAGAACCCGCATTACGAGGACGTCGTGCGCGAGGTGCACGATTATCTTGCGGCGCGGATCGACGCCTGCGAAGGGGCGGGCATCGCGCGCATGCGAATCGCGATCGACCCCGGTATCGGGTTCGGCAAGACGCTCGACCATAACCTGCATCTGATCCGCAACCTCGACCTACTGCTCGATCTTGGCTGTCCGATCCTGATCGGGGTTTCGCGCAAGAGCTTCATCGGCTTGGCGGCGGGCAAGGCGAACCCGAAAGATCGCCTCGGCGGATCGCTGGCAGCGGCACTGGCCGCAGTCGAGCGCGGGGCACGGATCGTCCGGGTGCATGACGTGCCCGAAACCGTGCAGGCGCTGCGAATCCGGGCGGCCATCCGGCAGGCAGGGGACTGAAAGCCGGGGTGCCGGCCCGCCTGTTGTCGGCCGGCGCGGGCGCCTAGAATGGCGGCCGGAGGGGTATCGATGACGCGACGTCTGTTCGGCACCGACGGCATCCGCGGCACCGCCAATCGCGAGCCGGTCACCGCTGCGACCATGCTGCGGCTGGCAATGGCGGCCGGCGCGCATTTTACCCGCGGCGATCATCGCCATCGCGTGGTTATCGGCAAGGATACGCGGCTCTCCGGCTATATGCTGGAGCCCGCTCTCACCGCCGGTTTCATCGCGATGGGCATGGACGTGATCCTGCTCTCGCCGTTACCGACCCCGGCCGTTGCCATGCTGACGCGTTCGCTGCGCGCCGATCTCGGCGTGATGATCTCGGCCTCTCATAATCCCTACGAAGACAACGGCATCAAGCTGTTCGGGCCGGACGGCTACAAGCTTTCCGATGCGGCCGAGATGGCGATCGAAAAGCGGATGGACGACGAGGGTGCGCTGGTTCCGGCAAAGCCGGATGCGCTTGGCCGGGCGCAGCGGCTCGATGATGCTCGCGGCCGCTACACCGAATTCGTCAAGAACAGCGTTGCCAAGGGGCTCAGTCTCGACGGATTGAAGATCGTTGTCGATTGCGCGAACGGCGCTGCCTACAAGGTCGCGCCCACGGTATTATGGGAGTTGGGTGCTGAAGTTGTGCCGATGGCGGTGTCGCCGGACGGTTTCAACATCAACCGCGATTGCGGCGCGACCTCGACGGATGCCGTCGCGCGTCGCGTGGTCGAGGAGGGGGCGGATCTCGGCATTGCCCTCGACGGCGATGCCGACCGGGTGATCCTGATCGACGAAAAGGGTGCGCCGATCGATGGCGACCAGGTTCTTGCGGTCATTGCCGGCGCCTGGGCAAAAGCGGGGCGCATCAAAGGCGATCGCATCGTCGCGACAGCGATGTCGAATTTCGGTCTCGAACAATATTTGGCGAAGATCGGGCTGCAGCTCGAGCGCGTGGCCGTCGGCGATCGCTATGTCGTCGAGCGCATGCGCGAAGGCGGTTTCAACCTTGGTGGCGAACAGTCCGGCCATGTCGTATTCGGCGATTACGGCACGACCGGCGACGGGCTGATGGCGGCGTTGCAGGTGCTCGCCGTCACGGTGCCGATGCGTGAGCCGGCGAGTATCGCCTGCCGGCGTTTCAAGGCGATGCCGCAGCGCCTGGAAAATGTCCGGGTCAATGGCAGCGATGTGTTGACGCAGCCGCCGGTGCAGCGCGCGATCCGCGACGGCGAGGCGGCGCTGGGTGGCAGGGGTCGAATTCTTGTGCGCAAATCCGGCACCGAGCCGGTGGTGCGCGTGATGGTCGAGGGCGAGGACGAGGTGCTGATCGGCAAGGTCGTCGATGCCGTGGCGGCGGAGATACGCGCCGCAGGCGGGGGCGCATGAGCAACGGGGAAGCGATCGAGCCTTCGGTCGGCAGCACCGCAAGCGAAGCGGGTGGTTCGACTGTAACCATTCGTCCGGCGGCCGGTGTCAGCGACATCGAGACGATCCGCGCGCTGTTTCTCGAATACGCCGCGACGCTGGATTTCAGCCTCTGCTTCCAGGGATTCGATGCGGAGCTCGCGAACCTTCCGGGCGACTATGCCCCACCGCAGGGCGGTCTTTGGCTCGCCGAGCTCGACGGGGCGAGTGTGGGGTGCGTCGCGCTGCGGCCGATCGAATCCGGTGTTTGCGAGATCAAGCGACTCTACCTGCGGCCTGCTGCGCGCGGCCGCAATCTGGGTCGCCGTCTGACCGAAACGGTGCTCGAACATGCCCGGGCGCGCGACTATCGCGCCATGCGACTCGATACGGTGGATGCGATGGTTGCCGCGCAATCGCTGTATCGTGCGCTGGGCTTCCACGAGATCGAGCCCTACGGCGACCATCGCCATTCGCGGCTGCGTTATTTCGAACTGGCGCTCGCGCCCGCGAGCGGCTAGGAAAGCCGCGTCCCGTTCAACCTGCACCCGGCCAAACCGATGACCTTCGTCAAGGAAGATGCATTGCTGCCCGAAGGGTTCCGCGACCTGCTGCCGCCGGATGCCGGACGCGAGGCCGCCGTCGTCGAAGCGCTGATGGCCTGCTTCGGGCGGCACGGTTACGATCGCGTC
>JBBDWX010000262.1:0-13978 GCA_040902665.1 Dongiaceae bacterium
CGTTCTCGACCTGCCGCGTCATCGCGATCGGCGCCTGCGCCGACGTGCGCGCGATTCGCATCGGCTATGTCGGCGAGCTCGGCTGGGAATTGCATCTGCCGCAGGAATATGCGGCGCATGTCTATCGGCTGCTGCGCGCGGCGGGCGAGGAATTCGGTATCGCCAATGTCGGCTATCGTGCGATCGAGACATTGCGGGTCGAAAAATTCTATCTCTACTGGTCGTCCGACATCACGCCCGACTATAACCCGCTCGAGGCGGGGCTCGGATCGCGCATCGCCTGGAAGAAGCCGGATTTCATCGGCCGCGACGCGCTGCTGCGCCTGCGCGATGCCGGCACCGAGCGCAGGCTCTGCCTCTTCACGCTGGAGAAGCCGGCGCCGGTCTTCGGCGGCGAGGCCGTGCTGCACGATGGCAAGGTCGTCGCCGTCACCACCACCGGCAATATTGGCCATACGATCGGCAAGCCGATCGTCTATGCCTATCTGCCCATCGGGCTTGCAGACGCGCGCGATTTCGAGGTCGAATCCTTCTGCGAACGCTACCCGGCACGCCGGCAGGACGGCGCCCTCTACGATCCGACCAACGAAAGGCTGAAATCGTGAGCGACGACCAACTCCGGAGCGACCGCGCGTGCGCGTTGCGCGTCCCGCTCTTCGCCGGCGCCGATGCGTCGCTGAAGCTCGACCGCCTCGGCGGGCTGACCAACCGCAATTACCGCATCGACTGGCGCGGCAAATCCTATGTGCTGCGCGTGCCCGGCGACGGCACCGCCGAATATATCGACCGCAAGGCGGAGGCGCAGAACGCGCGCATCGCCAGCGAGGCCAACGTCAACGCACCGCTGATCGCGTTCGACGACAGCGACGGCGTCATGGTCACGGCGTTCATCGAAGGCGCGCTCACCATGAACGGCGAATTGTTCAAGGCGAAAGGCAGGCCGGCGCGCGCCGCCGTTGCCTTGCGCCGGATGCACGAATGGCCGGCCGCATTCGCCTCGCGCTTCGAGTTGTTCGCGCAGATCGACAGCTATCTCGACCTGCTGCGGAAAAAAGGCGCCACCATTCCCGACGGCTACGACGCCGTGCAGAAGGAAGCCGAAAAAGTGCGCGCCGCGCTCGAAGCGAATCCGGCGGCGCCAGTGCCGTCCCATTGCGACCCGCTGGCCGAGAATTTTCTCGATACCGGCGAACGCATGTGGGTGGTCGACTGGGAATATGCCGGCAACAACGATCCGATGTGGGATCTCGGCGACGTTTCGGTCGAAGCGGGTTTCGACGAGAGCCAGGACGCCGAAATGATGGAGGCCTATTTCGGCGGCCGCCCGCCGGCCGACCGATACGGTCGCATGGTCATGTATAAGGCGATGTGCGACCTGCTCTGGACGCTCTGGGGCGTCATCCAGCATGCCAACGAAAATCCGGTCGACGATTTCTGGGCCTATGCGACCAACCGCTTCTCGCGCTGCCAG
This sequence comes from Dongiaceae bacterium, assembly GCA_040902665.1. GTDB lineage: Bacteria > Pseudomonadota > Alphaproteobacteria > Dongiales > Dongiaceae > JAWXBK01. The sequence continues at coordinate 1,472 of JBBDWX010000262.1, forward strand.
CGATTGATGGGCCATCGCGATTTCGGCCGCCATCTCGACGCGGTGAAACGCGGCGGCTGAAAAATCTCTAGAGGATTCCGAGCAGCGCCTTCAGCCCATAGGCGACGGCGCCGACCGCGGCGACGCCGCCGACCCAGATCAGCAGAAACCAGCCGACCCGCTGCAGGCCGCGACGCTTCGGTGCGCCGCTGGAATCGGAATGTCGTTCAGTGCTCGTGATAGCCTTCTCCGGCGCGGCTCTTGCCGCGGAAGACCCAGTAGACATAGCCGGTATAGCCCAGAATGAGCGGCAGCAGCACCAGCGTGCCGACCAGCAGGAAGCCCTGGCTCACCGGCGGCGCGGCCGCATCCCAGATCGTCACCGAGGGCGGCACGATCTTCGGGAACAGACTGATGCCGAGCCCGATATAAGAGAGCACGAACATGCCGAGCGCGATCAGGAACGGCTGGTATTCGTAGCGACGACGCAGGGCGCGAACCAGAGCAAATGCCAATGCTCCCACCAGCAGCGGCACCGGCGAAAGCAGCGCCATGTTCGGCCAGGTGAACCAGCGTGCCGCGATCTCGTCGTGCATCAGCGGTGTCCACAGGCTGACGCCGGCCACCGCGATCAGCACGGCGCCGAAGAATGGCCATGCGAGCCGATAGGCGCGGGCCTGAAGATCGCCCTCGGTCTTCATGATCAGCCAGCAGGCGCCGAGCAATCCATACCCTGCGACCAAAGCGGCTCCGGTCAGCAGGCTGAACGGCGTCAGCCAGTCGTACCAGCCGCCGGTATAGGCGCGATCCGCCGTCTCGATGCCGCCGATGAAACCGCCGAGCACGACGCCCTGCGCGAAGGTCGCGACGATCGAGCCCACCATGAACGAAAGATCCCAGAACGGCTTGTGCTTCGGATCGCGAAAGCGAAACTCGAAGGCGACGCCGCGGAAGATCAGAGCGAGCAGCATCACGATCAGCGGCACATAGAACGCCGTCATCAGCAGCGAATAGGCGAGCGGAAATACTGCGAACAACCCGCCGCCGCCGAGCACCAGCCAGGTCTCATTGCCGTCCCAGAACGGGGCAACGGTATTGACCATCACGTCGCGATGCGCGGGCTTGCGGATCGCCGGAAACAGGATGCCGATGCCGAGATCGAAGCCGTCGAGGATCACATACATGAGGACCGCGATCGCGATCAGCCCGGCCCAGATCAGCGGCAGGTCGATCGTCATGGCGTCTCTCCATCGGCATCGAGACGCGCCGAAACGGTCGGCGGGCTTTCCGGTGCTTCCTCCGCCCGCTTCGTCGGCTGCGCCATGAGTTTCAGCATGTACCAGATGCCAATCCCGAACACCGCGCAATAGACGACGACGAACGCGGCGAGCGAGCTGCCGACGGCGGGTGCTGCGATCGGCGAACGGCCGTCCTCGATGCGCATCAGCCCGTAAACCAGCCAGGGCTGCCGACCGACTTCGGTCGTGATCCAGCCGGCGAGGATCGCAACGAAACCGCTCGGCCCCATCGCGACGGCGAGGCGATGAAACTTCCGCGATTCGGCCAGGCGTCCTGTCCAGCGCAGCACCAGGCCGATAAGGCCGGTTGCGATCATGAGCACGCCGAGGCCGAGCATGATACGGAAGGCCCAGAACACGATCGCCGCATTCGGACGTTCGTTGGCCGGCCAGTCCAGCAGGCCCGGCACCTCGCCATCCAGCTCATGCGTCAGGATCAGGCTGCCGAGCTTCGGGATCTCGATCGCATAGCGGGTTTCCTCCGCCGCCATGTCCGGCAGTCCGAACAGGATGAACGGCGCGCCGCGCTGCGTCTCCCAATGCCCCTCCATCGCCGCGATCTTGGCCGGCTGATGTTCGAGCGTGTTGAGACCGTGCAGATCGCCCACGACCAGTTGCAGGGGTGCAACGAGACAGGCCATCCACATCGCCATCGAGAACATGATGCGGGCCGCTTCGTTCGTACGATCGCGCAACAGGTGGAACGCGCCGACCGCACCGACGGCAAACGCCGTCGCGAGATAGGCGGCCAGCACCATATGCACGAAGCGGAACGGAAAGGACGGATTGAAGATGACTTCCCACCAGTCGGCCGGGAAATACTGCGTGCCGACGATTTCGTAGCCCGTGGGCGTCTGCATCCAGCTATTGGCCGAGAGAATCCAGAACGCCGAGAGCAGCGTGCCGAACGCGACCACGCAGGTCGAAAAGAAATGCAGCTTCTCGCCGACCCGTTTCATGCCGAACAGCATGATTCCGAGGAAGCCCGCTTCGAGAAAGAACGCCGTCAGCACTTCGTAGCCGAGCAGCGGGCCGAGCACCGGGCCGGTCGCATCGGCGAACGGCCCCCAGTTGGTGCCGAACTGGTAGCTCATCACGATGCCCGACACGACACCCATGCCGAAGGCGAGCGCGAAGATCTTCACCCAGTAGCGGAAGAGATCGAGATAGACCTGCTTGCGCCGCCACAGCCACAAACCCTCGAGCACGGCGAGATAGCTCGCGAGCCCGATGGTGAAGGCCGGAAAGATGATATGGAACGACACGGTGAAGGCGAATTGCAGCCGTGCCAGCAACAGCGCGTCGGACAATGCCGCCATCCTGGTTTCCCCTCGAACCGGGCCGCCGAAAAGACAGGCTGACAGGTTGCGCGCGGATTACAACCGGGTCGCCGTGGCATCGCGCCGCGGCAGCCGATTTCCGCCGAAAACGGCACCTCTGGACGGGCCGGCCCCGAGCCCTTAAATCAGGGACGCATGCGGATATTGGCAATCCAGAATTATCCCGGCACGCCGGTGGGTGCCGTGGGCGAGGCTCTCGAACGGAGCGGCGCCCGCGTCGATGTGGCGCATGTCTACGATCGCGATCCGGTGCCGACCGAGCCGGACGGCTATCGCGGCCTCGTCGTGCTCGGCGGGGCGCAGAGTGCGGCCGAAACCGAACAGCATCCGATGCTGCTTTCGGTGATCGATCTGATCCGCGCCTTTCACGAGGCCGACCGGCCGGTGATGGGCATCTGTCTCGGCCATCAGCTCGTCGCGCGCGCCTTCAACGGGCCGGTGCATCGGCTTTCTGGTTTCGAGTTCGGCTTTTCGCCGCTCGCAACGACCGCGGACGGCGAACGCGATCCGCTGGTTGCCGGTCTCGCGACGCCGCATCGCATGATGCAATGGCACGAGGATTCGGCCGGCCTGCCCGCGGGTGCCGTGCATATCCTCGCCGGCGAGACGACGCCGATCCAGGGCTTCCGCATCGGTCGCGGGACCTATGGTTTCCAGGGGCATTTCGAAGCGACGCCGGCGATTCTCGAAACCTGGATCAAGGGCTCGACCAGCCCGCAACGACATTTCGGCGAACGCGTCGGCGACGAGTTCGCGCGCGTGCGGCGCGAGATCGCTGAGCATGCCGCGGCCGCGCAGAGCTTCGCCGAGAACGTCACGCGGCGCTGGCTCGGTCTCGTGCGCGACTGAGACGCCGCCACCGTCAATTCATTCGTATCGCCCGCCCGCGCAACACCCGCCCCTTACAACCGGAAACCGGAAGGATGCCGACATGACAGATGTGAAGCTGTTCCGCCAGCGCGACCAGAAGTTCGAGATCAAGGACGGCAGCGCGGTTCTGGCTCTGGTCAATGCCGGCAACAGCCCGACCGTGGGCGCAGGCATCGGCGTGTTCGAGGATTGCGCGGTCGAATGGACCGTCACCTACGACGAGGTGCTGTTCATCCACGAGGGCAGCTTCCGGTTGCGTGTCGGCGACGCCGTCTATCACGCGGGGCCGGGCGACACGCTGTGGATCCCGGCCGGCACGGCGCTGGTCTACGAGGCGGATGCGCCGGTCACGTTCTTCTATGCGGTCTATCCGGCGACGAAATCGCCCTCGGCCATGCAGAAGATCGACTACCCGAGCGCGCCGCCGCAGCGATAGGGATCGGTGCGCGGTTTCCGGCCGTGCTGCGTTCAGCGCCCCGCGATCGTCGCAAGAAACAACGTGCCCGAGCCGGATGCGGTCGCGCCAGCGGCGATGTCGGCGGCGTCCGCGACGATTGAGTCGCCGGCCGCTATCGCATCGATGCCGGCGATACCCGATAGCACCCCCTGCCCCGCCAGCATGTGCAGGATCAGCGTGCCGCCATCGACCTGAAGCCGCGCGGGAAGGCGCACGGATTTGGCACCGAGTTCGATGATTTCCCAGTCCCGCGTGCCGCGTGCGCGATTGACCATCAGATTGAGATCGCGCACCGGCCCGTCGGCCAGCCGGCAATCGACCGGCCATTCGCCGGGAAAATCCTGCGGCACATAGCGGCAATCGATGCTGATGACGGTGCCGTTTTCGGCGCTCAGCGTCATGCCCGCGCCCTCGACCAGCATGATCGTGCGGTCGATGCCGGGAAAGGCGGAGAAAGGTCCGTCGCGCTCGATCCGCGCAAGGCTCAGGCGCCAGAGAAACGCCCCGCTTGCCAGATCGGCGCCCGCGAGAGCGGCGCCGTCCGGCGCGACGGCGATTTCGGCGGTCGTGCCGCCGCCGTTCTTCCACGCCATGACACGATGCGCATCGGGGCGGATCAGGCGGGCGCTCACGCGCGCGGGCCTTCCTTGCCGGTTACAGCGCCTTCCAGCGCGGCGCCTGGCAACGCCGGCGGCTCGTCCACATAGCCCCAGCGGATGTGAGTCCAGACGCGCTCGTGGAAGTAATAGAGCACCATCTTGGTCAAGACCTCGCCGACCGCGATCGAACCCGCGGTCATCGGGCTGCCGGTAAAGATGTAACCGAGCAGGAACGTGTCGATCGAGGCGAACCCGCGCCAGGCGACAGTCTTGGCGATCGATCGTCGGCGCGAACTATGCGCCGGCGGCAGCTTCGATGCGTGCATGACCCCTACCCCAAATGTCCGGTTGAAAAAATTGCGCGCTGCCGCTCAGCGGTGAATACCGCACTCGGTCTTGTCGCGGCCCTGCCAGCGGCCGGCGCGGAGATTGTCGCCATCGGCCGACAGTGCCGTGCAGGGTTCGCAGCCGATCGAGAGATAGCCGTCGTCGGCGAGCGGATGCGGTGGCAGCCGACGCTCCCTGAACGCGGCCTCGACCCAGGGCCGCGGCCAATGGACGAGCGGATTGATCTTGATGCGACCGTCGCCCGCTTCGAGCACCGGCAATCGCGTGCGCTGCCCGCCGTGAAATCGTTTGCGGCCCGTCACCCAGGCATCGAAATCGCCGAGCGCACGGGCCAGCGGCCGCACCTTGCGCAGATGGCAGCAGCGGTTCGGGTCGCTCGACCACAGTTCGCCAATTGCGTCTTCCGCGGCAAGATCCGCCGGTTCCGGCGCGATCGTGCGCACGTCGGTGAAACCGAACCGGTTCACCAATATGTCCTTGTAGGTGAGCGTCTCGAGGAAATGCTTGCCGGTATCGAGAAAGACGATCGGCGTTGCGGTATCGATCTCGGCAACCAGGCTCAGAATCACCGCCGCCTCACTGCCGAATGACGAGACGACGGCAATGCGCCCAGCGAATTCATGTTCGATCATCGGTCGCAGCAACGCGGCGCCGTCGAGATGGCCGTAACGGCGCGACAGGCTTTCGAGCCGGGCGCGGCCGGCCGATTCGGGATCGTGGGCGCGGCCGACCGCGCCGGGATCGTGGATTCCGTCGAACATGGCGTTCGCGTTTCCGGCTTCGGCCGCCGGCTACTCAGCCGCCATGGCGCGATGACGCAGCTCGGTTGCCGGTACGCGCGCATCGGCCGCCGGCTGATACCAGACCGAAAACTCGCGCATCGCCGCCCGCCAGTCGTCGATGGTGCGTTCCGGCGCCAGCTCGAACGAATCGAAACCGCAGCGCGCCATGAACAACAGCAGGTCGCGAATGACATGGCCGGTCGCGCGGATCTCGCCGGCAAAGCCGAAGCGCTGGCGGATCATGCGCGCCTGGCTGAACGCGCGGCCATCGTTGAACTTCGGAAAATCGAGAACGATCAGCTCGAACCGGTCGAGATCGGCACGAATTGCGGCCGGATCGGCATCGGCCGGCAGGCGCAAGCCAAGCGGACCGTTGCGACCGGCCAGCGCCTCGCGCTCCGTCTGCCAGCGGCCGAACGAAACCGTCACGGCGCCTTCGCCGGGCACCGCATCCTCGTCGCCGACGGCAAGCCATTCGTCGTCGATGAAGGTTCCGTGCTTAACGACGTGCTTAACCGGCGGCATAGACTTTCTCCTTGAACGGCTCGATGCCGACGCGGCGATATGTGTCGAGAAACGGCTCGCCGTCGGCGCGCAAATCCAGATAGGTGTCGACCAGCTTTTCGATCGCGTCGGGCACTGCCTCGGCAGGGAAGCCCTTGCCGAGAATCTTGCCGACGCTCGCATTCTCGTCGGCGCTGCCGCCGAGCGTGATCTGGTAAAATTCCTCGCCCTGCTTGTCGACGCCGAGAATGCCGATATGGCCGACATGATGGTGCCCGCAGGCGTTGATGCAGCCGGAAATCTTGATCTTGAGTTCGCCGATCAGCGCCTGGCGATCGCGATCCATGAACCGCTCCTGGATGCGCTGCGCGATCGGGATCGAGCGCGCATTGGCGAGCGCGCAATAATCGAGGCCGGGGCAGGCGATGATGTCGGTGATCAGCCCGAGATTGGGTGTCGCCAACCCGTGCGCCGCGAGCTCGCGCCACAGCGCATGCAGATCGGCCTGTTTGACGTTGGGCATTACCAGGTTCTGTTCGTGGGTCACGCGCACTTCGCCGAAGCTGTAGCGGTCGGCGAAATCGGCGATCCGATCCATCTGGTCGGAGGTCGCATCGCCGGGCACACCGCCTTCCGGCTTCAGCGAAATGACGGCGATCGCATAGCCCGGCTGCTTGTGCGCCACGACGTTATGCGTCACCCAGCGCGCGAAATCGCGATCCTCGAAGCGGGCCGCCTCGAAGGCGCGAACCGGCGTTTCGATCCGCTCGTAGGCGGGCGGCGCGAAATACGCCGCAATGCGCGCGATTTCGGCGGCGGGCAGCGGCGATCCGGAATCGCGAGTCGCCGCATAATCCTCTTCGACCAGCGCGCGGAATTTGTCGATGCCGAGCGAATGGACGAGGATCTTGATCCGCGCCTTGTAGATATTGTCGCGCCGGCCCATCAGATTGTAGATGCGCATCACGCTTTCGAGATAGGCGAGCAATTCGGCTTTCGGCACGAAATCGCGCACGGTCTGCGCCATCATCGGGGTACGGCCCTGGCCGCCGCCGGCGAGCACCTCGAAACCGACCTCGCCCTTCCCGTTGCGCCGGATGAAGAGGCCGATATCGTGCGTCTTGACCGCGGCGCGATCGGGGAACACGCCTGTCACCGCAATCTTGAACTTGCGCGGCAGGAACGAGAATTCCGGATGCAGCGTCGACCATTGCCGGATGATCTCCGCATAGATGCGAGGATCCTCGATCTCACCGGCGGCGACGCCGGCATACTGATCGGCCGTCACGTTGCGAATGCAATTGCCGCTGGTCTGGATCGCGTGCATTTCGACCGCAGCCAGATCGTCGAGAATGTCCGGCGCATCCTCGAGCTTGATCCAGTTGAACTGGATGTTCTGGCGCGTCGTGAAATGGCCGTAATCCTTGTCGTACTTCCGCCCGATCGTAGCGAGGACGCGCATCTGCGCCGACGACAGCGTGCCATAGGGCACCGCAATCCGCAGCATATAGGCGTGCAGTTGCAGATAGAGGCCGTTCATCAGGCGCAGCGGCTTGAACTCGAGATCGCTCAGCTCGCCGGCCATACGGCGGCGAACCTGTTCGCGGAACTGCGCCGCGCGTTCGTCGACGAGGCGCTGGTCGATGGCGTCGTAGCGATACATCGATCCCTCCTCAGCCGTTCGCCGATTGCTTGCCGAGATCGAGCCGCACGCTCGGACCCTCGGCGCGGATACGCTCGCGATAGACCAGCGGCCGGATCCGGCCGTCCTCGATCGCGACGTCGACCGCATAGACATCGACCACGCGCCGCGCCTCGAAGGCGGCATCGGCCACTGCTTGCAGCCGGGCTTCGTCCTCCGCCGACTGCACGACCGCCGCGTCGGCAATGCGCTCCGACCAGCTGCCGTCGGCCGCGAGATAGACGACGCGGCCGTTGTTGATGTCGTTGGCGTTGAAGATCTTGGTGCTCATGCCGCCCGCCCGCCCGCTGCTGCGAGGGCTGCGATGTCGCTGCGATCGGCGAGGGCTGCGACGCGGCCGATGACCAGAACGGCGGGGCCCGTAATTTCGTTCTCGTCCACCAAGGCACCCAGTTTCGCGAGTTCGCCGGTCAGCACGCGCTCGGTTTTGCGGGTGCCATTCTCGACCACGGCGACCGGCGTCGTTCCGTCGAGTCCGTTTTCGATCAGGCGCGCAGCAACGCGGCCCGCGGTCGCGACGCCCATATAGACGACGAGCGTGTGATTGGCGCTGGCGAGCGCCGCCCAGTCCAGATTCGGTTCGGCGCCGTCTTTGGCATGACCGGTCACGAAGGTGACCGCCTGCGCGAGATCGCGATGGGTGACGGGGACGCCGGCCGACGCCGCACAGCCGAGCGCCGCAGTCACGCCCGGCACCACGTCAACCTCGATGCCATGCGCGCGCAGATGCAACAGCTCTTCGCCGCCGCGGCCGAACACGAACGGATCGCCGCCTTTCAATCGCACCACGTCGTGACCGTCGCGCGCGAGATCGACCAGCAGCGCGTTGATCTGTCCCTGCTCCAGCGCATGACAACCGCGCCGCTTGCCGACATAGATGCGGCGCGCATCGCTGCGCGCATGATCGAGGATCGCGGGATCGACCAGCCGGTCGTGCACCAGCACGTCGGCCGTTTCGATGCGACGGAGCGCACGCACGGTCAGCAGTTCGGGATCGCCCGGCCCGGCGCCGACGATGCTCACGCGCCCACTGCGCGCAGCACCCGGCCGCCGCCGTCCAAGGGCGACAATCCGTTCCTGCTCCGATCGGCTGGCGGACATCGCCGCTCCCTTGCATCCGGTATGGGTCATGGCGCCGGGTCCCGAAGGCTCCGACACCCGTTAATTTCGTCATTCGGGGTCGGGTTTGTCAATGAATTACGGAACAATATGATGAATTAAGATTATTTCACTATTATTATATGTTTAAAATGGCTAACGCATTGAACGAAAAATTGTTTTTGGCATCCTTTGATTGCTGGCATCGGCCAATTAACCCAAAATCACACTGTTAAATGAGCGATCTTGACCCCACCGGCGCCCGAGCGGCCCCTGATCGGGGCGCCCGGCGGCGCCGGAACGATCGGGTTTCGCGGCCGGATCGGTTATCGGAAGGCTGGAGATCGGAGGGCCGGAGATCGGAAAACTGGAGCGGGTAGCGGGAATCGAACCCGCGCGTTCAGCTTGGGAAGCTGACAGGCTACCATTACATCATACCCGCATCGCGCAGCCGGCAACGCTCAGGCTCGATTGGCTATATACGCCCGGCCTAACAAACCCTTCAAGGCAGCGACGGCAAGCGCGAACGGCTTCTCCTCGATCCGCCATCGCGCGAAATCCCGCGGCGCCTCGTCCGGATGCAGTTTGTCGGTCGCGATAAGCATATGTGCCTCGAGACGAACGCCGTTGGCGGCGGCCGCGGCGTCGGCATGGCGCCCCGGCCGGCCGGCCGGTATCGTTTCACGATCATCGTAGGAAGAAAACGCCATGCGGAACTCTGCGCGCATCGTCCTGCCACTGCTTGTCGCGCTCGCGCCCGCTGCCGCCGCAGCGCAATCGCTTTCCGACTGGCCGGCGGTCGTCGCCGAGGCGCAGGGCGAGACCGTCTACTGGAACGCCTGGGGCGGCAGCGACCGGGTGAACGATTACATCGCCTGGGTCGGCGACCGGGTTGCCGACGAATACGGCATCGAGCTGGTGCATGTGAAACTCGCCGACACCGCCGATGCGGTCGCGCGCGTGATCGCCGAGAAAGCGGCCGGCCGCGACGAAGGCGGCAGCGTCGACCTGATCTGGATCAATGGCGAAAACTTTGCCGCGATGAAATCGCAGGGTCTGTTGTTCGGTCCGTTCGCAACCGGGCTGCCGAATTTCGCGCGCGTCGATACCGCGGGCAAGCCGACCACGCTGGTCGATTTCACGGTCCCGACCGACGGGTTCGAATCGCCGTGGGGCATGGCGCAGATCGTGTTCTATTACGACACCGCGCGCATGACCGATCCGCCGCGAACGATCGGTGCGCTGCTGACATGGGCTGAAGCGAATCCCGGCCGCTTCGCCTATCCGGCGCCGCCGGAATTCCACGGCACGACATTCCTCAAACAGGTCCTCCAAGCGCTGATCGACGACCCGGCGATCCTGACGGCGGCACCCGACGATTCCGTCTTCGAATCGGCAAGCATGCCGCTTTGGGATTTTCTCGACCGGCTGACGCCGCTGCTCTGGCGCGGCGGCAAGGCATTTCCGCAGAACGAAGCCGCCATGCGACAATTGCTCGACGATGGCGAAATCGATATCGCCTTCTCGTTCAATCCGGGGGCGGCATCGTCGTACATCGAACAGGATCTGCTGCCCGACAGCGTGCGCAGTTTCGTGCTCGACGGCGGCACAATCGGCAACACGCATTTCGTGGCAATACCGTTCAACGCCAGCGCGCGCGCCGGCGCCCTCGTGGTCGCCGACTTCCTGCTTTCGCCGGAAGCGCAATTGCGCAAGCAGGACCCGGCGATCTGGGGCGATCCGACCGTGCTTGCGATGGATCGCCTCGATCCGGCCGATCGCAATGCCTTCGAGCAACAGCCGCGCGGCGTCGCAACGCTCTCGCCCGAAGAATTGGGTCCCGTCCTGCCCGAACCGCATCCGGACTGGATGATCCGCATCGAGGAGGCGTGGCGCGGTCGCTATGGCAGCTGATGCGCCTTCCGTCGCTGCGCGGCGCGCTTTCGGAACGCCGCGGCTGATACGAATCGCGCCCGGCCTGACCCTCGCAATCCTGCTGTTGCCCATCGTCTCCGGCCTCTCGGGAACGCTGCTGCCGGCGTTCGATCGTCTCCCCGCACTCGGTGGTGTCGAACTCGGACTGGACGGCTGGCGGGCGTTGTTCGCGGCACCGGAATTGCCCGGCGCGATCGCGCTGTCGCTCTCGAGCGGCATCGCGGCAACCGCAGTCGCGCTTCTGCTCGCGTTGGGATTCTGCGCCGCGACGCACAACACGCGGCTCTCGCGGGCGCTGCGGCCGATGCTCGCACCCTTGCTCTCGCTGCCACCGGCGGCGGTCGCGATCGGGTTTGCGTTCCTGGTCGCGCCCTCGGGCTGGACGATGCGCCTGTTGTCGCCCTGGGCCATCGGCGGCGATCGTCCGCCGAATTATCTGCTGCCGCAGGACCCCTGGGGGCTCGCGCTGACCGCGGGACTGGTCGTGCGCGAATTGCCGTATCTGTTGTTGATGGCGATGGCGGCACTCGGCCAGTTCCCCGCCGACCGCTATCTCGCCATCGGACGCTCGCTCGGTTACGGTCCGGTGGCGGCGTGGATAAAACTCGTGATGCTGCTGGTCTATCGCCAGATCCGTTTGCCGATCTTCGCAGTCCTCGCCTATTCGCTTTCGGTTGTCGACATTGCGCTGATCCTCGGCCCGTCGACACCGCCGCCGCTCGCGCCGCTGGTGCTGCGCTGGTTCAACGATCCTGATCTCGCGATGCGCTACCAGGCGAGCGCCGGAGCCATCCTGCAATTACTGCTCGTCGCCGGCGCCATCGCGCTCTGGTGTGGCGCCGAGCGGCTCGCGCATCGGCCGTGGCGCCGGTTCGTTGCCAACGGCTTGCGTCATCTGGCCGGTCGCGCCGGTCGTATCGCGATCGCCGCACTTGGGCTGGTGGCCCTGCTGGCATCGGCGTTTGCCATCGCCGGCATGCTGATCTGGTCGGTCGCCGAACGCTGGCGCTTCCCCGACGCCCTGCCGGAACGCTGGTCGCTGCTTGGCTGGTCCGAGCGGCTCGGCGACGTGGCGCCGATCATGGCGACGACGGCGATCGTTGCCTTTTTCGCCGCTTCGGTCGCGCTGGTCCTGTCGCTCGCCTGTCTCGAGAACGAACGCCGGCGCCATCGCGGTATGACCACGCGCGGACTCTGGATCGTCTATCTGCCGCTGCTGTTGCCGCAGATCTCGTTCCTGTTCGGCGCGCAGCAGCTTTTCATTCGGCTCGGCATCGACGGCGGGATTGTCGCTGTCGCCTGGAGTCACCTGCTGTTCGTGCTGCCCTATGTGTTCCTGACATTGGCCGATCCCTATCGCACGGTCGACGAACGCTATCGGCGTGCCGCGACCTGCCTCGGCGCGGGGCCGCTGCGCGTTTTCCTCGCCGTGATGCTGCCGCTGATTGCCCGGCCCGCCGCCATCGCGTTTGCGATCGGGGCAGCGGTCAGCATCGCGCAATATCTGCCAACGCTGTTTGCCGGCGCCGGGCGCGTGACGACGCTCACGACCGAAGCCGTCGGACTGTCGGCAGGCGGCGATCGCCGCATCGTCG
>JBBDWX010000263.1:0-2015 GCA_040902665.1 Dongiaceae bacterium
GGCAGATCACCGATCCGAACGAGTTCGGCCCGCTGCTCGCCGATGCGATCGCCGCGCGCCTTTCCGCGGAGCTTGCTTACCCGCTGACGGCATCGACCGCGCTCAGCCAGGTGCTGACCGAAACCTACCGCGACAAACTGGCCGAGGCGCGCGCGATCGATGCGCAAGAGGGGACGCCCGGGCGCATCCTCACGCATGACTGGGTGGAGAGTCGTTTCTAGTTTCGCCGCGATCTCACGGCCGCCACGCCAACCCTGTTCGATCGCGGCGCGTTGCCGCCGCCGACCGCGACGTCGCGGGGCCTCGTTTTCACCAACGCCAACCCTGTCGACCCATTGTCCGGTCGCGGCGCATTGCTGCGCAGAAGGATCATCATGCCGCGCGTTGCCCCTGTTTTCACAACATTCAATGCCGGCGAATGGTCGCCCGAGCTGTATGGCCGGGTCGATCTCGCAAAATACTCGAATGCCTGTCGCGTACTGCGGAACATGATTCCGCTGCCGCAGGGCGCAGCGACCCGCCGGCCCGGCACACGCTTCGTTGCGACGGCGAAGGAGACCGGACCGGTCCGGCTGATCCCGTTCCAGTTCTCGGCCGGCCAGGCCTATGTGATCGAGGCGGGCGAGCAATATTTCCGCTTCTATGCGGGCGACGGACGGATCGAGGAACCGCTCGGCACGTCGGTCGAAATCGCGACACCGTATGCGGCCGCGGATCTCGCCGGGCTGCAATGGGCACAATCGGCCGACGTGCTCTATCTCGTGCACCCCGATTTCACGCCGCGTCAGCTCAACCGGCTCTCGCATACCAACTGGACATTGACCGAATTCGAGTTCGAGGACGGGCCGTATCTCGATCTCAACACCGATGCGAGCAGGACGCTCGATCCGTCTGCCGCGACCGGCAACGGCATCACGCTGACTTCGTCGGTCGATCTGTTCGTGCCCGCACATGTCGGATCGGGCTGGCGGCTCGAAGAGACGGCCGGTCATCTGAACTATGGCGACTGGGAGCAGACCAAGAGCTATTCCGGTGGACAGAAAGTGAAGTTCGCCGATCGCGTCTACGAGACCGCCGCCGGCGGTACGTCGGGCACGGCGCCGCCGCTGCATTCGGAAGGAACCGAGAGCGATCAGGGAACCCATAGCAGCGGCGTCAACTGGACTTATCTGCATGGCGGGCATGGCTGGGTGAGGATCACCGCCTATACCAACGCGACACAGGTAACCGCCGACGTCATGTCGCGTCTGCCGTCAACCTCGGCAACCAAACGCTGGCGTGAAGGCGCCTGGTCGGATCATCGCGGCTGGCCGGCGGCGATCGGCTTCTACGAGGATCGCCTCTTCTTCGCCAATACGGCTCATCAGCCGCAGACGCTCTGGGGATCGGCGAGCGGCGCCTATAGCGATTTTTCGCCGACCGATAACGGCATCACCGTGCTCGACGATACGGCGATGACATTCACCATCGCCGACAATGAGGTGAATGCCATTTCCTGGCTGTCGCCGGGCAAGGTGCTGATCGTCGGCACCGAGGGTGGTGAATTTACCGTGCAGGCCTCGAACCTCAACGAGGCGGTCACGCCGGGCAATCTGACGGTGCGCGCGCAATCGAATGTCGGTTGTTCGACTCTGCCGCCGGTTCGCGCGGGCGGCGCTACCCTTTTTGTGCAGCGCGCGCGACGCAAGCTTTACGAGATCGCCTATCGCTTCGAAAGCGATTCCTACGGCGCGCCAGAAATGACGATCCTCGCCGGGCATCTGGTCCGCGGCGGGATTGCGGCGCTCGCATTTCAACGCCAACCCTGGTCGGTTCTCTGGGCGTTGCGCGAGGACGGGCTGTTGCTCGGCTTCACTTATCTGCGCGAGCAGGACGTCATAGCCTGGCATCGCCACGATCTGGGCGGCAGCGATGCCGTCGCAATCGGTGCGGTCGCGATCCCCACCGATCGCCATGACCGGCTCTGGCTTGCCGTGCGGCGCCAGATCGACGGACAAACGATATCGACCATCGAA
>JBBDWX010000264.1:0-13927 GCA_040902665.1 Dongiaceae bacterium
GACCTGGCGGGCCACCGCGTCGGCGACCTGGCGGCCATTGACATACGCGCCGCCGGCTGTCGTGGCCATGCCGCCGCCGAGCGCTTCGCCGGCGAAGAACAGGCGGTTCTCGACCGGCCGGGCGAGCTGCTCGCGCGCCGCCGAACCGCCGGGCCGTGCGATCGCAAAGGCGCCGCGCACGTCGGCATCGGAGCCCCAGCCGGTGAAGACACCGCGGACGAACGAGCGGTCGACTTCGGGGCCGAACAGGCGGCGCAACTCGCCGAGTGCGAAATCGATGGCAGCCTGCTCGCCGGCGCGAGTGAGATCCCAGGCAAACTTGCCGCCGACGGTGCCGACCATGAGATTGTCGCCGAACGGCCAGCTCAGGAAATACGCGACCTCGTTCGAATCCCGCGTGTAGCTGAGCCAGTCGTTCTCGCGCAGGCCGAAGCGGGTGCTGCCGTCGAACTCGAGCGCGATTTTGGCGACCAGGCCCATCGGCAGATCGCTGATGGCGCGCTGCTTTTCGGTCGGCAGCGCCGGATCGAAGCGGATCGATTCCGCGGCGAGCACGCCGGTCGATACGGTAACGATGCAGGCCTTCGCCTGGATCGTGCCCGAAGGCGTTTCGACGGTGACGCCGTTGCTGCCGCCCCAGCGGATCGTGGTGACCGGGGTCGAGGTCTGAACCGGCACGTCCTTCGCCAGATCGGCGATGAACCGGCCATAGCCCTCGCGGATCATCAGGCTCGGCGTCGAGTAGTCGAGGTTCCACCAGTCGGCGGCGGAGAAGGTATCGATATCGGCGCCGAGATCGACCGGGCCGATCCAGTTCTTTACCACGTTGGTCCAGGGCAGGTTGACCGGCAGCAGGCCGGCGGGCGCCACGTCCTGACCGCTATGGCCGATGCCGCGCAGGATGGATGTGACCTCGTACCAGGCTTCGGCATAGGCGACACGCTCGGTCGGCGAGGCGTGCCGCGTGTCGACGAACAGCTGCTCGCCATACTCGTCGTGCGGCACCAGCGTGTAGCCGTTGCGATGCGCCATCGGGGTGAAGGGGTTGTGGTCGGCCTGATGGATCCAGGCGGCGCCGTGATCGAACGGCACGCCGAAGCTGCTGGTGTCCGTAAAGGCGCGTCCGCCGACCCGCGACTTGGCTTCGAGGATGACGAAGCTCACGCCGCGCTCGGCCAGGATGCGGGCGGCGGCGAGACCGGCCGCGCCGGCGCCGACGATCACCACATCGGGGTTCGTGGGCGTTGCCTGTGCCCAGGCCGGAAATGCGGCCGTCGCGGCCAGTCCGGCGAGAAAAGCTCGGCGATCGATCTTGCCCAGTCCGGGGAGAATTTTCTTGGTCATGGTCCGCCTCGTTTGCCCTGCTGCGGCGCTCCGAGGCTCTCATTGCCCCCTCGGTTTGCCGGATTTGCGCGGTAGCGCGAGGCGGAATGTACCGTTGCTGCGGCACGATAGAACCTAGATATACGTTTATTTTCAATAGCATGCGGACTTATACTCAAGTTCGATGGTTACATACCATGGTATATGAAAGGGCGGCGGCTATACGCTCGCCGCATATCTGAATACGCCAGGCCACACCCGGATAGGATGGGATCGAGAGGTTTTGTGGCTTATGCCGTGCGGCGGCTCGGCCCGCCATTTGGCCGGGCAAACGCTCAGCCGAGCGCGGACAGGATTTCCCGGGCCGCCCGCTCGCCGCTCCTGAAGGCCCCGCCGCAGGTCATCGCAAAGCTGCCGGCGGTCGCTTCGCCGGCAAAGAACAGCCGGTCGTCGAGGGCACGGCTGAGGGCCGTACGGGCACCGGCCGCGCCCGGCCGCTGATAGGCGTAGCCGCCGCGCACATCGGGATCGTTTGCCCAGGCGGTGAAACCGCCCTTGACGAAATGCCGGTCGACATCGCCGCCGAAGATCCGGCGCAGTTCGCCGAGACCGAAATCGACCGCGGCATCTTCGCCCGCAGCCGACAGCTCCCAGCCGAACCGGCCGCCGACCCAGCCGATCATCAGATCCATGTCGAACGGCCAGTTAAGGAAGTAGCACAGCCGCTCGTCGTTCGCTGCGTAGGACAGCCAGTCGTTCGGTGTCAGCCCGAAGCGCGTGCCTTCGAACTGCAGCGGGATCTTGGCGAGCAATCCCATCGGCAGGCCGGCGATCGCTTCCTGTTTTTCGACCGGCAAAGGGGGATCGAAACGGATCGCTTCGCTCGCGAGCACGCCGGTGGAAACGGTCACGATGCAGGTCTTCGCGTTGATCGTGCCCGATGGCGTTTCGACCGAGACGCCGCTGCCACCCCAGCGCACCAATGTCGCAGGCGTCGACAAACTCACCGGCACGTCCTTGCCGTAGAGCGCGACTATCGTGCCGTAGCCTTCGCGCACCATCAGGTCGGGATCGGTATCGTCCAGCGCCCACCAGTCATGTGCGGAAAAATCTTCGACATCCGCGCCCATCGAAAGCGGCCCGATCCAGCTTTTGCTGACATTCGACCAGGGCAGGTTGACCGGCATCGACGGTCCGGGCGCGATATCCTCGCCGGAGACCCCGACCTTCCTGACGGCACCGATCGCCGCGTCCCACGCATCGTCGAACGCGCTCATCTCTTCATCGCTCGCCGGCCGGTCGTCGACGAACACCGCTTCGCCGGCATCGTCATGGGGCAGCAATGTGAATCCGGCCGCTTCGGCGATCGGCGTGAAGGGATTGCGATCCGAATGATGCAGCCACGAACAGCCATGATCGAACGGCAACCCAAAACTCGTGGTATCGGTGAAAGCGCGGCCGCCGATGCGGTCCTTCGCCTCGATCAGCACGAACGTCAATCCGGCTTCGGCCAATGCGCGGGCGGCGGCGAGCCCGGCAGCGCCGGCGCCGACAATGACGACATCGGGATTGGTCGATTGCGCACGCGCCCAGAGCGGCAGCGTCGCACCGGCCAGCAGGGCCGCGAGGAAACGGCGGCGGTTGATCCCGGTCCTGTCCCCTCGGGCCGGATATCGCATCGATCTACTCCGCTGCGGCGGGTTTCGGTTCGGATTCGACGGCGCGCGTACCATGACGGCGCGCAAACACCAGATAGGCCGCCGGAACGACGAACAGCGTAAAGAGCGTGCCGCACAGCATGCCGCCGACGATCACCCAGCCGATCTGCTGCCGGCTCTCGGCGCCGGGTCCGGTTGCCAGCGCCAGCGGAACGGCACCCAGCACCATCGCACCGGTCGTCATCATAATCGGGCGCAACCGGATCGACGCCGCTTCGACCACCGATTCGATGGCGCTCTTGCCGGTTTGGCGCAGCTGGTTCGAAAACTCGACGATCAAAATTCCGTGTTTAGTCACGAGGCCGACCAGGGTCACAAGCCCGATCTGGCTATAGACGTTGAGCGTGCCGCCGGTGAGCCACAGGGCGGCCAGCGCGCCGGTCATCGCGAGCGGCACCGAAAGCATGATGACGAACGGATCGATGAAACTCTCGAACTGCGCGGCCAGTACCAGATAGATGAACAGCAGCGCCAGAATGAACACGGTATAGAGCCCGCCCGAAGCACTCAGGAACTCGCGAGACTGGCCTTTGTAGTCGATCTGCATGCCCGGGCCGCCGACTTCCGCGACGACACCTTCGAGATAGGCGAGCGCCTCGCCCAGCGCATAGCCGTCCGCCAGCGACGCTGAAAGGGTCGCGGCGCGCAGCTTGTTGAAATGCGGCAACTCGCGCGGCGCCACCGATTCCTCGATGGTGACCAGATTGGCCAGCTCGACCATCGTGCCGTCGACACCACGTACGAAGATCGGTGCGATATCGCGCGGCACGGCGCGATCGAAACCTTCGACCTGCACAATCACTTCGTACTCTTCGCCGGCGCGCTCGAAACGCGTCACATTCCGTCCGCCGAGCATGGTTTCGAGCGTTCGACCGATTGCGATCACGTCAACGCCGATGTCTGCGGTCTTGTCGCGATCCACTTCGACGCGGATTTCCGGCTTGTTGAGACGCAGGTCGGAATCGAGATTGATCAGGCCCGGATTCTCGCGCGAGCGCTCGATCACCCGATCGACGATCGCCTGCAGCTCCTCGTAGGTGCGGGTCGTCAGCAGCACCATCTCGACCGGATTGCTGCGCGAGCTGCCGCCGAGCGAACCCGGCGTGGTCGGAACGGCGCGGATACCGGGTATCATGTACATCGGGTTGCGAAGCGATTCGGCGATCTCGCGCGAATTTCGCTCGCGGTCCTCCCAGGGCTGCAGTCGAAGGAAGGAGATGCCCTGCGACACGGTGGGCGAACCGACCACCATGAAATAGCTGCGCAACTCGGGGACTTCGGCATAGAGTGCCTCAAGCTTGCGCGCGTTCTCGCTCATCAGTTCGGGGGTCGCGCCCTCGGGGCCGGAGAAAATGCCGACCACGACCCCGCGATCCTCGATCGGCGCCAGTTCGGACTTGAGTTGGCCGTAAAGCCACCAGGCGGCAACCGCGACCGGCAGCAGCAGCAGCATGACCAGAGCCGGCGTCGTCATCAGCCGCGCCAGCGCGCCGCGATAGCCGGCAATCAGTCCGGTCATGCCGCGATCGATGGCTGCCGAAATCGCCATGCGCCGCTTCAGCGGCCGCAACAGCTGGCCGCACATCATCGGCGACAACGTCAGGGCAACGAAGCCCGAGATCAGCACGGCGCCGGCCAGGGTCAGCGCGAACTCGGCGAACAGCCGCCCGGTCCGGCCCTCGGAGAATCCGATCGGCGCAAAGACTGCCGCCAGCGTCAGCGTCATGGCGACCACGGCAAACCCGACTTCGCGAATGCCCTTGATGGCCGCCGCGACCGGTTCCATACCCTGCTCGACGTGGCGATAGATGTTTTCGAGCACGACGATGGCATCGTCGACCACCAGGCCGATCGCCAGCACGAAGGCAAGGAGCGTCAGCGTGTTGATCGAGAACCCGAACATATAGATCAGCGCGAATGAACCGATCAGCGACACCGGAATCGTGACGATGGGGATCATCGTCGCCCGGACTGCGCGCAGGAAAAAGAAGATGACCAGGATGACCAGAATGGCCGCCTCGCCGATGGTCAGGAAAACCTCGTCGATCGAGCGCTCGATGAAGACCGACGTGTCGTTGCCGATGCTGACGGTCATGCCCGGCGGCAGGCTGGCGATGATGTCGGGGAGCGCCTCGCGTACGGCCTGGCTGACATCGAGCGGGTTGGCGGTCGCCTGTTTGATGACGCCGAGCGCAACCGCGGCCTCGCCATTGTGTCGGGCGATGACACGCTCGTCCTCGGGTCCGAGTTCGATCCGCGCCACGTCGCCGAGCCGCACCAGATAGCCTTCGGCACGGCGCAGAATGATTCTCTCGAATTCGGCCGTGGTGCTGAGTCGCGTCTCCGTCAGCACCGTGAATTCGCGCGAATCGCTTTCGATTCGTCCGCCCGGCACGTCGACATTCTGCTGCAGGATCGCGGTTTCGACATCGTCGGGCGTGACGCCAAAGGCGGCGAGACGGGCCCGGTCCAGCCAGATGCGCATCGCATAGCGCCGTTCGCCGAACACCCGCACATCCGCGACGCCGGCAATGGTGGCAAGCTGGTCGCGCACCTGCCGTTCGGCGAGGTCGGACACTTCCAGAATGTCGTGCCGGTCGCTCGAGAATGCGAGGTAGATGATCGGCGAGGCATCGGCCTCGACTTTGGAGACGATCGGCTCGTCGATCTCGTCGGGCAGGCGTCCGCGCACCCGCGCGACGCGATCGCGCACGTCGTTGGCAGCAGCGTCGGGATCGCGTTCCAGATCGAAGCGCACCGTGATCCGGCTTTCCTCGGCGCGGCTGGTCGATTCGATGATGTCGACGCCTTCGATGCCGGAGATCGAATCCTCCAGCGGGTTGGTCACCTGGGTCTCGACGATCTCGGCGCTGGCGCCGGGATAGTCGGTGCGCACGCTGACCACCGGTTCGTCGATATTGGGATACTCGCGCACTGTCAGCCGGTCGTAGGACACCAGACCGACCAGGATCACGATGAGGCTCAGCACGGTCGCGAAGACCGGACGGCGGATGCAGAGTTCGGAAAACCACATGGCGCGCTACCGAACCGGCACGACCGGACAGACCGGCATGCCGTCGGGCGATACGGTTCGGGCGCCGCCGTCAGCCATCGCTGCCGCCGACGATCTGCACTTCCGCACCGTCGAACAGCCGGAGCTGACCGGCGGTCACGATTTCGGCACCTTCCTCGATGCCGCCGACGATCTCGACGCTGCCGCGCACGCGCTGGCCGAGTTCGACCGGCACGAAACGGGCGAAGTCGCCGTCGATCACATAAACATAGTTGCGCTGGCCAAGCGGCACGATGGCAGCCTCCGGCACCATCAGCGCCTCGTCGATCACGTCGTAGATCAGATCGATGCGAGCGAACAGGCCGGGGCGCAGCTTGCCGTCGTCATTCGGGATCTGCGCACGCAGCACGAGCGAACGTCCGCTTTCGTCGACCAGCGGATCGATCGCGAAGACCCGGCCGTTGACGATTTCGCCGCCAATGGCATCGACGGTGACGGCGATCTCCTGGCCGATATAGGTGCGGGTGAAATGCACTTCGGGAATGCGGAAGTCGACCTTGAGCGGGTCGATCGATTCGAGGTTCACGATCACGTCGCCGGATTCGACATATTGCCCGACGCTGACCCGGCGTAAGCCCAGCACACCGTCGAACGGCGCGCGGATCACCGTCTTGTCGATCACGGCGCGGGCCAGCGCAAGATCGGCGCGGTCGGCCTTGAGCTGCGCATCGGCTTCGTCGAGCGCACGCTGTGTGCCGGCCTGGCGCGCCAGAAGCTCGCGTGCGCGTTCGTAATTGGCTTCGGAAAGCGATATCCGCGCCTGCACTTCCTGGATCGTCGCTTCGTAGATCGACTGATCGAGCGTCACGATCGGCTCGCCGGCGGCGATCGCCACACCTTCCTCGGCATGGAGTGCCACGATCCGCCCGGCGATCTCAGGGCTGACGGTGATCGATTCGTTGGATCGCAGCGTGCCGACGGCAGGGATCGAAAGCGTCAGGCGCCGGGTCTCTGCCAGCACCGTTTCGACCGGCACCGCCGGCTGCGCGAACGGCACGCTGGCCGGCGCCGCCCCGTCGGGGCTGGCGCGCAGGTACCAGTAACCGCCGCCGGCAGCGGCGATCAGCAGGAGGATGAAAAAGAGGGATCGGGCGCGCATTTCCTAGCCACTGGCGACGGTAACAGAAAAGAACCTACCGTGTCTCACGCATCGGGCCCGGATT
This sequence comes from Dongiaceae bacterium, assembly GCA_040902665.1. Taxonomy (GTDB): domain Bacteria; phylum Pseudomonadota; class Alphaproteobacteria; order Dongiales; family Dongiaceae; genus JAWXBK01. The sequence continues at coordinate 7,278 of JBBDWX010000264.1, forward strand.
TCCTGCGCTGCGATGCGTAAAATTCGATCAGAAGCCGGAATGAGGCTCCTTGAGAAACTCGATCTCCGCTTCGGTGGAGGGCCGACCCAGCGCCTGGTTACGGTGAGGAAACCGGCCGAACCGGCGGATGATTTCGTGATGACGCTCGGCATACCAGAGCTGTTCGATCAGCTTCTCGCCCGGGTCCGGCCCGTGCGCTGCCAACCAGGCGCGGAACAGCTCGATCGCCCGGTCCTGGTCGGCGAGGTTCTCGCTATGCTCGTAGGGCAGATAGAAGAACTTGCGACGATCGAGCGGCGTCTCGCGCTCGAAGCCGCGGGCAATCGCGCGTCCGGCAACAGCGCGGGCGTCCTCATCGCTGGCGAAGGCGCGCGGGTCGTTGCGGAAAAGATTGCGCGGCAACTGATCGAGCAACAGTACCAGGGCGAGCGCACTGTCGGGTGTCCTCTCCCAGTCGGAAAGCCTGCCGTCCGCGGCGGCACGCTGCTGGGCGGCAAAGCGGCGCGCCAGCTCGGCATCGAATGCGGCTTCCTTTACGAACCAGCGTTCCCGCGCATATGCCGAAAACCAGAAATCGAGCAGCGCGCGCGGATCGTTCGTCGCACTCACGCCGCCAGCTCGTTGACGGAAAGAATCCCCCGCACCGACGGGCGCGCACGGACGGCATCCGCACAGCGCGCCACGCCAGGAAACCGGTCGGCAAGCCCGGGGCAACTCTCCCGCCAGTTCGACAGCATGAAGGCGAAGGCATCGGGAACCGAGAACCGCGCACCGAGGAAGAACGGTCCGTGCGCGCCCAGATGGCGATCGACTCGGCCCCACAAGGTTGCAACCTCGTTCATGGCGCTGTCTATGACCGCCTGATGGGTGCCCGGATCGGTCGTGTGCCGTTCCGGATAATAAAAACGCAATATCGCCGGCTGCAGCGTGTTGGTCAGAAAAAACAGCCATTGCAGCGCCACGCCGAGAGCAGGATCGCCGGAGGCCGGCATCAGGGATGCCTGCTTGTAGCGGTCGGCTACGAAGAGGCAGATTGCCGCCGATTCGGTCACGACCTGTTGTTCGTCGGTAATCAGCGTCGGCACCTTGCCGCCGGGATTGAGTTTCAGATAGTCGGCGGTGCGGGCAACGGCGAGGTCGACCGGCACCAGTTCGTACGGCCGCCCCGCTTCTTCGAGGCAGATTTGCGGTGCGAGCGCGGCGCTGTTGGGTGCCCAATAGAGCGTGTACATCGGCAAGATTCCTCCCCGGGATCGGCAGGCGACATGGTGACCGGCGGCAACCGCCTGTCAAGCACAGGTCAGGCTCGGGCCAGGCGGTGGACCAGACCGCGGTTCAGGCCGCTTGCGGTTTGCGGCCGCGGCGCAACAGGAACTGCGATCCCAGCAGCATCGCCAGCGAAACGGCCAGCACCACGGTTCCGATCGCGTTGATCTCCGGCGTCACGCCGCGCCGGATCGAGGCGAACACATAGATCGGCAAGGTCGTCTTCGAACCGGCGACGAAGAACGCGATCACGAAATCGTCAAAACTGAATGTGAAACTGAGCAGAAAGCCGGCGATGACGGCGGGCAGTAACTGCGGCAAAACAACCTGGCGGAATGTGCCCCATGGCGTCGAATAGAGATCGGCCGAGGCTTCGACCAGCGTGCGATCCATGCCGGAGAGCCGGGCCCGCACGATGACGATGACGAGCGCCATCGTGAACAGGGCGTGCGCGGCGATGATCGAACCGTAACCGAGCCCCAACTGCGGCGGCGCGGTGCCCGGCCAGAACGAGGCGATCGCGGTATTGGCCAGTTCGAAGACGGTGACCAGCGCGATCAGCGTCGAGATGCCGATCACGATGCCCGGCACCATGATCGCGACATAGGTCACGCCATCGAACAGGGTGCGGAGCGGCCCGTGGACGCGCTGCAGTGCGAGCGCCGCCATGGTGCCGAACACGGTTGCCAGTGTCGCGCTGGTGCCGGCAATGATCAGGCTGTTGACGACCGCACCCATGACAAAAGGGTTTGCCGCCGCCTTGCCGTACCATTCCGTGGAGAAGCCCTGGAAGTCGCTGGCATTGAGCCCGCTGTTGAAGCTGAACAGCACGATCAGAACGACCGGCGCATAGAGAAAGATGTAAACCGCTATCGCGTAGGCGCGCATCGGCGGTCCCCGTCAGATCAGCGATACGTCGCGACTGCCCGGACGGCGTGTCGCGCGCAGATAGAGCGTGACGGTGATCAGCATGATCAGCACGAGCGCAACTGCGACAGCGGACCCGTATGGCCAGTTACGCGACTGCAGGAAGAGATCGACGAGCGCATTGCCGATGAAGAACACCTTGCCGCCCCCGAGCAGTGCAGGAATGAGGTATTCGCCCATCAACAGGATGAATACCAGCATGGATCCGGTGACGACACCCGGTGCCGACAGCGGCAGCGTCACCTGAAGGAACGTGCGCAAGGGCGGCGCCCCGAGATCGTGCGAGGCCTCGAGGAGCCGTTTGTCGAGCCGCTCCAGGCTGACAAAAATCGGAAACACCATGAGCGGCAGATAGCCGTAGACGATGCCTACCAGCACCGCGAACGGTGTGTTGATCAGCCTGACATCGCCAAAGCCGAGCCACTCGATCACGGCGGGAATGCCGCGCCCGCCGAGAATGAAAATCCAGGCATAGGTCCGGATCAGAAAACTGGTCCAGAACGGCACGATCACCAGCACGAGAAGCAGCAATCGCCGCCGCGGCCCGACCTTCACCGCGAGCCAGTAGGCGAGTGGATAGGCGGCGAGCAGGCAGATTGCGGTTCCGACCGGAGCCAGCATCAGCGTGTTGCGGAAGGCGGCCCACCGCGCCGGCAGGTTCAGATAGTTCTCGAAGGTAAACCCGGCCTGATAGCCGCCGGCCGGGTGGCGTTCACCGAAACTGAAAACGACGACGACGGCGAGCGGCAGCACCAGCAGCAGCAGGAACCAGAGCGTGCTCGGGGCCAAGAGGGCCGCCGTGATCACACGTCCGCGTCGTTCCGCCGCCGCCAGGCCGTCGCTCGCCGCCATGATCGTCTGGCTCAGGCCGACTTGAACCGGGCCATCACTTCGGCCCGGAGCGGATCGGTCAGCGTGGCCGCCGCCCCGAACTCGAGCGCCGATAGCAGATCCGCCGCCGGATAGAGGATCGGGTCGGACAGGAGTTCCGCCGGCAGCAGTTCGTTGGTACGCGAATCCGCCGTCGGATAGCCGTGTGCGAGCACTTCGCGCGCGTTGACCGCCGGATCGAGCAGATAGTTGATGAGCGCGTAGCCTGCCTCGCGATGCGGTGCACCCCGCGGCACGGCGAAGAAGTCGGACCAGAGTTCGCCGCCTTCCTTGCCGAGCACGTAGATGATCTCGGGAATATCGCGATTGAGCTGCTTGCCGTCGCCAGTCCACGCGACCGACATCCATGCATCGCCGTTGCGCATCGAGGGCTGATAGTCGCTGTTGATCGCAAAGAGATGCGGCTTGGCATCGAGCAGCAGTTTTTCGGCTTCGGCAAGTTCGTTCGGATCGACCGAGTTGAAGGAATAGCCGAAATATTTGAGCGCATTGCCGATCGTGGTGAGCTGGTAGTCGTGCACCATCGTGCGGCCGCTATAGTCGGTCATCGAGAGATCCCAGAATTGCTTCCATGTGGTCATCTCGTGCGTGACATTGGCGGTGTTGACGACGAAACCGGTCGTGCCCCAGTTCTTCGGCACGGCATAGACGGTGCCGTTGACCGAGCCGGCATCGGTGAAGCGGCTTTCATAGGCGCCCGCCTCGAAGTTAGGCAGCATGGCGAGATCGAGCGGTTCGATCAGGTCGAGCTCGACATAAGTGGTGATCGTATAGTTGGTCGGCACGAACACGTCCCAGCCGGTGCCGCCCGCTTGCAGTTTGGCCAGCATCTCTTCGTTAGAACCGAACACGCTGACCTCGACATTGACGCCGGTCGCTTCGGTGAACGATGTGAAATTCTCGGGGTCGTGATAGTTCGGCCAGGTGGTCAGCGACACCCGGTCGCCCAGCTCCTGCGCGTTGAGCTGCTGGCGTCCCGCGAGCTGCGGCATCGCCGTTGCAAGCGTTGCCGTGGCAAGGCCAAGGCCGGTGGTGCCGAGGAACTGGCGGCGCGAAATCGAGCCCCGTTTCCAGCGCCAGAGCTGATGCATGAAATCCTTGCGGTCCATCTTGATCTCCTCCGCCCGCTCGCTGCCGAGGGGCCGTTCGTTGCGACGGGTCTGTTCGAGGTGTTCGGTCCGTCCGTCGCGCCGGCCCGCCGCACCTTGTCGTTCGTCAGCCGTCGGCGAGCACCAGCGCGTTGTCGCGCCGCCAGCCGATGGTCACCGCATCGCCCGGCGCATAACCGTCGGCAACGGCGCGCGAGCTTTTCGTTGCCCGTACCAGAATGTCGCCGAGCGGTGTCGCAACGCTGAAGGCTGCGTGATCGCCGAGATAGATGCGGTTGTTGATGCGTCCTTCGAGGCGGCAATCGAGCCCGTCGGGATCGGCGCTGCCGTTGCGCCAGATCTGGATCACCTCCGGCCGGACGGCGAGCGCACCGGCGCTGCCGGCGGCGGGTTTCGGGCCACGACGCGAATAGAGGCCGGCAAGCCGGCGGCCGTCGGCGAGTTCGACGCTGCCGCCATCGGCTTCGCCCGCCCGGACCATGCCGGCAAGAAAATTCGATTCGCCGACAAAATCGGCGACATAACGGCTGACCGGCGCATCGTAGAGTTCGCTCGGCGGGCCCGACTGGACGATGCGCCCCTCGCGCATGATGGAAATCGTGTCGCTCATCGAGAGCGCCTCTTCCTGGTCGTGCGTCACCAGGACGAAGGTGATGCCGACCTCGCGCTGCAGGTTCTGCAGTTCCATCTGCATGTCGCGCCGCAGCTTGCGATCGAGGGCGGCGAGCGGCTCGTCGAGCAGCAGCACGGTCGGCCGGTTGATCAGCGCGCGGGCGAGCGCAATGCGCTGCTGCTGGCCGCCGGAAAGTTCCCAGATGCGTCGCGACGCAAGGCCGGGCAGGCGAACCAGCTCGAGCGTCTCATCGACACGGCGACTTATCTCGGCGCGGCTCGGCCGCGGCCGGCGCTGGCGCAGCCCGTAGGCGATGTTGGCGCCGACATCGAGATGCGGGAAAAGCGCGTAATGCTGGAACACCATGTTGACCGGGCGGCGGTAGGCGGGGACGCCGGCGACCGGCACGCCGCCGATTTCGACCGCGCCCTCGCTCGGCTGTTCGAACCCGGCGATCAGGCGCAGCGATGTCGTCTTGCCGCAGCCCGAGGGGCCGAGCAGGGAATGAAAGGCGCCGCGCCGCACGTCGAGATCGACCGCATCGAGCGCCACCACCGCACCGTAGCGTTTGGTGGCACCGACAAAGCGGATGTCGATGTCGCCTTCGGGTGACGCTGGAGCGCCCTCGAGGTGAGCCATGCTGCGTTTGCTTTCCGCTTCCCCGACCGGCGGGATGCCGGCAGCGGTGGCCGACAGACAAGCCGGCCGGCGGCACTCTAGAGCGCGAAATCGGTTCCGACAACGGGCGAGACGTTGAGCCGGCACCACCGTTTCGGGTGGCCGGCGAAGGAAAACGCCCGGACCAATGGTCCGGGCGTTTCCGATCGAACGACGCTGTGTCGGTGGGCTAGTTCCGGTTGCCCATCAGCCGCAGCAGCATCAGGAAGAGGTTGATGAAGTCGAGATAGAGACGCAGCGCGCCCATGATCGCTTTCTTGGTGGCGACCCCGGCTTCGTCCTGCACGTCGTACTCGTGCTTGATGCGCTGGGTGTCGTAGGCGGTCAGACCGGTGAAGATCAGAACGCCGATCACCGAAATGGCGAATTGCAGCGCCGAGCTCGCCAGGAACATGTTCACGATGCTGGCGAGGATGATGCCGATCAGGCCCATGAACAGGAACGAGCCCATGCCGGTCAGATCGCGCTTGGTCGTGTAGCCGTAGAGGCTCATCGCTGCGAACGTACCTGCAGTGATGAAGAACACGCGCGCGATCGATGCGCCGGAATAAGCGAGGAAGATGTACGAAATCGACAGGCCCATCACGGCCGCGAAGGCCCAGAACAGGATCTGAGCGACGCCGGCCGACATGCGATGCACGCCGAAGCTCAGCACCAGCACGAAACCGAGCGGGGCGAGCATGACCACCCACTGCAGCGGCGTGCCGTATATGGCGTTGAGCATCGTCGGCGAATTCGCCGTCAGATAGGCGATGACGCCGGTCAAGGCGAGCCCGCCGGTCATATAGTTGTACACCCGCAACATGTACTGGCGAAGGCCGACATCGATCTGGGCCGCCTCAGCCTGGGCGCGGGTCATCCGCTGCGCGCCGGTTGCGGTTTTGCGGTCGGGTCCGAGTGCCATAGTTTGCCAATCCCTCGTTGGTTGGAAACGCGCGACCAATATCGTTGCGGCGACCCTGCAAATCAAGCGTAACCGGTTGCGGGTCCGGCCAGAATCCGGACCGCCCCCCAATCGAGAGGCGGCAGAAACAGCCGCGGCGGCCGGCTTGACCGTGCCGGGCGGGCCTTGCGATAAGGCGCGGCCCATCGGCTTTGGCGGTCCCTGCCGGGCGCCGCATCGAACCGAAAACCGGTCGGGCCTCGTCGCCAACCCTTGCCGATTG
>JBBDWX010000265.1:0-2012 GCA_040902665.1 Dongiaceae bacterium
GCCGCCGCTCTGTCGCGGGCTCGAGGCCGAGGGGCTGGGTGCAAGGCGGCTTGCCCTCCTGCTCTACCGGGTCGACGGCAGCCTGCGCGAAATCGCCATCGGCACGGCGCGACCGAACCGCGATCCCGATGCGTTGCTGCGTCTGTTCGCACCGCAGATCGAGCAGATCGATGCCGGCTTCGGGATCGAAACGGTGACGCTGGCGGCCTGTGTTGCCGAACCGCTGGGCGCGCTGCAGATGGCGATCGGCCTCACGCAACCGGACCCGCAACCAGACCATCCGCCGGTCCCCGTGCGCGCGGACGGCGCGGCTCTGCCGGCTTCACGGCATATCTCATCTCCTGAATTAAATAACCTTTCTAACCTTCTGGACCGGCTCGGTAATCGCCTCGGATTCGAGCAATTACATCGGCTGGCGCCCGGCGACAGCCACAGTCCCGAGCGTGCCCAGAGGCGGGTCGCGGCGGCGGTGTGCGCTGCGATGCCCGGCTGGTGGCGAGACCGACCGCGACCGCTGCGCCTGCTCGAGCAACCGGTGCCGGTTTCGGTGAGCGTCGATCACGCCGCCGCGCCGGTCGCGCTGCATCGGCGCGAGGGTGCCCAAGCCATCGCCGCCGTGGAAGGACCCGAACGCATCGCACCCGAATGGTGGCGCCCGGCGCCAGAAGGCGCCAATGGAGGCAATCGCCGGGCGCGCGACTATTGGCGCATCGAGGACGAGGATGGCGGGCGGTTCTGGCTCTGCCGCGAGCAGGGCGGCGCAGCGCGCTGGCTGCTGCACGGTCTGTTCGCCTGACCCTCGGCAATTGATTGCGGCATGCCGGATCCCACTTACGCCGAACTTGCTTGCATCAGCAATTTCAGCTTCCTGCGCGGTGCCTCGCATCCCGAAGAGCTGGTGGAACAGGCTCAGGCTCTCGGCCTTGCGGCATTGGCGCTGGCCGATATCAACAGTTTTGCCGGCGTGGTGCGGGCGCATGGCGCCGCAAAGGAGGCGGGGTTCCCCTTCATTCCCGCCGTACGGCTCGAACTCGACGACAAGGCGGCGGCGATCGCACTGCCGACCGATCGTGCCGCCTACGGGCGGCTCTCGCGCCTGATCACGCTCGGCCGCCGTCGCGCACCCAAGGGCGACTGTATTCTCGGTTTCGCCGATATGCTGGCGCACGGTGCGGGACAGGTCTTCGTGGCACTCGATATCGCGCCCGCGGCATTGCGCACCCTCGCCGAAAGTTTCCCCGGCAATGTCTATCTGGCTGCCTGGCATCGCTTGCAGGGCGACGACCGTCGCCGCATCGCACAGCGTGCGGCGCAGTCGGCCGAGATCGGGGTGCCGCTGGTCGCGGTCAACGACGCGCTCTATCACGGACCCGGCCGCCGCCGGCTGCACGATCTCGTCACCTGCATCCGCGAGCATGTCGTCATCGACGCGGCGGGGCGCCGGCTGGAGCCGAATGCCGAGCGGCATCTGAAAAGCCCGGGGGAAATGGCGCAGCTGTTCGCCGGTTTTCCCGAGGCGCTCGCTTGCAGCGTCGAGATCGCGGAACGTTGCCGCTTCTCTCTCGACGAGTTGCGCTACGAGTACCCGAAGGAGCTGACGCGCGAAGGCCGCAGTTCGCAGGAAGAGCTTGCGCATCTGACGGCACTCGGTGCGCGCGACCGGTATCCGCAAGGCGTGCCGGACAAGGTCGCGGCGGCGATCCGTCACGAACTGGCGCTGATCGATACACTCGGTTATGCGCCGTATTTTCTGACCGTGCACGATCTCGTCGCCTTCGCCCGCGAACGCGGCATCCTCTGTCAGGGCCGCGGTTCGGCCGCGAACTCTGCCGTCTGTTACTGCCTGGGCGTTACCGCGGTCGATCCGGCGATGCACGATCTGCTGTTCGAACGCTTCGTCAGTGCGGCGCGGAACGAACCGCCCGACATCGATGTCGATTTCGAGCATGAGCGGCGCGAGGAGGTGATCCAGTACGTCTACGAAAAATACGGCCGCGACCGCGCCGGCCTCG
>JBBDWX010000266.1:0-1994 GCA_040902665.1 Dongiaceae bacterium
CCTGGCACGACCAGCATGTCACCTGGACGATCGGCGAGCGGCTGCAGGTGATCCTGAAGGGGCTCGGCCGCAAGCTGCCCCCGCCGGTCTTCGCGCAGCTGGTCGGGGCGCATGAGGATATGGAAGTCGATATCCGCCCGGACCTCATTCCCGGCATTGCCGAGGCGCTGGCCGATCTGCACAAGCGCTATCGACTCTGTATCGTGTCCGATGCGATCGTCTCGCCCGGCCATTGCCTGAAGCGCCTGCTCGAGAGCTACGACCTTGCGCGGCATTTCGACGGCTTTGCCTTCTCCGACGAGGTCGGCCATTCCAAGCCGCATCGTTCGATGTTCGAGAGCGCTGCCAAGCAGATGGGCGTTTCGATCGGCGAGATGGTTCATATCGGCGATCGCGACCATAACGACGTGAAGGGTCCGCAGGCCCTCGGCATGAAGGCGATCCTGTTTACGGCGACGCGCGCGAACGACAAGGCGACGACCACCGCCGATGCGATCTGCGAGCATCACGCCGATCTGTCGGCAATCGTCGACCGGCTGGCAGGATGAGGCCATGTTGCGACATCGGCACCCGGACGGTTTGCGGTTCCGATGGCCAGTTCGCAGGTGAGCCGCTGATTGCAGGCGCCGTTGCGCGCGGTGCCGCTGCGTGAGAGCCGTCCGGTTCGAGGGCATAAGGGTCTTCCGCCATCGCGATTTCTCGCTGATGTGGGGCTCGACCTTCCTTGCCTCGGTCGCGATGCAGATGCAGGCCGTTGCGATCGGCTGGCAGATGTACGACCTGACCGGCAGAGCACTCGACCTCGGACTGGTCGGCCTTGCCGAGTTTCTGCCTTCCGTCCTTCTGGTGTTCTTCACCGGTGCCGCCGCCGACCGGTTCGATCGGCGCGTCGTCGCCATGCTCGCAATCGGCGGCGAGGCGCTCTGTGCCGGCGCGCTATTTTACATGGCGTGGACCGGCACGGCCGATCGACTTTCGATCCTCGCGGCTGCGGCCGGATTTGGCGTCGCGCGCGCCTTCGTCAATCCGGCGGTGCGCGCGCTCATTCCGACTTTGGTACCGGTCGGCGAACTCGCGAACGCGATCGTATGGTCGTCGATCTCCTGGCAGATCGCCGTCGTCGGCGGACCGGCGATCGGCGGCTTCCTCTATGCCGCCGGCGGTGCCGATGCATCCTATGCCGCGGCCGGATCGATGCTGATCGCAGCGGCGGTTGCCATGGCTTTCATCAAGCGGTCGATACGGGCCTCGCGGGATGGCCGCGGTACCGCGTTTGCCGAAATTGTCGCCGGTCTGAATCTGATCTTTAAGCGGCGGCTCCTGCTCGGTGCGATATCGCTCGACCTGTTTGCCGTGCTGTTCTCCAGTGCGGTCGCTCTGCTGCCGATTTTCGCCAAGGACATTCTGCAGGTGGGGCCCGACGGGCTCGGTCTGCTGCGCGCCGCACCCGGCGTCGGGGCGGTCGTGATGGCCCTCGTGCTCGCGCAGTATCCGTTGCGGCATTCCGTCGGAAAGATCCTGTTTCTTGCCATCGGTATCTTTGGCCTGGCGGCGATCGGTTTCGGAATATCGGATATCTTCTGGTTGTCGCTGGTGCTGCTCACGGTAATGGGCGCGGGCGACATGGTGAGTGTCTATATTCGCGGCACTATCGTGCCGCTGGCGACACCCGATCGGCTGCGCGGTCGCGTCATGGCGGTCGAGATGGTGTTCATCGGCGGATCGAATGAGCTCGGCCTGTTTGCCGCCGGCGTTTTCGCTGCGATCCTGGGCGGCGTCGGTGCGGTTATTTTCGGTGGCACCGCCACGGTCATGACGGTCCTGGTCTGGATGCGGCTGTTTCCCGAACTGCTGCGGGTCGAGCGGCTGGACGTTGCCTCACTGGGCTTCCGGGACGACGAGGCGCCGGATAAGCTCGATGCCGCGACAACGCGCGAAGGGGGCTGAGGATGGGCGGCAAACTGCGGTTTCTGGTGGTGGATGGCTATACCCGC
>JBBDWX010000267.1:0-1990 GCA_040902665.1 Dongiaceae bacterium
CTCGACCAGCACAAGATCGAACAGCGCGCGCATCAGTACCATGGCCGACAAAGTGAGATCGGCAAGCCCGCCAAGCCGGTCGCGCGCTGCCATCGAGCGCACGAACACACCGCCATCGGTCGGGTCGGTTCTGAGCCGCGTTCGATCGCCGAGCAACGCCCCGCCGGAGCGTTTCGAAGAGGGATCGACGGCAATGACGCCGATTGTCGACCCGGATTTTCGCCAGCGACCGATCAGCGCGCCGGCGAGCGTCGATTTACCGACGCCCGGCGGACCGGTCAGGCCAATGACATGCGCGCGCGGCGATGCCCAGGCGGCATCGAGCAGATCGAGGGTTGCCGAAGCTTCCGGCGCGCGTTCGAGTTCGGCAAGCACCATCGCAAGCGAGGTCTTGTCGCCGGAACCCCGGGCCCGTTGCAGTGCTTCGAGGGACGGCAAAGTCGCCAACAGATCAGACCGTTGCCTGACCTGCTGCTTCGCGCGACAACGCCGCCTGGGCTGCGGCAAGGCGTGCGATCGGCACCCGGTAAGGCGAGCAGGAGACGTAATCGAGGCCGACCTGCGCGCAGAAGCGGATCGACGCCGGGTCGCCACCATGCTCGCCACAGATGCCGAGCTTGAGATCGGGGCGGGTCTTGCGACCCCGTTCTGCCGCGATTTCGACCAGCTCTCCGACACCGACCGTATCGAGGCTGATGAACGGATCCTGCTGCAGGATGCCGTGCCGCTCATAGTAGGTAATGAACCGTGCCGCATCGTCGCGCGACAGGCCATAGGCTGTCTGCGTCAGGTCGTTGGTGCCGAAACTGAAAAACTCCGCATCGCGCGCGATATCGCCGGCCCGCAATGCGGCCCGCGGCAGCTCGATCATCGTACCGACCAGATAGGGAATTGCGACCCCCTGTTCCTTAATCACATCGGCCGCAACGCGATCGATCAGTGACTTCAGAATTGTGAATTCCTTGGTCATCGATACCAGCGGAACCATAATCTCGGCCTCGACCGTATCGCCGGTCGCCTGTTTCACATGGGCGGCCGCTTCGAAAATGGCGCGCGCCTGCATCTCGTAAATCTCCGGATAGGTAATACCGAGCCGGCAACCGCGATGCCCCAGCATCGGGTTCGATTCCTTGAGCATTGCCGCGCGTTCTCGAACGTCCTCGACCGAGACACCGGCTGCCTTCGCGACCCCCGCCATCTCTTCCGTCGTATTGGGAAGAAACTCGTGCAAGGGCGGATCGAGCAGACGGATCGTTACCGGCATGCCCTTCATGATCTTGAATATATCGACGAAATCGGCGCGCTGCATGGGCTGAATGCGCGCCAGGGCGGCACGGCGGCCTTTCTCGTCGCTGGCCAGAATCATTTCGCGCATGGCAACGATGCGCTCGCCCTCGAAGAACATATGCTCGGTTCGACAGAGCCCGATGCCCTCGGCCCCGAAACGGCGCGCGGTCCGGGCATCGTTCGGCGTTTCGGCATTGGTGCGTACCCGCATCGTGCGATAACCATCGGCCCACGCCATCAAAGTCGCGAAATCGCCGGAAAGCTCCGGCTGGATCGTGGGCACCTCGCCCAGCATGACTTCGCCGGTGGCCCCGTTCAGCGTGATCGTATCGCCATCCTTCACGATGACGTCGCGCGCGCGCATTGTGCGCTTTTCGACATCGATTCGCAGATCGCCGGCGCCGGATACGCACGGCCGCCCCATGCCGCGTGCGACGACCGCCGCGTGGCTCGTCATGCCCCCGCGCGTCGTGAGAATGCCGACTGCGGCATGCATGCCGTGAATGTCTTCGGGACTGGTTTCGACCCGTACCAGGATCACGCTCTCGCCGCGCGAGGCTCGGTCCTCGGCCTCGTCTGCCGTAAAGGCGACCTGGCCGGCTGCAGCACCGGGCGAGGCCGGCAACCCGCGGGAGATGATGCGACGCTCGGCCTTCGGATCGAGCATCGGATGCAGAAGCTGATCGAGCGAGGCCGGATCGAT
>JBBDWX010000268.1:0-13701 GCA_040902665.1 Dongiaceae bacterium
GTCCTGGCTGCACAGGCGCGCGGCGAACGCAAACGCACGATCGTAGTGAAAGAGCTGCTGCCCAATGTCCGCGACAGCCTCGCCGTCGAAGCCGCGATGCAATGGTCGTGGATGATCCTCGGATTCAGCTCGCTGTCGTTTCTCGGATTCGGTGCCGCACCGCCGGCACCGGACTGGGGCCTGATGATTTCGGATTCGCGCGGCCTGATGGCGGTCGCGCCCTGGACGGTGCTCTGGCCGATGTTCGCGCTGAGCAGCCTGGTCGTCGGCGCCAATCTCTCTGCCGATGCGCTGGCCAAGGCGCTGGGTGTCGATCGCGTGCGCAAGGTGCCGGGGCGATGAGTGCGAAACCGCTGCTGAGCGTCGAGCGCCTCTCCATCGGTATCGACCAAGGCGGCGATGCACTCGTCGTCGACGATGTGAGCCTCGAGCTCGACGCCGGCGCGACACTCGGCATCGCCGGCGAATCCGGCTGCGGCAAGAGCACGCTGCTGCTCGCCATGATGGGAATGGCGCGGACCGGCCTCCAGCACCGCGCCGGCGTGTGCCGCTTCGACGGACTGTCGCTGTTCGACGCCAACGAACGCGAGCTCGAACGCATCCGGGGTAGCCGCATCGCCCTCATTCCGCAGAACGCCGGCACGGCGCTGACGCCGCCCATTCGGGTCGGCGACCAGATCGGCGAATCGCTCGAGCTGCATACCGGTCTCGATCGAAACCAGCGCCGAGAGCGGATTGTCGAACTGCTCGATGCGGTGCATCTGCCGACGCCGACCGCCATCGGCCGCCGCTATCCCCACGAGCTTTCAGGCGGACAGTTGCAGCGTGTCGCCGTCGCGATGGCGCTGGCGGCGGAGCCGGTTCTGCTGCTGCTCGACGAGCCGACGACGGGGCTCGACGTGACGACCCAGCTTGGCATTCTCGATCTGCTGGCCGAACTTCGGCAGCGTACCGGCGTCGCGATGGTCTGCGTCAGTCACGATCTCGGCGTGATCGCGCGGCTTAGCGATCGCATGATGGTGATGTATGCGGGCGAAGCGATCGAGGAAGCGCCGACCGCGACCCTGCTGCGACGGCCAGCGCATCCCTATGCACGCAGCCTGATCGCGTCGATCCCGCGCCTCGCGGTCGGCGCCATTCCCGCCTCCATCCCCGGCCGCCCGCCGGCGCCCGGGCAGGCACCGCCTGGCTGCCGCTTCGCGCCGCGTTGTACCAAGGCCCAAACCGTTTGCGTGACCCAGGCGCCGCCGCTCAGCGAGATCGATCCAGGCGTCCGCACTGCATGCCATTTCCCCGATACCGCACCCCTCGTTTGGCCGGCCGCCGAGGAGAAAAGCCAGTTTGCAGGCGCTACGGCCGAGCCGTTGCTGACGATCGACGATCTGGTGGTGAGCTATGCCCGCCATGGCCTGCTCGACCGCACATTGGGCCGACCCGCCGGGGCGAACGCCGTCGATCATGTGGAACTGGCGTTGCGACCGGGCGAGATTCTCGGCCTGGTGGGCGAATCCGGTAGCGGCAAATCGACCGTCCTGCGCGCCATTGCCGGCCTCTGGCCGGCACTCGACGGGCGGATCCGCCTTGCGGACCAACATGACCTCGACCGGCCCGCGGCGGCGCGCGAGCGCTCGGTCCTGCGGGCGATCCAGCTCGTCTTTCAGAACCCGGATGCCTCGCTCAATCCCCGCCAGACGGTGCGCGAGATTCTGGCGCAGCCGCTGCGGCTCTATTTCGATCTGTCGCGTTCGGCCATGGCAGAACGCATGAGCAGCCTGTTACACGATGTGCGCCTCGACGACAGTTATCTCGACCGTTACCCGGCCCAGCTCTCGGGCGGCGAGCGCCAGCGCGTCGCCATTGCCCGGGCCTATGCGGCCGAACCGGATATCCTGCTCTGCGATGAAGTGACGTCGGCGCTGGACGTGTCGGTGCAGGCATCGATCCTGCATCTCATCCGCGACCTTTCAAAGAGCCGCGGCACGGCCTGCATCCTGGTCTCGCACGATCTTGCCGTGGTGCAGGCACTCGCCGACCGCATCGCCGTGCTCTATCGTGGCCGGCTGGTCGAACTCGGGCCGGCAAGGCGGGTCTGCCGTTCGCCGGCTCATCCTTATACCCGCGCGCTTGTCTCGGCGATCCTCGAGCCCGATCCCGATCACGGTGTCGGACGCATCGCTGTGCCGCGAGAACGCGACGACCGCATCTCGGCCGGCTGCCCCTATGCCGGTCGCTGCAACGTCCGGCTGGAGCGATGCTTCGAAGACATGCCCGACTGGCACGACGTGACCGACGGCCAGACGGCGCGTTGTTACCAGCTCGCAGCGCAGCCGGCGCCCGTTGCTCTCTAGAAGCGCTGCAATACTCCCCTCGCCGCAATGCCACGAATTCTCGTCTTCGATCTCGACGGCACGCTGATCCACAGCGCGCCCGATCTGCATCGGGCGCTGCTGCAGCTGTTCGCCGATGAGGGCCTGCCACCGCTTACCCTCGACCATGTGATCTCCATGGTCGGCGACGGCGCACCCATGCTGGTGACACGCGCCTTCGAGCGGGCCGGCCGCCCCGCCGGCAAAAATCTGCCGCGACTACTCCACCGGTTTCTGGAGCTCTACGAAACCGGCATCACCGAATTGACCCGACCCTATCCGGGCGTTCCCGAGACGCTCGCAAACCTCCACGCAATCGGTCATCGCATGGCGATTTGCACCAACAAACCGGATCTGCCGACGCGGCTTGTCCTCGATGCGCTTGGATTGACCCGCTACTTCGAAGTCATCGCGGGAGGCGATAGCGCACCGGCGAGAAAACCAAACCCCGATCACCTGATGGCGATTCTCCGTCGCATGCAAGCGAGTCCGAACGATGCTGTCATGATCGGCGACGGCGCAAACGACCTGCGCGCCGCCCAAGCCGCCGGCATTCCGCTCATTCTTGCCCGCTACGGTTACGGGGTGCACAGCATAACCGACATCGCTCCTGCCGCCGTCATCGACACGTTTGCAGCATTGCCGGAAGCGTTGGACCGGATGGAATCGACCGCCGATTAGTGATCGAATACGATCACGCTGCGCGCCACATCGCCGCGTTTCATTTCGTCGAAGGCCTCGTTGATCTGCTCGATCTTGATGCGGCGAGCGATCATATCGTCGAGCTTCAGTTTGCCGCTCAGGTAGAAATCGGCAAAGCGCGGCATATCGACCCGGAAATGATTGGATCCCATGTTGGATCCCTTCAGCGTCTTGTCGTTGATCAGGTCGGCACCGCTGACTTCGATCATCTGGCCTTCCGGCACCATGCCGATGATGGTCGCAACGCCCGATGGACGGAGCATCCGGAATGCCTGTTCCGATGTCTTCTTGAGGCCAAGCGCCTCGAAGGCATATTCGACTCCGCCGCTGGTCAGTTCCTTGACCGCCTCGACCGGATCGGTGCGGCTCGCATCGACCACGTCGGTTGCGCCGAATTGCTTGGCAAGATTGAGTTTCGACCCCTTGATATCGACCGCGATGATGCGCCCGGCGCCGGCGATCGCCGCCCCGTTGATCGCCGAGAGACCCACGCCGCCGCAACCGATCACCGCAACCGTGCTGCCGACTTCGATGCCGGCCGTATGGATAACCGCACCGAAACCGGTGGTCACCGCGCAGCCGATCAGCGCCGCCCGATCGAGCGGCATGTCCTTACGGATCTTCACCAGCGCATGTTCGTGGATCAACATCTGCTCGGCGAACGAAGAGAGATTGTAGAACTGATGCATGACCTTGCTGTGCTGCGCGAGCCGCGGTTCTTCTCCGGACTCGCGCGAGGTCTCGGGGTTCTGGCAACTGAAGGGCCGGCCGGTCGTGCAATATTCGCAATGGCCACAAAAAACCGAGAGGCAGGTGATGACATGATCGCCGGGCTTCACGTAGCGGACCTCGGAGCCGACTTTCTCGACGACACCCGCTGATTCGTGCCCGAGCACGGTCGGCTTCGGGCAGGCATAGAGCCCTTCGATATAATGCAGGTCGCTGTGACACACGCCGACAGCCGCTGTCCGTACCAGAACCTCGTGCGCCTTTGGATTGCTGATTGAAACGTCTTCGATCGATAACGGTTTCCCGATCTCGCGCAGCACGGCTGCCTTCATGATCCGCCCCTTTTCTTGTTTACGGCCGGCCCATGCCGGCGGTTCGCCCGATTGGCGACACCGTTTCAATCCTAGAGGATCGGACCGCCGCTCGCACCCGAGAATCGCCACGGAACCCGCAGCGTCGGGACGCTTTGTCGGTAGAGACCAGTTCTATCCGGATTGGAGAATCATCATGCGGAATCTTGCAAGCGGTCTGGCATTTCTCGCCTGCGCCGCCATCGCGATGACCCTCCCCGCTTTTGCGGCAGATCCGGTGATCGGTACCGCCGCCATGCAGACGGCGGATTGACGGCCGGGCCAAACGGCCTGCTGGTCAGCGGCGATTTCACCGACCTGCCGCCCGGCGAACTGGCGTTTCATACTTACGAGGCCGGCCAATGCACGCCGATTTCGGGGCCAGCCGTTCCTTCGCAAAAGAACGCCACCGATCAAGCTGGTGAATCGAGCCAATTACCCGCCAAATCGAACGATCAACGCTTGGCTTTCTTCGCCGGCAGGCCCTTGCGCTTGGTATGCGCGAACTCCTCGAGCTGCGTGGCCGACATGGATTCGTACATGCTGCGCGACGCGCCCTTGAGTTTCGATTTACTGGTTTCGCCGCGCTTGGCGGACAAGGCCGCGCCCGCGGCCTTTTGCTGAGCCTTGGACTTGGCGGGCATGGGACAGCCTTCTGATTTCAATGGTCATTTTGAAACGCCGGGCTGCGTAAAAAGTTCCTTGATTGACCAGCGCTTACCCGCCTGTCGCCATCGTCAAAAGAAAACCGGCCCACCCTGTCGGGTGGACCGGGTTGAACGGTCTTCGTGTGCGTCGCGGGTATTACACGGGCGGGCCGCGCCGTACCGTCGTGAAGGTCCCGAACGGCACATTCTCGTCGCGATCGTGACCGCCGCGGATTGCCGCGAAATACGCCGCGGCAGCACTGACCAGCATCGTTGCGGCCAGAACGAACGCCGCAATCAGGCCGACAATGCGGGCCTGGTCGGCCGCCTCGATCGCCTGTTGCCGGGCCGCTTCGACCTCGGTCAGCACGCCGTCGACCTGCGCATCCGCTGCCGGCAGGGGCGTGCCGGTTTCCGCGACCAGAATCCGCGCAAGATAGGCCCGGTCGGCCGCCGACACGTCGCCGTCAGTCAGGGCGCGCCCGACGATGACCGCGACTTCTTCGCGCGCCGCCGGGTCGCCGACGACGCTGCCGTCGTCGCTGCGCAGGATGCGACCGCTGAAGTAATCGGTTTCGTCGGCAATGATCTCAACGGTATTGCCTGCCGTCTGGACCGTCATGCCGACCACACCGCCGATGCCGCCGGCAGCGAGGATCGTGCCGATCAGCGCACCGACGGCCCAGACGAGCACGCCATGGGCGCCGTCGCGAACCTCGACCTCGTCATGGGTTGCATCGCCGATCCGGCGGCGCAGCCGGCCGGTCAGATAGCCGCCCGCGGCGAAACTGGAAACCGCGACCCAGATGAACCACAGCCCGGCCGCGATCGTGAGCCAGTGCAGCGCAACCCCTTCGCCCGGCTCCGGCGACATCATGGAGAGGCCAAGACCGGAGCCGAATGTGAAGAGAACGAAAGACAATGCCGATGCGAATACGCCGCCCGCCAGAATCGCGGGCCAGTCGACATAAGAGTTGGCGTCTGAAACGAGCCGGTCGGTGGACCGGACGGTCGAGGGTGCAGTGGCCATGATGTATCTCCTGTAAGGGGTGCGCGCGGAAATCCGACGCGGATCAGGCCAGACCGACGAAAGAGAGGATGGCCAGAACGATAACGACGAGGCCGACCATGTAGATGATGCTGTTCATGACGGTTGTTCCTTCTGATGTGCTGTATGCCGGATCCGGCACGACACCGCGCGCAATGCCGTCGCGGTGCTCGCCAGGCGGCATGACGATGGGGCTGGACGAGCCTGCGCTTCGTTCAGAGCCATTGCCTGTTTGGTGACCCACCCATCCATTGCGCGCCTTTCGAAATGCCCCGAACTTCTTTGCCCGCATATCCGCTGGAGAGTGACCTGCCGTGCATCGATAACCGGCGGCGACCCAAATGGTTCCGCCGCATCGCCGCAGCCCAGGGCGATCGGCCATAGGACGTGCATGGATGGGCTGGAAAAGACCGCCAGACGGATCGCTCTTCTCTCGGCCGCTACCAGAGCCGCCCATCGAGGCGGGCTTAGGCGGAGGGAAACTGCGGCGCCGGAAACCCGGGATACTGATCGCCGTGATCGCCGTCATGGCCGTCCATGCCGGGCCTTGTGAGGCAGCCTTTGGGCGCGATGAAACTGTCGATCCGGCGTTGCGGCCGCTCTTGCCAGGTGATGTTGAAGGCGCAGAGCTTCGGGAAGAACTGCAGCGCCGAATAAGGCAGATGATCGTGGATCCACCAGGCGAGCCGCCGCCAGTCGGCGCGCGGCTCATAGCGATTGAGGAACCAGGGGATCACGATGCAGGCGGTTGCGCCCATATGGCCGTTGGCGTCGCGCCGGTCCCAGATATGGCCGGCATAGTCGGCCTCGTTGCGCGCGCAGTTGAAGCCATGCTCGTTGCCATATCTGTTCACGGCACAGGAACGAAAACCCGAGCGCAACGCGATGCGCCCGAACGTCGCCTGCAGCGGCTCGAGCAACTCGACGCAAAGCCGGCTGCCAGCGGCGATCGCCAGATCCGGATCGTCGGGAAGGTTCGCGATCCCGCTCATCGTCGAAATCTCGGAATACAGAAACTCGCGCATGAAGAAGTTGGGCGATAGACGAACCCGCCCGAGTTCTTCCAGCGATCTCACCGTCTGCGGTCTGCGCATGAACCTGCCTGGCGATTCGTCGTGTCACTCGATGACATCGCGATGCATCGGCGTATGCGCGCCACTGTCGCGCCATGTGGGTACAAGGACCAGCCGGAACCTGCGGTCAGGAGAGCGAGCCTCAGCCAACCAAAACCTTCCGCTAATTCTGCGCAGCGTTGCTGGACCCATATTCGACAGCAGCATCATACAGGTTCTTGGTCAGTCAGGGCGCAGCGAGCGAATCAAGGATCAGGCGCATCACTTTCGCGGTCTGTGCTGCCAGATCCTCTGTATCGGCAACCTCTATGAGTCCCGCATAGCGAAAACGTGCGGAGAAGCTGAGCTGCTCGGCAGTGACGCCCCGTACTATCAGCCCTGTTGCACCATTGTCGCTCCGTCGACTAACTGACCAACAGGCGAAACCCCAAAAGTCGATGGCGGCCAGCACACCCCATTCTTGGATCGCAAGTTCGGCACCATGCGAACTCACTCCGATGGGAATGCTACGCTCAAGGAAGGCAGTTCCGAATCTCGACTTTAGCGCCTCAAGATCGGCGCGTGCCGATATGCCGGTCGAAAGCAACAGGCAAGCCGGAGGAACCGTTGGCAGCTCATCGAGACTGTTCGCCCGAATGACTGGACGGTCGAGAATCCCGGAAAGTGTCGCCGCAAATCCATCCAAGTCGCGATTGGACGGGCGATGTTCACCGACGACTGCGAATTCAGCCATCATTGATCGAGCGGCAGTTACCAAGGTGCCACATCAAGCTCAATATTGAAGGACGCAGTCGCATTGCCGGCCTCAGGATCGATGCGATGCCGGGCAACGAATTGCTGCCAGGTTTCGCTGGAAGACTGAAACCATCGGCTGAACACTTCGAGCGGGCGGTTGTGGCTGGCCGCCCCATCGAATGTAACTCGGGCGCCCTTCACGCGGTAACCCATCGCAGCCAATGTGCGCCGGGCATAATCGACCGAATGGGTCGACATCAGCATGTCCGAAATGCGCTGAGCCGGTATCTCGTCCCATGGAATGCCCGGAAAGTAGGTCCGCTTCCACCAGTTTGTTGTCACCAGCGTCGTCGGATTGGCAATGTGCTCCATGACGACCTTGCGAATGGCTCCTTCTGCACCGGCGGCAGCACCGTACCGGACACCTTGCGAAGAAAACATTCGCATCTGAAAAAAATCCATTGTCACAATTCGGTTCCCGAACGCGGGAACTCTCGCGATGTTTTCCATCGTCCCCGCGATCCGCCCCGGTGAACCTGCATAGCGGCGAAATGCCATCGACATGGTTGCCGTTTCTGTTGCCGCCTCATAGGCACGCGCAAGATACCCGTAGTTGCCACTTGGATCCCGTATCGTAATGCCCCCAACTGCTGGATCTAACTCAGTCCGCCAACCGCTATGCTCGACACGAAGCGCGACATCCAAGTCATCCGGCGACGCCTGGTTGAAGAAATCCTCACCGCGCGGACGTGGTGCCTCACTGACGAGATCGTTGAGCCGGTTTGCATATTGCTGGGCGGTCAGACCCGGCTCGAACTCCAGCAGCCGCCAGGCATAATCCCGGCGCAGCTCGTCTGCATTCCGCAGTGTCGTTGCGATCGCGTCACCGGCCTCGTCGAGTAACCTCAGGATATCCGTATTGGTCACCAGATTGCGGATGCGCTGGAAATCGGCTGGCGAAAATTCATCGGCCCAGCGTGGCCGCAGTGTTCCGTCGGCAATGGCGGCGGCGCGGAACGGATCGGTCTCGTCGACGGCCCGCGCAAGATCGGCTGGATCGATATTGTCGAGCGCGGCAAAAATGTCGTCACCGCTGCGCGACGCCAGATCGGATATTTCGTCAAAATTCAGCCGCAAAGGTGATTCTTCGACGGCATTGCGCAATACTGATGGTGGACCGGTTGTCGGATCGATCGCGCGTAGGTCAACGCCCGAATCCGGTAACCGCGACTCTTGAATTAATCCCGTCAGCTCGTTATCATTGTCTTGAATGCGGCGCGCCGCCGCAGTCGTGGCGTCCTCGGCATCCGTGGCCGCCCGGAGGATTTGCTGGCCGCGGGCAATCCGACGCAGTTCCATGCCTTCTCTGAACACCTTCACCAGGCCCGGCAGGTCGAAGCCGAGACCGACGGCGGCCGGTCCGACCTCATAGAGGATCTTGTTCAGAATGACATGCGCCCAGGTCAAACGCCGTGTCTCTGCGGTCTCAAGCCGCCGCATGCCGAGGACCGTCGCTGTCGCGAGGGCGAACTGGACTTCGGCGTCGCGTGTCCATTTCTCGCCGAGATGCTCGTACAGATTGAGGGAGATGTCGGTTATGTCGACCAGCGCGACCGCGATTGCTGCCGAGCCAGACCCGACAAGTGCGCCGCCAATCGCGACTGGAATGGTGGCAAAACCGATCGCCATGGTTGCTTCCCTGGCATCGGCTTCCCCGAGCCGGTCCTGAATGCGGAGTTGATCCGCCACGAGTGCTACGGTCTCGACATAGGCACGGGGCCTAGCATCCGGCACCCAGTACTGGGGTGCTGGTCCGCGAACCATCAGTTTCGACGCCGCTATCTCCGCCACGGGGCCAAACGAATAACCGGTCAGGCGCAATAGTTGCTCGATGGCGCAATCATCGATTTCCTGCACCTTTGCAATCTGCATTGTCATCATGGCTCGTTGCTGGTCGAGCGCGTCGCGGGTCGCAGCAATCGCCCATTCGTCGATGGCCGTGCGCCCAATTCCGGTAACCTGCGCAACGATGTCGCCTTCGAATGTCCATATGAAGTCGGTCTTGATGTTGTCCGGGCCGGTCACTTCAATGCGACTGAGCGGGTGCTGGCCTTGTCTTACGAGGTTTTCGATCGAACGGCGATAGAGCGCCAGATCCTGGTCGGTTTCGTACCTGCGAAGCTGCGTTTCGTTCTGCAACATCATCCGAAGGAACGTGTCGCGCAGCAGCAGCATGGCTGCGTGCTGGCCGATGGACACTTTCGTCGCCATCCAGCCCGGAACCGGGATGCGGTATCTCCCTGTATTGAGAAGGAACTCGGAAATTCGGTTAGACTCCATCCGCTCGGCATTGGCACCGCCAGTCAGTGCGACTCCGGCGCATTGGGCGGCCGTCGCGAGGAACATGCTCCAGGTGCCCCCGATCGCGGTATCGGTCGGTGTCGTGAAGACCGTGGTGGCAGCGGCGTTGGGCGCGATCGAAAAAAGGCCCGGTTGGGCAATGACAGCGGTAATTTGATCGCCTTGGCCGGTGCCGATCCGGTGCCAGGGCGCCGCCCCGCCAGCCATGATGCCTTCGCCATGGTCAAGCCAGGGGTCCATCTGGATGAGGTCGGTACGATAAATACGCGGATTCTCGGCCGACTGGACGGCGACAATTCCGGTGCTGACGGCATTGCCCTTCAGTACAGGTTGCCCGTTGAGACCGACGATGACCGGTATGGTCTTGACCGGCAGCGCGATATTGGTACGGATTTCGATCGCTATCCGTTCGCCGGCAAATGCGAAATGAACCTGCTCAAAATCGTGGTCGTATGGACCCGTCCGACGCACAAAGCGCATCGATCCGACATTGTCGCCGTACTGGAGTAACCAGGCCGCTTCACTATTGTCGAGCTTCAGACTGTTATATCCGGGAACGGCTTCGCGGCTGAGGTTGGCAGTCAAAATCACTGCAGTCATACTGCCGAGTGCGCTTTCTATCTCCGTGTCGGACCTGCCATCGGCCTTTAACCGATCGCGCACCTTCTGCCAGCCGCGTGTATAGAGTTCGGCGGCCTCGGAAGAGCGCCCGATGTCGCTCTGGCGGTAAAGCATCGAGTAGATCACACCAGGATCGACAGCCTCTATCTTGAGGGGCCGGCTATAGTCGGTCGGAAGATTTCGGCCAAAAACGAAAATCCAGCGGCGCGGCAGACCGGGATCCGTGCTGCCCGACCAGGGAAAGCCGAAATAGGGCATGACCGTGCCATCGGAAAACACCTCCTGCTTCATCTGATGCTGCAGGGAAATGGCACCGGCAAGTTGCACCTGCGGGCGTGTCCATACTTCCATGCTGCTCGCGAACCAGCTGCCATCGCGCTCTTCGATATCGCCGTGGCGCCCCAAGCCGCGAATGTCGGTATCGAGGTAACGGTCGATGCGGTAGGTCCATTGCCCATAGAGTGACTTGCCGTCTTCGGCGAGGCGCAGTTTGAGCGTGACCCTGTCAATGTCGGTTTCGTTGCGCGGTGCAACCACATGGGTCGCCTCATTCTCGCCGTGTGCGAGGCGCAGCGTACCGCCATCAGGGTGCACTATGAGGGCAGTGGCGGGATCGTGAAGACCATCCGGCAATTCTTCCGGAAATGGCGACATTCCGTTTAGCACTATCTCGATATCGCGGTCGGAAACCCGAATCTCCGTCGATGTCAGATTGTAGATTTCTCCATAGATCGGGTGCCTCAGCTCTATGGTTGCGTTGGCGCCATCGACCTTTGCTTTGCCGGAGACGACCCCAAGAACATGATCGAGATAGCTAACCTCCCATTCTCCGTCGATCGCCGATTGCGCCTGTATCGTGCCGGCGAACCCGAACGACAGTGCAAGTGCAACAAAAAGGGTGCGGGAGCAGGCGATCACTGCTGGTATCCTTCGGGAAACGTAACATCCGCACGCTCTGCCGGAACATCCCAGATGAGATAATGCATGTCGCTCCGCAATTGGCGGTCATCGTCTTCGACAGGCCGCAGAAGAATGGTCTCCTCGACATCGCCGAACGAGAGCGTCACGCTGTAAGCCTGCCTCGTTGCCGGCTGCTCAAGGCGCGCTTCGACGTAGAAGGCATCGCCATAGTGCAGCGGTTCGGCGAGCGGAACGATCTTGTTATCGACCGGATGGGAGAGCGAAAGCGTCATCGGGATCGAGAAATCCTCTCGGACACCGTCCTCGGGTGCGATCGAGTACGTCACGACGATGGTTTCCGTTCCGGTGTTGAACACCTCGAGATCGCCGTTGTTCGCCAGACCGGTTTCGGAAAATTCGTATTTGATTGTGACGCTTCCATCGAGATTTCCACTCCCCGCAATCCGGACCTCGCTGTCGCCACCCGGGTCGATCTCTTCACTCAGGAAACGATGGCTTTCCCGGTCCGGGGCAGAAACCACGGCATGTCGAGCAGCGCGATAGACCCAGGTGTCGGCGGCGAACTTTGCCCCCCAGTACGCATCGTCCGGGAGTTCGCCGAAGGGCTGATCTGCCGGAAATCCGTGGGCCGGCATCCTGAGAAGAGCAAGCTGGTCTCCGGGCAGGTCAGGGAGGCCGAGCGGAGCATTCTCCGCGACATAGGGAATGTCGATGTTGACCTGTTCGGTAATCGGATCGGTATCGGTCCAGAATCCGGCGGGCGGCTGGCTGGGGCTAAGGTGCCAGGCGCAACGCACAAGCTCGCGCAACGCGCGGATGAATACCGTTTCGAATTGCAGATTGTAGTTTTCGGCGGCGATCTCGGCGTAAGTAACCAGATCCGCATCGACATTCACTGGCTCGTAGTGAAGCTCACGGGAAAATTCGTCGGCCGCACTGATTAGCTCGTTCGCGCGAGTCATATCATTCGGATCGAAGCGCCACAGCACGATGCTGACATTCCTTGCTGCGTGCAAAGGCCAGGCGGCCTCACCGGCCTCCATACCGAGTGCTTCGGCGAGCGCTCGATTGTCATCGAAATCCCAGCCCGCCGGATTGATCGTGTATGGAAGCATTGAGGTGGATTGATCGAACGGGTATGCCGTGCCGTCGTCGAACATCTCGGTACCGTAATACCGGCTCGTACCGCCGCCGCCTGTGAATCGCGGCAGGTCCGATATGGGCCCGACCCGATCAGGATAACTTTCGACAAGCGTCTGGTAGATCTCGATCCCCATCAGGAGCCGCAGCAGCAACTCAACGTCCTCGATACGACTTGCCGCTGCATCGTGGGCGATCCCGATTGCGGGGTCGGCGACCAGACGTGCGCTGTCACGGTCGGGGAACTTCAGCCACTCTTCGCGCTGCGCTCGCAACTCATCGAGACGCGCTTGCCACATGGCGAGATCGAACCGGACACTGGAGTCGGACCAGCGCCCGAAACTGACCAACGAAAATATCCCGCTGGATTCGTCCCGCTGCCAGGCATTATGCCCCTCGTTGAAGTCGAAACTACTGCCGACCGCATCATCGGCGCGCGTGTCATCGGCGCCCTCGCGGCGCATGGATATGGTGAGGACGATCCGGTCTTCGGAATTGCCAAGGATGCGGGCATAGGCCTCCGCAGTCGGATCCTGCGCAATTGCCGGCACAGTCAGGGCGCCCGCAAGCAGGCCGCCAACCAATATTCCCCATCCGATGGCAAGCCTGGCCATGCGACCCATCGCCTTGCCCCCAAGCGATGCACTGAACCCTTATTATACTCTTTCGGGTCGACATTGCGAACAATCGAGGCCGCGGCATTCGGAGCAGCCGCACCGGATTTCGCCGGCATAGCCGGCTCGCATGTGCGCGATTGGGGCCGTGAACTCGCGCATGAAGAAGTTCGGCGGCAGACGCACCCGACCGAGTTCTTCCAGCAATCTTGCCATCTGCGGTTTGCGCATGATCCTGCCTCGCGATCGTCCGGTCGCACGATGCCATGACGATGCATCGCAGCCGAAGCGCCACTGAAGGCGCGCGCAACGGCCTGTACAATCCGATTCATGCCGTCTGGAGGATATTGGCGTCCCCTAGGGGATTCGAACCCCTGTTCCCGCCGTGAGAGGG
>JBBDWX010000269.1:0-7220 GCA_040902665.1 Dongiaceae bacterium
CGGGCACATTGGGCGGCGCTATCGGCTGCAATCTCGCAGGCCCCAGGCGCGTGCGCTTCGGGGCGGCGCGCGACCATATCCTCGGTTTTCGCGCGGTTAACGGCCGCGGCGAGAGTTTCAAATCGGGCGGGCGCGTGATGAAGAACGTGACCGGCTACGATCTCTCGAAACTGATGGCGGGTTCGATGGGCACGCTCGCCGCGATGACCGAGATCACGTTGAAGGTTCTGCCGCGCGCCGAGAAGCTGCGGACCGTCCTGCTCTACGGTCTCGATGCGGTGGCGGCGAATGAGGCGCTGACGAAATCGCTGCAACTGCCGTTCGAGGTGACCGGGGCTGCGTTCCTGCCTGCCGACATCGCCGCCATGAGCGGCATCGACCTGGTGCGCGGCGCTGGCGCGAGCGTGACCGCGATCCGGCTCGAGGGCGCACCGGAGTCCACTTCCGATCGCTGCACGCGCCTGCGCGCATTGCTGCGCGACGCAACCAATGCGCCGGACGAGGAGCTGCACGGCTCGCGCTCGGCCGCACTCTGGCGCGAGATCGCCGATGTGGCGCCTTTGCTGCGCGATGAAAGCGCGACTGTCCTGCGTTTGTCGGTGCCACCTTCATCGGGCGCGGCCGCGCTGACCCGTGCGCAGTCGCTCGCCCGCTGCAATGGCTATCTCGACTGGGGCGGCGGTGCGGTCTGGCTCGCGGGCGCCGACGGTCCCGCGCTTGTTTCGGCGACACAAACCACCGTCGCCGAAACCGGCGGCGTCGTGCAGCCGATCCGCAATGCGCCCGCGGGATTTTCTTCGCCCGACGAACTCGCGCGCGCGATCAAGGCGGCGTTCGATCCGAATTTCATCCTCAATCCGGGACGGATGGGGTAGGGAAGGCCGTGCAGACCTCCTTCACCCTCGCGCAGCTTGCCGATCCGGACGTCGCGGCCGCGAACGACATCCTGCGAAGCTGTGTGCATTGCGGCTTCTGTCTCGCGACCTGTCCCACCTATCTGCTGCTCGGCGACGAACTCGACAGTCCGCGCGGTCGCATCTATCTGATGAAATCGATGCTCGAGGAGGATCGCGCGGCGGATGCGGCGACCGCGACCCATATCGATCGCTGTCTTTCCTGTCTCGCCTGCATGACGACCTGCCCCTCGGGCGTGCATTACATGCATCTGGTCGATATCGGCCGCGCCCATATCGAGGACACATATCGGCGGCCATTCGCCGATCGCCTGTTGCGAACACTGCTCGCGCGCACGATGCCCTACACCGGGCGCTTTCGTCTCGCGATGGTGGGTGCTACCCTCCTGCGGCCGCTGCGATTTCTTACCGGCGGACGATTGCGCGCGATGCTCGATCTTGCACCTGCGATGCCGGCGCCGCGCTCGCCGATGGAAGGCGCGCAGATCTTTCTCGCTGAAGGCCCGCGCCGCGCGCGTGTTGCCCTCCTCGAAGGCTGCGTGCAGCCGGCACTCAAACCCGCGATCAACGAAGCGACGATCCGGCTGCTCACGCGACACGGCATCGAAGTCGTGCAAGCGCCGGGTGCCGGCTGCTGCGGCTCGCTCGCGCATCACATGGGGCGGCGGGACGAGAGCCACGTCCAGGCGAAGGCGAATATCGATGCCTGGTTGCGCGAGGCGGATGCCGATGGATCGGGCGGGGTCGGGCTCGATGCGATCCTGGTCAATGCGTCGGGCTGCGGCACCACGCTCAAGGATTACGGTTTTATGTTCCGCGCCGAGCCCGAATGGGCCCCAAAGGCGGCGCGCGTCTCCGCGCTGGCACAGGAC
The DNA here is from genome assembly GCA_040902665.1 of Dongiaceae bacterium. Lineage (GTDB taxonomy): Bacteria > Pseudomonadota > Alphaproteobacteria > Dongiales > Dongiaceae > JAWXBK01. The sequence continues at coordinate 1,787 of JBBDWX010000269.1, forward strand.
GTGACCGAGTTTCTGGTCGCACAGGGTATCGGCAATGCGGCCCGCGCGCCTGAAAACAGGGGTATCGCGGTCGCCTATCATTCCGCCTGTTCGATGCAGCACGGACAGAAAATCCAGCGCGAGCCGCGCGACCTGCTGCGCAATGCCGGGTTCGAGGTCCGCGAGATCGCCGACGGCCATCTCTGCTGTGGCTCGGCCGGCACCTACAACATCCTGCAATCCGATCTGGCTGATGCGATGCGCGCGCGCAAGGCGGCGAACATCGATGCAACCGGCGCCAGTGTCGTCGCGACCGGCAATATCGGCTGCATCGCCCAGCTCGAACGCGCGATCGGCATGCCGGTCGTGCACACGGTCGAGCTGCTCGACTGGGCGACCGGCGGGCCGAAACCGGCGGGGCTTGGCTGAGCCAGGCCCGATCAGCGGGCGCCGGCGCTCTTTACCCGGCGCTCTTTACCCGGCGCTCTTTACCCGGCGCTCTTTACAAGGACGCGGTCTCCGGGCATTCCTCGCTCAACTGTTCGATATGCTGCTGGATCGCGAAGATCGAATTACTGTCGCAGGTGATTGCCAGGGTCTGGCCGCGATCGGTTACGACATGCAACTCGACATAGCGGCCGTCAAGATCGGCGATCAGCTGCATGGCAACGGCGCGAATCCTGATCCGCCCGAACGACTCCGTCAGCGCAATTGCCGCTGTTCGATTGCTCATGAATTTCCCCCGTTACCGGCTTGGCGCAGCGTGCAGGCTGCGGTGAGTGCGTTCTTGCGGCAGGTTGCCGAGCCTCACGTCGATGCGAAGCAATGGATCGCCATGCAGCTCGCTCAGGCGAACCAGGCGAGCGGCGAGTTGGGCGAGTGTGGTGGCCTGCGGCAGCTCAAAACTTTCCATGCCGTCTCCGAAGACGGCCACGACACGATTGTCCGTTGCCCGGAAATCACGGAATTTCGACATGGGATGGGCCCCCGATTGCTGGATCGCTGCAGGCAACATGAAGATGCAGCAAGGTTGCGTCGGCCTCATGCGAGGTACATTCGCCAAGGCTCATTGCTATCGGATCGCAGGATGTCGCGGTGTTCCGGATTGCACAGCCGGGTGCCAGCAATAGGTTGATTTTGCTTCACTTTTTTGCAGGCAGCGTGAAACCGGGGCGCCGGCCTATTCGTTGACGATCACGCTGAGCAACGACGCATGGACCCGCATGCCGCCGTTCAGCTCGATGAATCCGAGTTTCTGGAATCGATCCATGAAGTAATCGATTCGCGCTACGGTCGTACCGACTCTTGCAGCGAGTATCTCGATGTTCGCGAGCGGAACGACCTCATCCAGCTTTGGATTCTTGCCGAAATCGGCAAGCTGCAGGAGAACCCGCGCCAGACGCATCTCGCTCGAATTGAACAGCTGCTTGACCAGCGTTTCCTCGATCTGGATGTTCCGCGACAGCAGGAATCTCATGAAGAGCCGCGAGAACGCGGAGTTGTCCTGCAACATTCGCACCATCGTATCCTTCTCGATCCTCATGATCGTGCTGTCGGCCACTGCGCTGGCATTCGCACTGTGCAGCGCTTGGCCGGCAAGGCAGCCTTCGCCGAAGAAATCTTCGGGCTCCATGACCGATACGACCCCTTCCTTGCCCTGATCGGAGATGGCCGTTATCTGGATTCTTCCGGTCTTGAGGTAGTAGACCGCATCGGCGGGGTCTTTCTGACGGAAAACATGCTGACCCCGCCGGTACTGCTTGAACGAATGCCCGTTGCCGATCGATTCGACGATCTTCCCGACATCGCCCCTCGCTGGTTTCTTTAGCATCGTGGCTGTGCCTTCCGCCGCCCTCAGGGCGGCACCCGGCGCCTCCTTGCCAAGGGATAGTCGGGCACAAATGTGGTTCTGCATCAGGGCCCGGTGCCGCAGTGCGGCACCGGGTATCGAAGGAAAGCGATTCGCTCGATCAGGATGGGTTGGGGAGGGCCCGTCCGTTGATGGCGATCGAGCGCAGCGAGTAGGTGCCGCCGCTATTGACCATCATGAAACCGTCAAAGGGCTGGTTGATGCCGCTATCCGTAACGGCGATAAGCTGCTTGCCATCGACTGCGACATGCATCAGGCCATTCCGGTCCCGCGTCCAGACAAGGACATGTTCGCTGTTGCCCTCGAGCGACAACACGTTCTTGTAGCTGGCGATGACGGTCGTCCCCTGGCTGGTGACGCGCTGGAGCTGCAGAGCGGGATTGGCGTTCGGTATATAGGCAAGGCGGTAGGCGACATTGCCCGTTGTGCCCTGGTAGGGTCCGAAATCCCAACGTCCGTATCGCTCCTTCGAGGTGAAGATCATCTCGACGCGGAAGGCATTGGAGATCCTGACCGGCGTGTAGATCGCGGCATGGCCGCCCGCGCCGGTCTGGCCGCTGCCGATCGTGCCAATGACGATATTGCCGATCGTGATGTTCTGATTTGTCTGCGTTCCCTGCGATACGATCTTCGATACGAGACCGCGATGCGGCCCGTTCGGCGACACCTTGAATTCGCCGGCACTGACCTTCCAGACCGGATTCTGGTTGTAGTTACGGTCGGCAAAATCGTCGAAGAAGAGCTGTGTGCCCCAGGGATTGCGATACGAAGCCAGCAGGTCGTTCAGGTCCGAGAGAAACGCCGGATTCGCCGCGTCCGATTTTTTGGCCTTGTCGATCAGTACGGTCAGCTCGTCGAGCATGGTCTTCAGTTCGTCGTCGAGGGTCACCGGCGGCTGCCAGGCGCTGTAGCTGCTCTCTTGCGCCGCAGCCGGAGCGACGGTTATCGGGCCGGCAAAAAGGGCGGTGACCGCCAGCGCGACCGCGGCAGACCGGATTGCGGCAAACCGACTGCCATTGTTGGCCGGTGTTTCGGGGTATGCGCCTGCGGGCATTGGATATCGAGCGCGGATCCGTTGCATGGGAATGTCTCCTCGTTGCTGTCGATCCCGGCCGGTCGGACTGGCAGGGGGCTGCCATCGCCGGCGGCCGTCTGATCGTTCTGTTGAGACCTCTACTCATAGCGGTCGGTTCCGCCGGCGGGAGTCCCGGATTGCACAGCGCGGGATTGTTCAGCGCCGGGTTGCATTGCGGATGCATCGGTGCGGGCGTGATAGCGAGGGTTCCCCGGCCGATGCACCGGCATTGCCTTCATTGGCGGCAGGAGGGCCACTGGCCCTGAGCGCATTGCTGATGCCCCTGCGAAAACGGCGCCGGGATTTTCCCGGCGCCGCTCCGCTGTCGTCGGATCCAGATGACTTACTGCTGGATGATGATCTCCGCGCGACGGTTGGCCTGCTCGCGAACACCGTCGGCAGTCGGTACCGCCGGTTCCGCTTCACCGCGGCCTGCCGTCGTGATCTGGCTGGCCGAGATGCCGCCGGAAATCAGCGCGTTGCGGACCGAGTCCGCGCGACGCAGCGAAAGGCCCATATTGTAGTCGTCCGAACCGGACAGGTCGGTGTGACCCGTGACCGAGATCGGCGGGCTGCCGAGCGATGCTGCGGCGTTCGTGACATCGGCGATGACCGCTGCTGCATCCGGCCGGATATCCGAGCGATCCCAGTCGAAATACACGATGTAGATATCGGGCATCATCGGTTCCGGCTGCGCAACCGGTACTTCCGGTGCCATCAGACCTTCGAGTTCCTCGAGAGCCGCCCAGAAATCGTCGCGACAGGCAACGATGTGGGCAACCTGATGATTCTCCTCCTGCTGCTCGAGCCAGCAATCGAAGCGGCCCTGCGCGCGTGCGGCGAGCTCCGGATACCGGTCGCGCGCGCCGTTGTTCAGCACGGTCATGAGGCGGGCGCGGCCGTCGATCATTTCCCCGACATCGCCGCCGGCAACCCATTCATCCGTAAGCTGCCAGTCGCGCCAGATCGATTCGTCGGGCGGCTGCCGCCAGTTGTCGATTTCCTCCGGCAGCACGACTTCGCCGTTGGCAGCCTGCAGGCCCTTGTCCGCGAAATAGTTCGCGTCCGGCCAGTCGTACATTTCCTCGGCTTCGAACGTCACGATGCTGCGATACTCCTCCGTCAGCGCCTGGGTGAACGCCGAGCCCGAGCCCTGCATGACTTTGGCCCGCTGGATATCCGTCTGTCCGCAACCGGCCAGCAACGCGACGGCCATGACTGCGCCCAGGATTTTGATCTTTGACATTGTTCCGATCCCTCTCCCGATGGATTTTCCATTGCCACAGGCAATCTGGACTTCTGGAAACTATCCGATCCTAGAGGCTCGCCGAGCGGTCGGGAGTCCCGGATTGCACACAGGAAGCCGCTGAATTGCCGTCCATTTTGCCGCAAACAGGGTTTTTCCGAGGAAGGGTTCGGGGGTCGGGGGCCCTAGGCTGCGCCCTGGGGGCCGGGCTGCTAGTCGCGGACGATCACATTGAGCAGCGAGGAATGAACCTTGAGATGGCCGTTATATTCGATGAAACCGAGCCGGCGGAACTTGTTCATGAAAAAATTGATCCGGGACCGCGTCGTGCCGACCCGCGCGGCCAGCGTTTCCTGGTTGATCGGCGCGATGACCGTTTCCAGTTTTGCATCCTTGCCGAAATGGGCGAGCAGCAGAAGACAACGCGCGAGGCGTTTTTCGCTGGAATTGAACAGATGATCGACCAGGTCTTCCTCGATCTGGATGTTCCGGGTCAGAAGAAATTTCATGAACTTCTGCGAGAAGACCGGATCGTCCCGCAGCATGCGGATCATCTCGTCCTTGCTGGTCTTGACGATCGAACAGTCCTCCCGCGCGATGGCGCTTGCCATATGCAGCGGCTGGCCGGCGAGACATCCTTCGCCGAGAAATTCCTTCGGTTCCAGGATGGCGATCACACCTTCCTTGCCCTGGTCCGACAACACCTTGATCTCGACCTTGCCGGCATGAATGTAGAAGACGGCATCGGCGGGATCGCCCTGGCGGAAGATATGCTCGCCGGGTGTGTATTTTGCGGCCGGCCGCCCCTGCCAGACCGCCTCGAGAAAGGACCGGTCCACTTCCCGGGATCGATGGGTCCTGGATTTCGTCTGGCCGGCCGGCTTGCGCCCGGGCTTGATTGCCGTTTTGGTCTTGCTACCGGATTTGCCGTCGGTCCCGCTCGCCATCGGCCTGCCCCCCTCCCTGGGGTGTTCCCGAGCAGCCTGATTACCGCGGTAATTTGGGGCGGTCAAGATATGGCTACGCGATCCAAGCGCCCGCGCGTCAGCGCCATGGTTATGGTCCCGCGCAGCGTCAAGGCGCGGCGGACCGAAGCCGGCGGGGCTCGACGTTTAGTCCGTGAGCGTGCCGTTCGCGATTTCGATTGCCACGCCGACAAGCGCAAAGTCGCCGGCGTTCAGCGGCCGCGTCGTACGCAAGGTGATGACCGCCGCGATCGGTTCCTCGCCGGCCCGGATCGTCAGCGACATCGAGTAGAGTCGGG
>JBBDWX010000269.1:7230-13487 GCA_040902665.1 Dongiaceae bacterium
GTGTCGATGCGCGCGGCGACCGCGACCGTGTCGTGCGCCGAGGTCGGGATGCTGCCGCCAAAATGCAGCGCGCGGCTCGCCGATTTGCCCGCGGATGCAAACGCCCCGCCATACAGGCGATCGAACGGCAGGTCGTCGAAGGCAATGGCGGCATCGTCGGCCGTCGCGATGCCGAACCGTTCTTCCGCGGCTGCAATGCGCCCGTCGACATAATGCGCCCGCCATTCGAGATCGGGATCGTCGCGCAGCAGGATCGCAACCGACGCAACGCTCTCGGGATCGAACGCGCCGTCGCTCGCCGCCGCCAGCGCCGCGAGCGGCGGCGCCAGAAGAATCGTGTCGGCATAAATCGTATCGGCTGCGCCTGCCTGTGAGGCATCGCGCCAGCCGGGATCGATCCAGTCTTGCGGCACGGCGAAGGTTGCGGGACCGAGTTCGATGTCGACGAGCGAATCGTCGGCGGTGAGCGTGGGCCGGGCGTACGCCAGCAGCATTGCGACAAGCACCACAGAATGAGTCGATAAAAGCCATGCGCGCTGCCGGAATATCCTCATGGTGAGCCTCCTGAGCATGTCGAAGGGCGAACCATGAGGGGCGTGTCATCGTGCCGCCTCATCCTTCGACAGGCTCAGGATGAGGCATCGCATGTCGACGCTCTCCAGACCCGCCGCAGTGTATGCGCACCTCATTCCGGCGCATCGAGCGGCCATTCCGGCAGGATCTGCCCGCCGTCGACGATCAGGCTCTGCCCGGTCACATACTTCGCCTCGTCGCTCGCCAGATAGACCGCCGCCCAGCCGATATCGTCCGGCTCGCCGATATGGCCGAGCGGAATGACCGCGGGCACGATCGCCGCGCGTGCCGGCGAGAACGTGTCGGGCCCGCTCGAGTTCCAGATATTGCCGGGTTCGATCGCGTTGATCGTGATGCCGAGCGGACCGAGTTCGACCGCGGCCGCGCGCATGAAGCCGTTGAGCCCGCCTTTGCTCGCGGCGTAATGCGTCCAGCCGGCAACCGCCACACGCGGGCCGGTGATCGACGAGGTCAGCACGATGCGTCCGTATCGGTTCTTCGTCATCTCCGGGATGCAGGCTTTGACCGCGAGCATTGCACCGCGCAGATTGACTGCCATCGTGCGATCCCATTCCGCGAGCTTCATGTCGGCGAGCGTCGAACGGGGGAAGATGCCGGCATTATAGGCAAGGATGTCGACGCGGCCCCATTCGCGCAGTGCCGCTGCAACCAGCGATGCTGCCGCGTCAGGCTCCGCCATGTCGGCATGCTGGAATTTCGCGCTGCCGCCGTCTTTCGCGATCGCATCGACCAAAGCGGCACCGGCTCGGTCGTCGCGGCCCGAGATCAGGACCTTCGCGCCTTCGCCGGCCATCCGCGCGGCGATCGCGGCGCCGAGGCCCTTGGTGCCGCCGGCAACGATTGCGATTCGGCCATCGAGTCTATTGCTCATGTTCTGGCTCTCACGTTCCGGCGAGCCCGGCGACGGTGCGGCGGAACACATCGATGCCGCGCTCGTGCACCATCTTCTTCCAGTCGTCCTGCTCCTGGTAGAAGGCATCGCGGATCTGTTTCTTGATCGCCCGGCCCTCGTCGCTGTCGAGCGTGCCGTGGGCATGCAGCCAGTTGTCGGCGCGCACCGAATCGATCACGGCATCGAGCGGCTGCGTGCCGTATTCGAGCGTGATCGAAGTCACCTCGGCGTTCGGGCACTGGTCGATATAGTTGCGCGCGGTATCGCCATGCACGATCGCCGAGGCGGAATTACCGTCCTCGTTGCTCGTCGTTTCGTCGCCGTACCATTCCCGGGCGCGCGTATAGCCGATCTCGCCCGCGCTGTGGCCGTTGATGATCTCGCCATAGCCGTACGGGCCGAGCCCGGTATGAAGGTCGATCATTGCGACCTGTTTCGCGACGGCGGCATGACCGCGCGCGACGGTGCCGAGCAATTTGTTCGACCAGCTATGGGTGCGCCCGCCATAGAACACGCCTTCCTTGTCCCACCATTGCCCGCTGGTGATGGCGGATTGTAGCGCCATCGCGCCGTGCTCTTCGCCATAGGCGTCGAGTGATTTTTTGGTGCTTGCCTTCGTCGCCTCACTCCAGTCGGCGGGACAGATAAGGTCGCGCAGTTCGCGATAGCCGGGATTGTCGGGATAGCTCGCGGTGAAGTGATCGACGAAATTGCGATTGAGATCGATATTGTCCTCGTTGACCCGGCGCAGCCAGGAAAAGCCGTGCGGGTTGACCGCATGCACGAAGACCAGCGCCATGCCGTCGGGAATCTCCCGCCACACGCCCGAGCGCAGCAGGCCGGTCTGGATGCCGGAGCCGCAGAAACCCTCGACGCCGTGCGTGGCGGATTGCACGACCAGCACGCGCTCGGAGAGGACCGAGCCGGCCCAGGCGACGTCGCTCGCAAGATCTTCGCCGTCGGCGCCCTTGAGCGGGTGGCGATGCTCGGTCAGCAGCAGCCCGGCCTCGTTCACTGCCGCGAGAAACTTGCCGCGCGCCTCGGCATAGGTCGCTGAAAAACAGTCGATCGGGTTCATAATTCCTCGCTCATTGCACTCGCTTCGGGCGCCAGCATCGTCGCTCGGGCCCAAGAGGGGCAAGGGGGATAGGGCGAAAAGCCGGCGGGGCCCCGCGGCGCGGGATTATGCGTCTCCTGGCGTCACGGAATTATGTCCCGGCGCGCCGGGGATCTTGCCCAAAGGGACTTTGCAGTTTCGCGAAACGCGCCATAATGGAGCGCATGATCTTCCGGCGGCTGACATCGAATGCGGGCCGGATCGCGGCAGCGATTGTGGCGGCGGTCGCGTTACTGAGCGCGGCGGCGACCTTGCGCGCCGACCAGGCCGATCCGCGGCTGCCGACCTATTTCGACCAGCTCGTCGGCGCCCCCGATCCGATTTCGGCGCACACCATCGAGCGCGAGATCTGGCGCATCTGGTACGAGCACGAGAACGGCGACATCGAGACGCTGCTGCGCGAGGGCGATCTCAAGATGGACCGCGGCGATTTTCCGGCGGCGCTCGATGCGTTCAACGCGGTGATCGAACAGGATCCCGACTTCGCCGAAGGCTGGAACCGGCGCGCGACGCTTCGTTACCTCATGGGCGATTACGAGGGCTCGATCGCCGACATCGACGAAACGCTGATCCGCGAGCCGCGCCATTTCGGCGCACTGGCGGGCCTCGGCCTCGTGAACATGCAGCTCGGCGAAGAAGAACAGGCACTCGACGCGTTCGAGCGCGCGCTGGTCGTGCATCCGCAGTTTCCGGGCCCGCGGGTGAATGCCGCCTATCTGCGCAAGAAGATCGAAGACGGGCAGATTTAAGGTTGCTCACAGTTGGTTGGCCCCGACATCACGCCAGATATCCTCATGGTGAGCCTCACCCTGAGCTTGTCGAAGGGCGAACCATGAGGACCGCAGCCTTGCGCCGCTTCATCCTTCGACAGGCTCAGGATGAGGCCTTTTACCAGCTCGGCTCTCCTACGATTTCAGGATGAGGCCTTCGATCGGCTCAGGCCTTTTACGATTTCAGGACAATGCGAAGCCCTGACGTAATTCAGGGTTGGCACGAACCACAATCCTCATGCTGAGCCTTGCCCTGAGCCTGTCGAAGGGCGAAGCATGACGATTCCGATTCACCCCGCCTCGATATTGAGCTCGATGCGCAGCCCGTCGGGATCGTGCAGGAAGAGCTGGTGAAGGTTCGTACCAGGCACAGTCTGCTGGCGATAGGCGATGCCGAGCGCATCGAGCCGTTTGCGCGTCGCATCCAGCCCGTCGGCGCGAAACGCGATATGGTCGAGCGCACCGGTTTTGGCGTGGTTTGGCGCGTCGGCGACAAAGAGATGCACGACCGGCCGTCCACCGGCATAGAGCCAGGCGCCGGGAAAATCAAAATCCGGGCGCTTGCCGCGTACGAGGCCGAGCGCGTTTTCGTAGAACGCAACGGTGCGGTCCAGATCGCCGGCGGCGATGGTGTAATGATCGAGCGCGGTGACGGTCATGCGGGGCGCTCCCTTCCGAATCGGGCAGCGGTTACGGATTGCGGTAACGGGTTCCGGTCACGAATTCCCGATACCCGCCAATCCTATCAGCCGGCGCCGGTTCGGGCGACTTGCCAATAGGCCCCCATTTGCTAGCCTCGCATCCGGCACATCATTGAGGCGCGCGGATTTGTCAGGAAGCGCGCACATTCGGGAGGCACCGATTCCATGTCGGCAACAGCAAGTTCCGCCGTCGAAACCCTGCTCGGAAGCGAGGCGATCGGGGCCCTGATGAACCCGCAGCCGGAGCGGGCCAAGGGCCTGCCGGGCCGGGCCTATACCGATCCCGAATTCTTCCGGCTGGAACAGACCGAACTCTTTCCAAAGCGCTGGATGTCGATCGGCGTCGCGCACGACGTGCCGGGGCCGGGCGATGCCAAGCCGGTTTCGATCGCCAGCTGGCCGCTGGTCATGGTCCGCGGTCGCGACGATGTGCTGCGTGTCTTCCTCAATATCTGTCCGCATCGCGGGATGAGCCCGATCGCCGAACCGTGCAAGGGTCTCACCAACATCCGCTGCCCCTGGCATAGCTGGACCTACGATCTTGACGGCACGCTGATCGCGCAACCGAATATCGGCGGCGTCGGCGTCAACAGGGCCGACGGATTCGATCGCGCCGCGCTGGGCTTGCGCGAAGTGCGCGCCGGGGTGTGGATGAACACGGTCTTCGTCAATATCGACGGCAAGGCACCGCCGCTCGAGGAGCATGTCGGGCATTTCGAACGCTATTTCGCCGATTACGATCTCTCGCTGCTGCGCCATGGCGGCTGGCACGATCTCGAAATTCCGGCCAACTGGAAGCTGACGGTCGAGGGCGGCATCGAGGACTATCATCTGCCGTGGATTCATTCGCAGATTTTCAGCGGCCGGCCGAACTGGTGGGGCCGCGCGGTGATCGAAGGCACGATGGTCGGCACCGAAAGCTGTATCCCGCAGGCCGACGACGGCAATCTCATCAACACGCGCTCGGCGACGCTGCCGAAATTTCCGAACCTGAAGCCGGAAATGCGCGACATGGGGAATTTCATGTGCCTGTTTCCCAATGTCGGGATCACGGTGCTGACCGACCATATCGCGGTAACGCAGTTCATGCCGCAGGCGGCCGACCGCACCTATTACCGCAAGGACTATTATTTCGTCGGCGACGAGGCGGCGAGCGGGGCTTCGTTCGCGGAATCGCGCCAGGCGGTTTCCGACGGCTGGAAGATGATCAACGCGCAGGACGGCCCGCTGGTCGCGGTGCTGCAGAAGAACCATGCGGTGCGCGATCGCATCGGCATCGACAATCGCTTCACGCCAGCCTGGGAGGGCGCGGTGCAGCGCTTCCAGCAAATGGTCGTCGAGACGATGACGGTGTAGACTCTTTACGTTCTGATAAAACAATTTGTCATCGCCGGGCTTGACCCGGCGATCCATCGAGCGGCCGGGTTCCGTCTAAACCGCTGTGGCCCGGTGCGTCGGCATGTCGTGGTCGGCCGCGACTGATCGCGGCGTGGATTGCCGGGTCAAGCCCGGCAATGACGATAAAAATTTTCAGAGTATTGCCGCACCGTGCCGCTATCGTATCGCGGCCGCGCTCCTATCCCTTCAACGCCGCCAGCGCGCGATCGACGAAGACGCGCCGCCACTCACGCCCGCCGGATCGAGACCTCGACGCCGTGCACGGCCGTGCTGTCGCCCATGTCGGCCTTGAGACCGGAATTGAGCGCGTTGATGTTCGCGCGCAGCGCCGCGTTCTTCACCCAGCGGCTCTTGCCGCCAAGCGCCACGCCGCGCGGGATCACGTTCTCGATCCGCACCGGAATCTCAAGGCTGGCGATCGGCGTTTCGAAGATCGCCAGGTCGCCGTCGGCGAGGCCGAGCGCGGCGGCGTCGTCGGGATGCAGCGCGATCGATTCAGGCCCGTTCTTCTCGAGGATTTTCCTGTCGTTGCCGTAGATCGAATTCATCAGCCACGGCGTCGCCGGCGTCAGCAGGCGGTAGAGGCCCTTGGCCGGGCGCGGATCGGCATGCGGCGTCGGTGCGGCGGGCAGCCCGTCGGCGGCGGCCCGTTCGCTGGCGATCTCGATCTTGCCCGACGGCGTCGGAAACTTGCCGTCGGCGAAACGGATCACCGGTTCGCGCGAGGGATAGACCGTGCCGACTTTCTTCAGCGCATCGAACCCGCCCTCGATCCCGGCATTGGC
>JBBDWX010000270.1:0-13136 GCA_040902665.1 Dongiaceae bacterium
CCCGCGAGATAGGGATAAGCGAGCGTGTCGCGATGCAGCAGTCCGTCGCGCTTGCGATAGGGATTGGCTTCGATGATCGCAGGTACGGGATTGCGCTCGGCGTCGTCCGGCAGAAAAACGCGCGCGGCAAGCCGCACGCCGTCCGGCATCGGGATCCAGAGATTCTCGATCTCCCGTATACGGTGCGGGAAGTCGTGGCGTATCGCCACTCACGCCTCCCATTCGAAGACGACGAAGACCTTGCGCACGGTTTCTTTCACGTCCCAGATGCCTTCGGAATTGGCCGGAAAAAACAGGCTGTCGCCGGCGGCAATCTCGATCGTCGTGCCGCCGTCCGGCGTGAAGCTGCAGCGTCCGGCCAGGAAGTGGCAGAACTCCGCCTTCTTGACCTGACGCCGCCAGCGCCCCGGCGTGCATTGCCACACGCCGGATTCGATGTCCTCGTCGGCACTCATTTCAAGAATCTTGCCGGATAGATGCGACACCGGTTCGCCCTGCGGCAGGCCGACCGATCCCCAATCTTCGAGCGCGCTGTCGGGCAAGGCGCCCGCTGCCCGCAGTATGTTGATTCTCATATCTCGTCCTCCCGTTCCGATCGCGATGCGCGCACTACGATGCGCTGCCGGCGATGCTGCGGTCGATCGACTCGACCAGCGCCGTCGGCAGGATGTGATTGGTGTCGATGAAGAGGCCGGGACGGCCCAGCGCGCCCTCGCTGCGGGTCGCCGCCAGCAGATCGGCATAGGCAAAGCCGTGCCGCCGCGCCGCCGCGCCGAGCTTGCGGTTAAATCGCTCGATGACCTCGAGATAGGCGTGGCGTGCGATCGTCTTCATCACCTCGACCTGCACATTGCTCGCCGGCGGTCCGGCCACGATCGGCGTCAGGCCGCGTTCGCGACATATGCCGGCGAGCCAGTCGACATACTGGTCCGCCAGCCGGTCGACCGGCGTCAGGTCGGAAAAATGGCCGTACTGGTCGAGCGGCAGTTCGGCCAGCAATCCGGCGATGCGGCAATCGATCGACCCGACCAGCGATACGAACCGTGCGCCGTCGGATAGCCGGCCGAGCGCCGCGACGAAGGCCGATTGAAATCGGTTGTCCGCAACGCCCAGATGCGCGGCGCGGCAACCGAACACCGGTTCGCCCACGAGGCGCGTCGATTGGCCGTCCAGCGTCGTCACGAAATTGGCCGCTGCCATTGCCTGTTCGTCGCCGATGACCGCGAGCGTCGCGTGGGCCGAACTTTCGTAACGCGCGACATGACGGGCGCGATAGGCAATCAGCCCGGCAAGCTGGTCGAGCATGGTGCGGAACACCGCGCGGCGTGGCCAGTCGGGCAGCGTCGCGTCGTGCTGGCGTGCGGCATCGACGATCGCGGCCGCTTCTTTCGCACGGCCCTGCAACCACAACACGACCGCCTTCAGCGTACCCTCGCCGAACCGTTGCCGGGGATCGGGCGGAGCCTCGAGGCGCAGGATGCGCTCGTGTCGGCCGAGCGCGAGCAGTGTCGAGGCAAGCGCGCAACTGGGGTCGGGCAGGTTCGGATCGGCGGTGCGGACTTTCTCGAGGGCATCCAACGCCGGTTCGAAATCGCCGCGATCGGACAACAGCGATCCGAGCAACAGATTGCCGCGCAGATGATCGGGGAACATCTCGATCACCGGCCGACAGCGCTCGAGGGCCCTGGCATTCTCTCCGATCAGGCCCCACAGCGTTGCGACCTGGATGCGGAGGTCCGGATCGTCGAGGGCGAGCGCTTCGATCGCCTCGAGTTCCCGTCTGGCTGCCGCGTCGTCGCCGATCTGGCGAAGACTGTCGGCGAGGGTGGCGCGATAGAGCGCCTCCTCCGGTGCGATCTCCACGGCGCGGCGGAAATGCAGGTTCGCATCGCGTTCCCGGCCGCGATGGCGGGTGACGAGGCCGAGCAGGTGATGCGCGTGCGCATGGTCGGGATTGTCGCGGATGACCTGACGATAGATATCGTGCGCCTCGTCCAGCCGCCCTTGGCGGTGAAAATAGAGGGCATTGTTCAGAAGTCGATCGGCTTCGTCGCGCATCCGGTCAGGCTTGAAAGGGAAGGGAGGGCCGTGGCGATGGCGCGCGCATGATGGCGGCGCGGTTTCGCCTTGGCAACTGGTTGGCCAGCCGGCCAGCCGGCCAGCCGGGCGGACGGGCAACCGGCCGTTCAGCCGGTACGCTCCTGTGGCCGCGATTCCGGAAGAAGGTCGGCTGCGAGCCGGTTTGCCGCGTCGACATCGTCCTGCGTCATCTGCTGCGCCAGGGCGGCGCGGGTCTGCACCGCATCCAGATTGCCGCGACCTGCCGCGAGCGAAGCCCAGGCGTAAGAGTGCCTGAGGTCCTTCTCGACGCCCTCGCCGGCGGTATGGAGGAAGCTCATCCGATACATGGCGCGCACGTCGCCGCGCTCTGCGGCGGAGCGACACCAGCGCGCGGCCGCGTCGTGATCGACCGGCACGCCTTCGCCCTTGCCGTACATTACCGAGAGATTGAACTGCGCATTCGGCTCGCCGCGTTCGGCGGCGCGTCGAAACCATTCGGCGGCCGCTGCGGGGTCGCGTTTGACGCCCTGACCGAGATAATAGAGCAGCCCCACGATCGCCAGGGCTCGCGGATTCTCGGCCGCCTCGGGACTCTTCAACAGCGCGGCAGCCGCCGTGAAGTGGCGTGGAATATCCTGTCCGTTAAAAAACATTTCACCGAGCTTGACCTGCGCTGCGAGCCGCATCGGCGTCGTGAGTTCCTTCGAGGCGCGCGCGATGATCTCGTCGGCGCCCTTGGCACCGCCGAGCATCGCGGCCATCGCCCAGAGATAGGCATGGCCGGCGCTGCGGCCGATGCCGTCGCCGGTCAGAAACTGGCGGGCAAGTCGAAGTTGTCCTTCCGGCAATCCGCGGCGCGATGCCGCGATGAACCATTGCGATGCCTTCTCCGCATCGGGTTTGACGCCGGTTCCTTCCAGATGCATCAGGCCGAGCCGCGTCATCGCTGCCGAATCGCCCTGCTCGGCGGCGCGGCGATACCAGAGGGCGGCCTGTTCATGGCTTTGCGGAACGCCGCGACCCGAGAAATACATGTTGGCGAGATTGCTCATCGCGCCGGCAACGCCGCGCTCGGCGGCAAGCCGGATCCAGCGCAGGGCTTCCGCATAATCCTGTGCGACGGCATCGCCGTTGAAATAGAGATAACCGAGATGCGCCTGGGCAATCGCGTTGCCCTGCTGGCTCAGGGGCCGCAGCAGTTCGAGCGCCGTCGTGAAATCACGGCGACGATAGGCGTCGAGCGCGTCCTCGAGCGATGCCACCGGATTCAATCCGTTCCCTTCAGCTCCGGCTCCGACGATAGCGCAGCCGCCGCAGGCCACCAAACTGCGCTTGCCGTTTCGAGCCGTCGCTCGCATCATCCCGGCCGATTCCCTTCGTAGAAAAGGCCGGACGCGATGCGAATTCTGGTGCTCGGCGCGGGCGCCGTCGGCGGGTATTTCGGCGGCCGCCTGGCCGCTGCGGGGCGCGACGTGCATTTCCTGGTTCGCCCGCAGCGCGCCGAAATACTCGCGGCTTCTGGCCTCCGGATCGAGAGCCCCGACGGCAATCTGACGATCGCGCCGCAACTATGCATCGTCGGCGAGGACGCGTCTGCAGCGCCCGCCGATTGCGTGCTGCTCGGCTGCAAATCCTACGACCTCGATGCGGCGATCGCGTCGCTCCGCCCCCATATCGGCCAGGGGACAACGATCGTGCCGCTGCTCAACGGGCTCGGGCATCTCGATGCGCTCGATGCGGCGTTCGGCCCGGACCGCGTGCTTGGCGGTCTATGCCAGATCTCGGCGACGCTCGATACCGATGGCACCATCCGCCATCTCGACATACCGCCGCGCATCCTGTTCGGCGAGCGGAACGGCGGCCTGTCGCCGCGCGTCGAACAATTGGCGGCAGCCCTGCATGGCGCCGGTTTCGAGGCGCCGGCGAGTGCCGACATCATGCAGGACATGTGGGAGAAATTCACGCTGCTGGCTTCGCTCGCCGGTGCGACCTGCCTGATGCGCGCACCCGTCGGCCCGATCGTCGCTGCCGGCGGTACCGGCTTCATGCGGGCGATGATCGCGGATTGCGTCGCGGTCGCCACCGCCGCCGGCCATGAGCCGCGCGCCGCGTTCCGCGAGCGGATCGACAGGCGGCTGATCGATCCCGCCTCGTCGCTCGCCGCCTCGATGCTGCGCGACATCGAGCGCGGCGGTTCGAGCGAGGGCGACCATGTGCTCGGCGATCTTGCGCGACGCGCGGCGGCGCTGGGCGTGACGACGCCGATGCTGGATCTCGCAGCGCTCCACCTCGCGGTCTACGAACGCTGCCGGCTGCAATCAGCCGCCGATGGCGAGGCGCCATAGCGCGCCGAGCAGGACAGCGCCACCCAGGACCGGCAGCAGGCCGATCCTGAATCGCATGAGGGCGATCGCGGCCGCCACCGCCAGAAACAGTGCGAACGGATCGAGCGTCGCCTGGTCGGGAATCCAGAGCTGCAGCGGGCCGACTTCCACGCGCGCCACTTGTGCGAACAGCACATGCAGCAGGAACCAGAGTGCGAGATTGAGAATGACACCGACGACCGCCGCGGTGATCGCGGCAAGGATGCGGCCTAGCGTGCGGTTGGCATAGAGACGCTCGACATAGGGCGCGGCCGCAAAGATCCAAAGGAAACACGGCGCGAAGGTCACCCACAGCACGAGCGCCGCACCGATCGTGCCGGCAAGCGCGGGATCGATGCCGAGCCCGTCGCGAAATGCCGCCATGAAGCCGACGAACTGCAGCACCAGGATCAACGGTCCCGGCGTGGTCTCGGCCAGACCGAGCCCGTCGACCATCTCGCCCGGTGCCAGCCATGCGAAATCGCCGACCGCCGCCTGTGCTACATAGGCGAGCACCGCATAGGCGCCGCCGAACGTGACCACGGCCATCTTCGAGAAAAAGACCGCGATGTCGGTCAGCACATGGCCGGTACCGAAGGCGAGGCCGATGACCAAGACGGGCCCGAGCCAGATCGTCGTCCAGATCAGAATGGTTGCCAGTGTCCGTCGCAGCGACGGCGCGGCCGTTTCGACGACAATCTCTTCCGCCCGCCTGTCATGTGGAACGGGCAGCAGCAGCCCGGCAAGACCGGCCGCGGCAATGATCAGCGGAAACGGCAGGTCGAACAGGAAAATGCCGACGAAAGCGAGCGCCGCGATCGCGACATGCAGCGGTCCCTTGAGCGCGCGTCGGCCGATCCGCACCAGCGCCTCGACGACGATGGCGGCGACCGCCGGCTTGATTCCGTAAAAGATCGCCGCGACCAGGCCGACGTCGCGATAGAACGCATAGAGCAGGCTGAGCGCGAGCACGATCGCAGCACCGGGCAGCACGAACAGAAGACCGGCGGCGAGGCCGCCACGGGTGCCGTGCAGCCGCCAGCCGATATAGGTCGCAAGCTGCTGCGCTTCGGGACCGGGCAGCAGCATGCAGAAATTCAGCGCATGCAGGAAACGCCGCTCGTCGATCCATTTTTTCTCGTCGACGACAATGCGATGCATCAGCGCGATCTGTCCGGCCGGTCCGCCGAAACCGAGGCAACCGATCTTGAGCCAGGTTCGCAGCGCCTCGCGGAATGTCGGCGTCGCGTTCGTGGCGGGCGAGCTCATGTTTTGGCACTGCTGTTCGACAGGCTGGCATGCAGGTCGTCGAACAGCAGCATTGCGCGCTCGAGCCTTTCGTAATCGTCCGCGTATCGCCGGATCGTACCCTGGATCATCCGGGCGACGCCCGACGCCTCCTCGCGACCAAATTTCTCATCCTTGATGTCGATGTCGTGGACGATTTCGCCGATCTCGACGACAGCCGGATCGTCGATCGTTCCTTCCTCGATCAGCACCTCGAAGGTGCACCGATCGCCACGATGGGTGTATTCTGCCTCGAACATGTCGAAGCGCAGTTCGCGTTCGCCGGGTTTGTAATCGGGTTCGGTCACGAACCGGAAACCGGCATTGGGATCGATATGGCGGCGAATGAGCCAGGCCGACGCCAGACGGTCGATATGCGGATCGGCGCGGGTTACCCAGATCCGTCCGCGCGGTATACCCCTGTCCGGACCGCCGGCGGGCGCTGCACTTCGGCCCGCCGCGATCGTATCCAGTTGCGAAAGCGCGACGCTGGCACGCGCACGAGCGGCGGCGCCGAAAAAATCGACACGTTCGATCTGCCGGAACGCACGCTTCAGCCGCTCGACCTGGGCGCGCTCGACAGACGATTTCTTGGCGAGTTCGCCGGCCTCGGCTGCAAGCTGTTCGTAATCGTTGTTGCGCGCGTTGTCGAAAGCCGCCCGCAGATCGTCGTCGGTCATCCCGCTCATCAGCCTCGCCTCCAAAGTCAGCGCGTCGCCGCCGGCTTCCAGGATTTCGCGTTGCAGCCATTCGAAATCTTCCCGGCATTCGGGGCTGTTCGGCAGCGCATAGAAACCGTTCCGGAGCGCAACGGCGCCGAGTTGATTGAGGCGTCGCCAGAATTTCACACGCGCCGACGCAGCCTCGGTCGGCAGCTTGAGCGAGAGCATCAGCCAGCTTGGCGTCGACAAACCCGTCGCGGTCTTTACAGAAGTCACGTTATAAATATAACATAACAATGAAACGGAATGGAATCTCTTTTATTCGTTCCGGATCAGTAACTTGACCTTAAAACGTCAGATCTGACGGGGAGTTATACCGATGAAATGGATCACACGCGAACGACCGAAGATCGACCGGGTGGCCTGCCCGTGGCTGGTCAGCCGTTTTATCGATCGCGGGGCCGAATTTCTCTTCGTGCCGGCGGATCGTGTACTCGCGGAGGCCGCGCGGCTGAACGCGGTTCCTTACGACGTGCCCGATGTCGAACTCAGCCATGTCGGTCCGCTCTGCAGTTTCGATGCCTTTCTCGCCAAATTCGAACTCGACGATCCGGCGCTGACCGCGCTGGCGCCGATCATTCGCGGGGCCGACACCGGCCATCCGGAACTGGCGCCGGAAGCGCCGGGTCTGCTTGCGCTTTCGCTCGGCCTGTCGCGCCGTTTCGACGACGATCATGAGATGCTGCGGCACGGCATGGTGATGTACGACGCGCTCTATGCATGGGCCGCCGAGGCACGGCACGAAACGCATGGCTGGTCGCCCCAGCCCGGATCCCAAACGCCCGGATCCCAAACGCCCGGATCGCAGATTCCGGCATCGGCGACGATCGATCCGGCCGCACTTCGGTCGCTGCTCGCCCGCGACGAAACGCTGCTCCTGCTCGATGTCCGCAAGCGCCCGGCCTACAACCTCGCTGGCCGGCGCATCGCAGGTGCCGTGTGGCGCGATCCCTTCGCCGTCGAGACCTGGGCCGATCGCCTGCCGCGCGATCGGGTCGTTGTGGTTTATTGCGTGCACGGACACGAGGTCAGTCATGGCGTCCGCGATGCGCTGATCGCACACGGCATCGATGCGCGGCTGATCGACGGCGGCTACGAAGCCTGGATTGCGGCGGGCGGCGCGGTCGAGACGAATCCGCCCGACGCGGGCAACGCCGGTTAGGCCGGTTCCTGGAACCGCCGGAACATCCCGGCCACGGTCGCGGGATCGATATCGCGCGCGATCACGACGAGGCGCGAGCGGCGATCCGCATCGGGCCAGGCGGGCAGCTCGACCGGCGGATGGAAGAGATGCTGCACGCCGTGCACTGCCACCGGCCCCGTTGCGTCGGCAACATTCAGCACGCCCTTGAGCCGCAGCAGGTTCGGGCCGCAGCCGGCGATCAGCGCCTCGACCCAGTCGACGAATTTCGCCCAGTCGAGCGACTGATCGTGCGTCAGGACGAACGCGCGAATGCGCGCATCGTGCCGGTTCACATCGGGCGCGTGACGATGCACGTGCCCCTCGCCATGGCGATGCCCGTCGTCGCCGTTGCGCGCGGCATGGGGGCGATGCGCATGCGCCGCCTCGCCATAGGCTTCGGCGCCATAGGCTTCGGCGCCATAGGCTTCGGCGTTCAGCCAGCGCTGCACGTCGAGGCTCCTGGTCGCCGGGTTGTAGAGCCCGGCATCGAGCAGCAAAGCGGCATCGATGCGGCCCTGTTCGGCGCGCAGCAATGGTGCCGCCGGGTTGAGCGCGCGCAACCGCGCTTCCAGAGAGGCGACAGTCGCCTCGTCCGCGAGATCGCATTTGGTCAGCACGATCCGGTCGGCCACGGCCGCCTGCTTGACCGATTCCTCATGCGCATCGAGCTGGCCTTCGCCATGCACCGCATCGACCGTCGTCACGATGGCGTCGAGCCGGAACTTGTCGGCGATCAGCGGGTCCTGCATCAGCGTGTGGATGATCGGCGCAGGATCGGCAAGCCCGGTCGTTTCGATGATGACCCTTCGAAAAGCCGGGATCTTGTTGCTCCAGCGCTTTTTGAACAAGCGCCGCAGCGCATCGATCAGATCGCCGCGCACCGTGCAACAGAGACAGCCGCTCGCCAGCAGCACCATATCCTCGCGCGCGCTTTCGATCAGCAGATGATCGAGCCCGATCTCGCCGAACTCGTTGACGACGACGGCCGTATCGGCAAGCGCCGGGCTCTGCAGCAGATGGCGCAGCAATGTCGTCTTGCCGCTGCCGAGGAAGCCGGTCAGTACCGATACCGGCAGGCGTTCGCCCTTCACACCCGCGTCCTTCACACCCGCTGGCGTCATGCCCGCTTCCATCATGCGCGCGCCTCATAGAGCGCCCAGATGAGCGCGGTCAGCAGCAACACGGCGCCCGCCTGATGCAGCACCGCAACCGGCAACCAGACGACCGTGAGCAGGGTCGCAATGCCCAGTGCGAACTGGACGAGCGCCATGAAGGCCAGCAGATCGAGCGGCCGGCCGCGCGTGACGCGACCTGTCGCGTGCGGCGCCGCATACCAGAGCGCGAGTGCCGCAATCGCCGTCGCCACTGCGAGCCAGCGATGCGCGAACTGCGCCGCCACCGGATTCTCGAACAGATTGCTCCAGAGCGGCTCGAGCGCCAATGCGTCGCCCGGCAACAGCGCGCCGCCCATCAGCGGAAATTCGTTGTAGACGAAACCGCCATTGAGCCCAGCGGTGAACGCACCCATCGCGACGGTGATGGAGAGCATCGAGGCGAACCAATGCAGGCGGCGGCGGTTGACCGGATCGACGAGACTCCGCGGCGGGCCGAGGCAGAGGAGGGCCAGCCAGAACAGATAGAGATAGATCGCGAAGGCCAGCAGCAGATGGGCGACCAGCCGGTACTGGCTCACGTCGGTGCGATCGGCCAGACCGCTCGCGACCATGAACCAGCCGAGTGCGCCCTGCGCGCCGCCGAGCAGGAACGCAACGACAAGATAGGGCGTCAATCCCGCCGGAACGCGGCGGCGAACGAGGAACCAGAGCAGCGGCAGCAGGAACACCAGGCCGATCAGCCGTCCCCAGAACCGGTGAATCCATTCCCACCAGAAGATTTCCCTGAATTCGGCGAGCGACATGCCGCGATTGATTTGCTGATACTCGGGACTCTGGCGATAGAGATCGAACAGCCGCTGCCATTCGCCGTCGCTCATGGGCGGCAACGCACCGGTGAACGGTTGCCATTCGACGATCGAGAGACCGGACTCGGTGAGCCGCGTGATGCCGCCGATCGCCACCATCGCGAAGATCATGCCGCAGCAGAGCAACAGCCAGCGCGCGATCCAGCGCCGATGCGCGGCCGGCGCCGCGGCGATGCGGTCGGCAAGCCTGTCGGTACGGGGTGCGGCCGGAGCGAGTGCGGGTGTCATGACGGGCGGGTTCTAGTCCCGGTCTTCGGCGTTCACAAGCGCGGCGGGCACAAGCGCCGCCGCGCTCGTCGGGCTGTTGCGCGCGCGCCATTCGTCGCGCCCGATCCGATAGAGCACGTGCGCTGCCAGCGGATGCGATTCGAACAAGGCCGGATGCATGAAATCCTCCGCCGGATCGCGCGCCATGCCGATCCGCGCCATGACCGCGCGCGATCGCGCATTGCCGACGCTGGTGAACGATACATAGCTGTCGAACGGCAGGGTCTCGAATCCGAACCGCAAGGCGGCGCGGGCCGCTTCGGTCGCATAACCCTGGCCCCAATTTGCGCGCGCGAACCGCCAGCCGATCTCGACCGCGGGCGTAAAGCGCGCGTCGAACGGTACCGGCGCAAAACCGGTGAATCCGGCGAAGGGTGCGATATCCGGGATCTCGATCGCCCACAGGCCCCAACCGCGACGCGCCATCCCCTCGACGATCCGCCCGGCCAGCGCATCGCTGTCCGCTCGGCTCATGAGGCCGGGCAGATATTCCATGACGGCCGGATCGGCGTTCATCGCGGCAAAGGGTTCGAAATCCGCCGCGCGCCACGGGCGCAGGATCAGCCGGTTGGTTTCGATGGGCTCGGGCAGGCGCACCATGGCTGGCGGTCTAGACCGGCTCGGCCATCGCGACAAGCCGGCCTGTTGCGGATGGCGCTTGCCGCCGCAATCGCCGCCCGCGTAGCGTCCGGCCCAGGAGATACGCCAGGGGGACGCGCGTGAAAGCAGCGATCTGCATCGGCTTCGGCCAGGATCTCGTGATCGAGGACATCGCGCTGGCGCCGCCCGGTCCCGGCGAGTTGCGCGTCAAACTCGGCGCTTGCGCGATCTGTCACAGCGACATCTTCTATATTCAGGGCGCCTGGGGCGGCGATCTCCCCGCCGTCTACGGGCACGAGGCGGCCGGCACGGTGATCGAATGCGGTGCGGGCGTGCGCCATGTCGCGCCGGGCGATCGTGTCGTCGTCACGCTGATCCGGTCCTGCGGCCATTGTCATTACTGCACGCAGGGCTCGACCGTGCTGTGCGAAAGCGAATTTGCGCTCGATCGGCGCGGCCCGCTCGCGCGTGCCGACGGCACGCCCCTCCACCAGGGCCTGCGCACCGGGGCTTTCGCCGAAGAAGTCGTGGTCGACGCCTCGCAGGTTGTGACGGTGCCGGACGATCTGCCGTTCGACGTGGCGTCGCTGCTCGCCTGCGGCGTCATCACCGGCGTCGGCGCGGTCGTCAACGACGCAGCCGTGCCGCCCGGCAGCAGCGTCGTCGTGATCGGCACCGGCGGCGTCGGGCTCAACGCCGTGCAGGGCGCCCAACTCGCTGGTGCAGCACCCATTATCGCGATCGATCTCGCGGCCCCGAAACGCGACGCGGCACGCCGCTTCGGCGCGACACATACGATCGATCCGCGCGGCGAGGATGCCGTGGCCGTCGTCCGATCGCTGACCGGCGGGCGCGGCGCGGATTACGTATTCGTCACGGTCGGCGCGAAACCCGCCTTCGAACAGGGCTTCGGGCTGCTCGCCAAAGGCGGCACGCTGGTCGTCGTCGGCATGCCGGCAACGGGCGTGATGGCCGAATTCGATCCGGGCAGCTTCGCCGCCTTCGGCCAGCGCATGATCGGCTCCAAGATGGGATCGGCGCGCGTCGACATCGATGTTCCTAAGCTTGTCGCGCTTTATGGCGAGGGCAGGATCAAGCTCGACGAACTGATCACCGGGCGGTACCCGCTCGAGGGCATCAATGCGGCGATCGCCGGCGTCACGCGCGGCGAGGCGCTGCGCAATGTGATCCTGTTCTAACGGGAGAGGCGACATGAAAATCAGGGAGTTTCGCACCTTCGTCGTTGGCAATCCGCCGCCCGGTTTCGGCGGCCGTTATTTTGTCTTCGTGAAGCTCGTGACCGACAACAACATCGTCGGCTACGGCGAGGCCTATTGCGCGACCTTCGGCCCGAAAATCGTCGCCGCCATGATCGAGGATATCTGCGAGCGCCATGTCGTCGGTGCCGATCCATTCCACATCGAGGAACTCTGGCGCCGCGTTTACGGGCGCGGCTATTCGCTCAGGCCCGACATCTCGATGATGGGCGCGTTGAGCGCGATCGAAATGGCGATGTGGGATATCGTGGGCAAGGCGGTCGAGAAGCCGGTCTACGAGCTGCTCGGCGGGCGCGTACACGAACGGCTGCGCTCCTACACCTATATCTATCCCGAAGCGCATGAGGGTGCCGAGGTCTATGCCGATCCGGATCGCTCGGCCGAGATCGCGGCCGGCTACGTGAAACAGGGCTTCACTGCGGTGAAGTTCGATCCGGCCGGTCCCTACACGGTTTACGATCCGAGGCAGCCGGCGCTCGATCGCATCGCCCTCTCGGTCGAATTCTGCCGCAAGATCCGCGACGCGGTCGGCAGCAAAGCCGATCTGCTGTTCGGTACGCACGGCCAGTTCACCGCCTCGGGGGCAATCCGGCTCGCACGCCAGCTCGAACCGTTCGACCCGCTCTGGTTCGAGGAACCGACGCCGCCCGAGATGCCGGAGGAGATGGCGCTGGTCGCGCGCGCGACCTCGATCCCGATCGCGACCGGTGAGCGGCTGGCGACCAAGTACGAGTTCGCGCGCGTGCTGGCGCATCGCGCCGCCTCGATCCTGCAGATGAACCTGGGCCGCGTCGGCGGTATTCTCGAGGCGAAGAAGATCGCGGCGATCGCCGAGGTGCATTACGCGCAGATCGCCCCCCATCTCTATTGCGGGCCGATCGTCGGTGCCGCCAATGTGCAGATCGCTGCCTGCAGCCCGAATTTCCTGATCCTCGAAAGTATCCGGCAATGGGGCGGCTTCCATGCCGAGATCCTGACATCGCCGATGCGCTGGGAAGACGGGTATGTCATTCCGCCCACGGCACCGGGCCTCGGCGTCGAACTCAACGAGAAGGTTGCCGAGGCGCATCCGTTTACCGGCACCGGCCTGCATCTCGAAATGGGCGAAGACCGGATCGACTGACACGTCGCCGGCTGCCGAAGGAACATGAGCATGAAATACGGATTTGTCGGGCTCGGCCATCTCGGCCGGCATCTCGCGCGCAGTCTCGTCGGCGCCGGCTTCGAGGTCGCGGTGCACGATCTCGATCGCAAGGCGGCGGAACCGCTCATCGCGGCGGGCGCGCATTGGGCCGCCTCGCCGAAAGAAGCCGCGACCGGCGCCGATGCGGTCTTCACCTGTCTGCCGTCGCCCGCTGCCTCGCGCGCGGTCGTTGCCGGGGCGAACGGTGTGCT
>JBBDWX010000271.1:0-1896 GCA_040902665.1 Dongiaceae bacterium
TCGGCGTGCCTTCCGGCGCCTTGTCGTTGCACGGCCACTGGATGCTGCCGAGCTCGTCGATACGATCGAAGCTGACATTGGCGAAGGTCGGCGTCAGACGCGCAATCTCGTCCATGATTTCGGACGGGTGATTGTAATGCATCGGATAGCCGAGCGCGTTCGAGAGCGCGACCGTCACTTCCCAGTCGGCCATGCCGGCCATCGGCGGTATCGCCTTGCGCACGCGGCTGATCCGCCGTTCGGCATTGGTGAAGGTGCCGTCCTTCTCGAGGAACGATGCACCCGGCAGGAACACATGGGCGAAGTCCGCCGTCTCGTTGAGGAAGAGATCCTGCACGACGATGCATTCCATCGCCGTCAAAGCCGCCGAGACATGCTTCGTGTTCGGATCGGACTGCGCAATATCCTCGCCCTGGACATAGAGCCCCATGAAACTGCCGTCGAGCGCCGCATCGAACATATTCGGAATGCGCAGGCCCGGCTCGCTTTCGAGCGTGACCCCCCAGGCCGCATTGAAGAGATCGCGCGTTGCAGCGTCAGACACATGACGGTATCCAGAAAGCTCGTGCGGGAACGAACCCATGTCGCAGGCGCCCTGCACGTTGTTCTGCCCGCGCAAGGGGTTCACGCCCACGCCGCGGCGACCGATATTGCCGGTCAGCATGGCGAGATTCGCCATCGCCATGACCGTGGTCGAACCCTGGCTGTGCTCGGTGACGCCGAGCCCGTAATAGATCGCCGCGTTGCCGCCGGTTGCATAGAGCCGCGCCGCGCCGCGGATGTCGGCCGCCGGCACGCCGGTGACTTCGGCCATACGTTCGGGCGAATTCTCCGGCCGCTTGATGAACGCCAGCCACACGCCGAAATCGGCCGGATCGCAGCGCTCGGCGACGAATTTTTCGTCGAGCAGGCCTTCGGTGGCAATGACATGCGAGATCGCATTGATCAGCGCGACATTGGTGCCGGGCTTCAACGGCAGATGGAACTGCGCTTCGACATGCGGCATGCGCACGAGATCGATCTTCCGCGGATCGCAGACGATGAGCTTTGCGCCGTCGCGGAGCCGGCGCTTCATGCGCGAGGCAAAGACCGGATGGGCGTCGGTCGGGTTGGCCCCGATCACGAGTATGACATCGGATTCGTCGACCGAATCGAAATCCTGCGTGCCAGCGGAGGTGCCGAACGTGGTCCTGAGGCCGTAACCGGTCGGCGAATGGCAGACGCGCGCGCAGGTATCGACATTGTTGTTGCCGAACGCGGCGCGGATCAGCTTCTGCACCAGGAAGGTTTCCTCGTTGGTGCAGCGCGAGCTGGTAATGCCGCCGACCGAATCGCGGCCGTATTTCGCCTGGATGCGCTTGAACTCGGAAGCGGCATGGCCGATCGCCTCTTCCCAGGACACTTCGCGCCAGGGGTCGGTGATCTTTGCGCGGATCATCGGCTTGGTGATGCGATCCTTGTGCGTCGCATAGCCCCAGGCGAAGCGGCCCTTGACGCAGGAATGGCCGTGATTGGCCTTGCCATCCTTGTGCGGCGTCATGCGGACGACGCGGTCGCCCTGCAATTCCGCCTCGAACGAGCAGCCGACGCCGCAATAGGCGCAGGTCGTGATAACGCTGCGCTGCGGCTGGCCCATCTCGATGATGCTCTTTTCCATCAGCGTCGCGGTCGGGCAGGCCTGTATGCAGGCGCCGCAGGAGACGCATTCGGACGCGAGGAAGTCTTCTTCGACGCCGGCCGATACGTGCGATTCGAAACCGCGGCTGCCGATCGTCAGCGCGAAGGTGCCCTGCACTTCTTCGCAGGCCCGCACGCAGCGCGAACAGACGATGCATTTCGAGGGATCGAAGGTGAAATAGGGGTTCGACTGATCCTTCTCGGCCTTGAGATGGTTTT
>JBBDWX010000272.1:0-12955 GCA_040902665.1 Dongiaceae bacterium
GTGGCCGAAAGGCCACCCGG
This sequence comes from Dongiaceae bacterium, assembly GCA_040902665.1. Classification (GTDB taxonomy): domain Bacteria; phylum Pseudomonadota; class Alphaproteobacteria; order Dongiales; family Dongiaceae; genus JAWXBK01. The sequence continues at coordinate 21 of JBBDWX010000272.1, forward strand.
TTCTTTGTCCCGGGGCGTGGCCGAAAGGCCACCCGGTTCTTTGTCCCGGGGCGTGGCCGAAAGGCCACCCGAGAGTGCCGACGACCGGATCTCGAATCGATTGGAGCAAGACCATGACCACGCGACATGCAACGCTGCACCGTCATCACGGTACGCCCGCCGCCGGCACGACGGCGCGCGATCTGCTGACGCGCGCGTTCGATGCGGTGGCGCTGTGGCAGGAGCGCGGCCGCATGCGCCGCGGCCTCGCGCTGATGGATGACCGGCTGCTGCGCGATATCGGCCTCACGCGCGACGACGTGCGCCTCGAATTGCGCAAACCGTTCTGGCGCGACTAGTCGCCCGGCGCTTTCAGGAACAGCCGGTTGAGCGCGTTGAAGACATCGTAGGTCGCGCGGAAATCGGCTTCGATCCGCGCGGCGCCGCTGTCCTGCGCGAACGACGCGACGATCTCGCCGATCGAACTTTTGCCATCGACCAATGCCAGGATCGGACCCGCACGCGCCGGCAGCGGCAGTTTGAGCGTGAGCCCGTCGGCCTGCACGCTGATGCCCGCACCCGGCTTGAGGCCGCGCGCCAAAGCCGGACCGTCAAACCCCTTTAGCACCGGAACGAGCGAGGCATCGTCGGGCAACGCGATGCGGCCGACGCCTTCGCCGGCGCGAACCAGATAGGCGATATGGGTTTTGATGTTGCCGGTCAGGGCCTCGGCGAAGACGGCACGCTCGAGCCAGTCGAGCGCAGCCAGTTCCTTCAGCAGCTGCGGATCATTGAGAAAACGTTCGGGCTGATAGCGCCAGGGTTCGATCAGCGCCGCGATCTCGAGCCCGGCGCCGGAAACGAGATCGATCAGCTCGGGCAGCAGAAAGGCGCGGTCGCGCGCATGCAGCAGCAGATCCTGCAATCCCGCATCGCCGCCGGCGAGATGATCGGCAACGGCGGGATTGCGGCGGAAGCGGTTCGTTGCCGGCAGTTGTTTCAGCAGACGCCGCGCAAGATCGAGTTTCTGCGCGACAGGCCGTTCGCTGCCGATCGCGCGCAGCATCGCCTGCGTCTCGTAGACGCCGCTGCGACCGAGCTCGCCATAGACCATGATGCCCATGCCGCCGCCGGGGGTGAGCTGCGCTGTGAGGATCGCGAGCGCGCCGGCCGGATCGGCCAGATGATGCAGCACGCCGCAGCAATCGATGTAATCGTAGGGGCCGGGCGCGAGTGATGCGAGGTCCTCGATCGCGCCACCGACGAAACGGATCGATGCGAGCCCGCGTGCTTCGGCGCGTGCCGTCGCGATCGCGCGCGATGCATCGGAAATGTCGAGATAGACGATCTCGGCCGGTCGGTTTGCGTCCTGCAGATGCTGCGCCAGCATGATCGTCGCATCGCCGGTGCCGCCGCCGGCGACCAGCACGCGCAGTTTTTTCGGCATCGTGGCGCCGCCGGCAAAGAGATAGTGCTTCAGTTCGGCGAGATTGCTCGGCGATCCTTCGACCAGCCGTTTTGCCTCGTCCTTCGGATCGCGCGCCGGATAGGGATGCGCCTCATATTGCGCGCGGACGCCGCCATCGATGTCAGGGGTCATCGCGCCGCCTGTTCCGCCGCGCGCCCGGTCGTCAGCACGATCTTGCCGGTTGCCTTGCGGTCGCGCAGCAGCGCGAGCGCGGAGGCCGCATCCGCAAGATCGTAGCGCGCCGAGATATGCGGCTTCAGTCTGCCCTCGCCCCACCAGACGAAGAGCTGCGCCAGCGCATCGCTGATCGCATCGGGCCGGTTCCGGAGCCACGATCCGAAATTGAAGCCGAGCGCCGCGACGTTCTTCACCAGGAGGATGTTAGCCGGAATCTGCGGGACGCTGCCGCCGGCAAATCCGACGATGACGAGACGTGCACCCCAGTTCGCCTGGCGCAGCACCTTGTCGAACATATCGCCGCCGACCGGATCGAACACGACGTCGGGGCCCCCGCCCAAGCAGATCTTCTTGAGGCGCTCGCGCAGGTCTTCGCGGCGATAGTCGATCAGGAAATCGGCGCCATGCTTTTTTGCGAGCGCGAGCTTGTCGGCCCCGCCGGCGCAGGCGATCACCTCCGCCCCCATCGCCTTGCCAACTTCGACCGCGGTCAAACCGACGCCGCCGGCCGCGCCCAAAACCAGCAGTCGTTCGCCCGGTTGCAACCGGCCGGGCCAGGCGAGCGCGCCATAGGCCGTGCCATAGGCGATCGCGAAGCCGGCGGCGGTTACAAAATCCATCGCATCGGGGATTGCGACGATGCGCGACACCGGCGCGGTCAGATACTCGGCGAATGCGCCCCTGGCGATGACCAGCACGCGCGCGCCGATGAGATCGCGCGACAGGTTTTTGCCAGCGGCAACGATGCGCCCCGCCGCCTCGAGCCCCGGCACGAAGGGCGGTGTCTGCTGTTCCTGATACTGGCCCGCGAGCAGCACCAGATCGGCGAAATTGCAGCCAGCCGCCGCGACCTCGATCGTGACCTCGTCGGGGCCGGGCGCGCCGGGCTGCGCACGCTCTTCCAGCGCGAGCTGTTCGATTCCGCCGAGCGCGCGGGCAATGACGGCGCGCACGATCAGAACGGGCTTTCCGCGGCGCGCCGCACGCGACCGACCTCGAGCCCGGCGCGATTCATGACCGGCGGGCTCAGGAGATCGACAAGTTCCTTCTGCTCGGCCTCGGTGACGACACCAAGATCGCACAAGGTCATCGCCATCGCGATTTCGGCCGCGCGGCCCGCACCGTCGTCGCATTTGATCGCGATCCCAAGCCCGTGCTGCGGCAGGATTGCGACATAGAAGCCTTCCGCACCGCCTTTTAGCGCGACACGATTGCCGAGTGCCATCATCAGCCGCGTACCGAAGCGGCCGCTGCCGCCGACCATGAACGGCTCGGCAATCATCGCGGCGACGATGCGCCGTGCCGCCGCGGCACGACCGTCCGGCAACGTGTCAGGATCGGCGAGCTTCGCCATCGCCATCGCGGTATGGCCGAGCGGCATGCCGATCACCGGAATGCCGCAACCGTCTATGCCTTTCGGCGCACGGCCGAGATCGAGCCCGGTCATCTGTTCGAGCGTGCCGAGAATGCGCTGCTGCACCGGATGATCGAGTCCGATATATCCCTTCGTCTTCTCGCCTTTATGCACGGCGGTCGAGAGAAACCCGGTATGTTTGCCGGAGCAGTTGTTGTAGATCGCGGCATTGCTCTCGGCGGCGGCGATCAGCGCCATCGCCGCCTGGTCGTGCAGCGGCGGTTGCGGCCCGCATTCGAGATCGCTTTCACTGCAACCGATCTTCGCGAGCCAGGCGCGCACGGTCTCGACATGGCGCTCTTCGGCGGAATGCGAGGCGCAGGCGAGCGCAATCTCGGCATCGCCGAGTGCAAATCGCTCGGCCGCCCCGGTTTCGATCAGCGGCAAGGCCTGCAGCGGCTTCAGCGACGAGCGCGCATAGACCGGTCGTTCGATATCGCCCCATTGCCGCAGGATACGACCCAACGCATCCGAGACCGCGACCGCGGCGCGATGCCGGCTCTCGACCGCATCGCCGCGCGTCACCTCGACCAGCAGCGGATTGGCGCCGGGCGCCGGAGCGACCACAGATCGATGCGGATGGACCTCGTTCATGAAACCTCTCGGCTGGGCGCGATTGGGGGCCGGCGCCCACGGCGGATGCCGCGGAACCTTGCCTCCTGGCGCGCGGCGATGCAACGTGGCCGGCCGGGCGACGGAGATCAGGGATCATGCGCGGCTATTTCGGGATCGGCGTCGAGGGGATCAGCAAGCCCGCCAATCTGGGCGCGCTGCTGCGCACGGCGCATGCCTTCGGCGCGAGCTTCGTTTTCACGATCGGCGCCGCCTTCGATGCAAGGCGCGCGGCCGATGCGGATACTGCGGCCAGTCACGAGAGCGTGCCGCTCCATGTTTATCCCGATCTTGCGCATTTCGTACTGCCCGAGGGTTGCCAGCTGGTCGGGCTCGAGCTGATCGACGAGGCGATCGACCTGCCGAGCTTCCGTCATCCGACCCGCGCCGCCTATGTGCTGGGCGCCGAGCGCGCCTCGCTGTCGCCGGCCCTCATCGAGCGCTGCGATTTCACGGTGCAGATTCCGGGTCGCTTCTGTGTCAATCTCGCGGTCGCCGGCGCCATCGCGATGTACGACCGCATGATCTCGCTCGGCCGCTTCGCCGAACGGCCGGTCCGGACCGGCGGTCCCACAGCGCCACGCGCCGGCCATATTCACGGCGCACCCTTATGGGCGACCAAGAAAGCCGCACGGCGCAAGGCGTCGGCCGATTGACACGAACATCCTGACCCCTCATGCAGTTGCTCCCCGATGCACCCTCACGATAGATTGCCCGCCATGAAACGGATCGCTCCTACACTTGCTCTGGCCCTCATCCCCGCCGCGCTGGCGCTCATGGTCGCCACCGTCTCGGTCCCCGGGCCGGGTCTCGCCGCAGAACGCGTCGCGCAGTTCGAGAAGTGGGAAGTCGTCACCTTCGACGAGGACGGCACCACCGGCTGCTACATCATGGCGCGCCCCGACAAGGAAGAGGGCAATTACACCGAACGCGGCCCGGTCGCGGCCTTCGTGACGCACCGCCCGGCTGCCGGCGAGATCGGCGTGGTCTCGGTTGCCGCCGGTTATGCCTACGACCCGGCATCGACGCCGCGAATCGAGATCGGCAGCGCAAGCTTCAATCTGTTCGCGCAGGGCGAGAATGCCTGGGCAAACGACGAGGACGATCCGAAGATCGTTGCGGCGATGAAGGCCGGCAACAACATGATCGTGGTCGGCGTTTCGGAACACGGCACCGAAACGCGCGACACCTATTCGCTGATCGGCTTCACCCGGGCGACCCAAGCCGCCGCCGAAGCCTGCGGCCTCTAGCGCGCCGCGGCTGGACGGGACAGCAGGCCCGTCACGGAGAATTCGGACGCCATTATGAGTACCGCCATCCATGCCACGAGCTTTGCGCCGCCGGTCACAGCGACCAATGCGGCTGTGAATCTCGTCGGGCTCGATCGGACCGAGCTCGAAGGCCTGATGACCGAACTCGGCCAGCCGAAGTTCCGGGCGCGCCAGCTCTGGCACTGGATCTATCATCGCGGTGCGACCGATTTCGATGCGATGACCACGCTCGCCAAGGAGCTGCGCGCGCTGCTCGCGGATCGTTACGTCGTCGGACGTCCGGTTGTGACGGTCGATCGGCAATCGATCGATGGCACGCGCAAATGGCTGCTCAAGTTCGACGATGCGCAGGAAGTCGAATGCGTGCATATCCCCGAGGAGGATCGCGGCGCGCTCTGCGTTTCCTCGCAGGTCGGCTGCACGCTTACCTGCAAATTCTGCCATACCGGCACGCAGCGCCTGGTGCGCAATCTTTCGGCGGCCGAGATGGTCGGGCAGGTGATGCTGGCGCGCGATGCGCTCGGCGAATGGCCCTCGCCACCGGACGGGCGCCAGCTCTCCAATATCGTGATGATGGGCATGGGCGAGCCGCTTTATAACTACGAGAATGTCGCGAAGGCGCTGAAGATCGTGATGGACCATGAGGGCATCGCGATCTCGAAGCGGCGCATCACGCTATCGACCGCGGGCGTGGTGCCGATGATCGAGCGCGCCGGCAAGGAACTGGGCGTCAATCTCGCGATCTCGCTGCATGCGGTGACCGACGAAATCCGCGATGCGATCGTGCCGATCAACAAGAAATATCCGATCGCCGAACTGATGCGCGCCTGCCGCGATTATCCCGGCCTGTCGAATGCGCGGCGCATCACGTTCGAGTATGTGATGCTGAAGGACGTGAACGACACGCCCGCCGATGCGCGCGCGCTGATCAAGCTGATCGAGGACGTGCCGGCCAAGGTCAATCTCATTCCGTTCAACGCCTGGCCGGGCGCGCCGTTCGAATGTTCCGACAATGCGACGATCGAGCGCTTCAGCCAGATCCTGTTCGATGCCGGCTATGCGGCACCCGTGCGCACGCCGCGCGGCCGCGACATCATGGCCGCCTGCGGCCAGCTCAAGAGCGAGAGCATTCGCGAACGCGCGAGTGCGCGCATCGCAAGCGGCGCCCCGCGGCGTAGGGCAAATTTTTTCCGGACCGCCATGCCGATCCTGCCCGACGTTCTGGAAACCGGGCTCGATATCGTTTTCTGCGGCATGGCGCCAAGCCGCGTCTCGGCGGCGCGCGGTGCCTATTACGCGCATCCGGGCAACCGCTTCTGGCCGACACTCCATGAGATCGGCCTTACGCCGCGGCTGCTCGCGCCCGAAGAGTTCCGCCTGCTGCCGCAATGGGGCATCGGCCTGACCGACGTCAACAAGACCGAGATCGGTCGCGATATCGAACTGACCAAAGCCGCGCACGATCCCGACGGGGTGCGCAAGCGCGTCCTCAAGTTCAAACCGCGCTTTCTCGCAACGACCAGCAAGACGGCGGGGCAGCTCGTACTCGGTGCTGCCTGCGGTTACGGGCTGCAAGCCGAGACGATCGGCGATACGCAGATATTCGTGCTGCCCTCGACCTCGGGCGCTGCGCGCGGCTTCTGGGATATCGGCCCCTGGCGCGATCTGGCAAAGGCAGCGCAGGGGTAGACGGAGGCCCGCACGCTGCATGCAACCGGCACTGCATACCCCCACCCCCACCCTATCCCTCCCCCGCGCGTCGCGGTCTGCCGCGACCGATCGCGGCGGGGGGGTTATTCTTCGTCATGACCGCCTCATCCTGAGCCTGTCGAAGGATGAGGCATCCAGCAGCCCTCATGGTTCGACAAGCTCACCATGAGGATAAAGGAAGCTGTGAAAAACACCGGTTTACATTACCGCGTCTCCGCACCGTCGAGCGTCAGGAGCGGCACGTCGTGGTCGGCCGCGACCGATCGCGGCGCGGGGGGTTATTCTTCGTCATGACCGCCTCATCCTGAGCCTCCTGAGCTTGTCGAAGGGCGAAGGATGAGGCATCCAGCAGCCCTCATGGTTCGACAAGCTCACCATGAGGATAAAGGAAGCTGTGAAAAACACCGGTTTACATTACCGCGTCTCCGCGCCGTCGAGGGTGAGCAGCGCGCCGTAGAGATCGGGCCGACGATCGCGGAAGACGCCCCAGTTCGCGCGCATCTGGCGGATCGCATCGAGGTCGAACGTCGCCGTGACGACTTCTTCGTCGGCACCGCCGGCTTCGGCGACGATCTCGCCCTGCGGCCCGGCGATGAACGAGCGGCCCCAGAAACTCGTGGTGCCGAATTCGCCGCTCTCGCTGCCGATCCGGTTCGAGCAGACCAAAGGTGCGAGATTGGCGCCGGCATGCCCCTGCATCACACGCTGCCAGTGATCGTGACAATCGGAACCGATGCCGGTCGGATAGAACAGCATCTCGGCACCCTTGAGCGCCATGATGCGCGCCGATTCCGGAAACCACTGGTCCCAGCAGATGCCGACGCCGATCGTGCCGAAGCGCGTCTTCCAGGCGCGGAATCCGGTATCGCCCGGTGCGGTATAAACCTTTTCGAAGCAGCCGGGCGGCCCGACCGGGATATGCGACTTGCGATAGATGCCGAGCGTGCGCCCGTCGGCATCGATCACGACGATGGTATTGTAATAGGCGTGGTTCGCGCGCTCGAAGATGTTGACCGGCAGCACGACATTGAGTTGCGCCGCGAGCGCGCTCATGCGGGCTACGATCGGATTGCCCTCGAGCGGATGGGCAAAGGCGAAATATTCCGGCTTCCAGTCCATGAAACCGAAGAAATGATAGGCGAACATCTCCTGCAGCAGGACGATGTTGGCGCCCTCTTTGACTGCCTTGCGGATCACCCGCTCGGCCTTCGCCAGGTTTTCGTCGACATCCCAACCGCAGGAGATCTGGGTCGCGGCCACGGTCACACGCATCGCACGGGCTCCCTTTTTTTGCGGCGGGCGGAACTCGGCGACGCTATAGAGCCGGCGGTCGAGACGGCAAGGCACAATCGCGAACATTCCAGGCTGGAATCCGACCTCCGTACGACACGACCGACCGTTCAGGGAAACCGCCTCACGAACGAGAACGCCGGCTGAGAGGCCTGCGCGGGCCGTCCCGTCAGGCGGCCTGCCTGAAATCGGCAATCTGTGCATCGAAGGCGCGCCGGAAGGCCGGCCGCGCCGTGCAGCGCTCGATATAGGCAGCCAGCCGCGCGTCGCCCGACACGATATCCGTGTCCTTGAGGATGCGCAGAACGGTCGTCATCATCAGATCGCCCGCCGTGAAGCGGTCGCCGTCGAGAAAAGGCTTGTCGCCGAGCGATGCCGACAATCCGGCAAGACGCCGCTGCACGAATTCGACGGCACCCGGCCGGCGCTGCTTTGCCCATTCCTCGTCCTTGTAGAAGAGGTCGATCATCGCGACGGTCATCACAAAGGGTTCGATCGAATTGAGTGCCGCGATCAGCCACTGGGTTGCGCGGGCCCGTGCGGCCGGATCCTTTGGTAACAGCGCCTCGCTGCGTTCGCCGATATGGAGAACGATCGCGCCGGATTCGAACAGGCTGAACCCGTCTTCCTCGAGGATCGGCACCTGTCCGAACGGTTGCAACGCGCGATAGTCCGGCTTGTCCTGGTCGCCCTGTTCCAGCAGGCGGGTCTTGTAAGGCAGGCCTGCTTCCTCCAGCGCCCAGCGCGCCCGCAGATCGCGCACCTGGCCTTGCGCGAAATCGGGTACCCATTTGAAGGCAGAGATCGTGATCATGCGAATTGCTCCCTGGTATGCTCTGCATAGGCCGCCAGTTTGTCGAAGGTTCCGATCCACCCGCCGCGATGGGCGTCACGACTTTCGACGTTCCGGAACGGCCGTTGATGAAACGTCTGCACGGTCCTGCCGTTCCGCTCCTCGAATGTGATCGTGATCAGCATCTCGATCCCGTCGGACGGACCGGCATTGTTCCAGGCGAAAGTGAAAACCAGGCGCCGGTTCGGCACGATCTCGCGATAGACGCCGCTGAACCGGTTTTCGCCCTGCGCCGCGGATCGGATCATGGCGCTGTAGGCGCCGCCAACCCGCACGTCCATTGTCGCTTCCGGACAATCGAAATCGGCGGGGCCCATCCAGCGCCGAAAATGTTCGGGCTCTGTCCAGAGCGCAAAGAGCGTGGCGGCGGGCGCGTCGAAGCTGCGCACGATCAGAAGTTCGTTGTCGGCAAGAGGCATGTTCATTGCGACGGCTCTCTGTTCCCGAGTTCGGCGATATACGCATCGAGGCGGGCGAAGTTTTCGGTCCAGAAGATGCGATAGCGCGCGAGCCAGTCGTCGACGGTGCGCAGCCCCTCGGTCTCGAGCCGGCAGGGCCGCCATTGTGCATCGCGCCCGCGCGAGATGAGCCCGGCACCCTCCAGCACTTTCAGATGCCGCGACACCGCCGGCAGGCTGATCTCGAACGGTTCCGCGATCTCGTTCACCGTCGCCTCGCCCTCGGCGAGCCGGGCGAGAATCGCCCGCCTGGTCGGATCGGCAAGCGCGGAAAGCGAAGCGGACAAAGGGTCGGTGGCTGGCATTTGACCGATCTATTATTTAACCTGTATGTTAAATACAGTCCAACGACCGGTCGTGTCAAGCAAGGCATCGCCAGAATTCGACCAATCCCAGCGAGAGACCGAACCATGACCCTGCACGACAAACGCTTTCCGAACGAACCCGCCGCGTATCGCAGCGCCCGCGACAAATTGCTGGAGGCCGAGATCGCGCTCAGGTCGGTTGCGGCCCAGCGCCGCGCGCTGCCGCCGGGCGGCGCGCTCAAGGAGGATTACGTGTTCATCGAGGGGCCGCGCGATCTCGCCGCCGACGGGCCGGAGACGAAGACGAAATTCTCGTCGCTGTTCGGCGCGCGCGACACGCTGGTGGTCTACAGCATGATGTACAAGGCGGGCGGCAATCCCTGCCCCGGCTGCACCTCGTTACTCGACGGGCTGCAGGGCAACGTGCCGCAGATCGAGGACCGCGCCGCCTTCGCCATCGTCGCAAAGGCGCCGATCGGAACGATCCGGGAATGGGCGCGCGAACGGCACTGGCGCAATCCGCGTTTCCTCTCCTCGGGCGATACCAGCTACAACACCGACTATCACGCCGAGGCGGCAGACGGCAGCCAGATCCCGATCCTCAATGTGTTCCATCGCGACAAGGACGGAACGATCCGGCATCGCTGGGGAATCGAGCTGCTGTTCGTGCCGGAGGCGGCGCCCGGCCAGCATCCGCGCCACGGCGACATGGTATGGCCGCTGTGGAATGCGCTCGACATGACGCCCGCGGGCCGCGGCGACGGATTTCCCGACGGCACCTTCAAGCGCTCGCTGGAGAAGATCGGGAAAAAATAGAGCGCCGCCCGCGCTACCATCTTTGTCATGCCCGGCGATGACATAGTTTTTAAAGTGCCATTTCCTCACACCCGATCGTCTTCCGCGCGGTCGGCGTCGTAGTCGGTATCGTCGACCGTCGGCAATGCACGTTTGAGCAGCGCCTCGGCATCGAGCGCGCGCGCCATGCAATCCGGCGGCGCCTTGAACAGCAGCACGCGTTGCGTCAGCCGCAATAGTTTGCGGAATACCTCGACGCGCTTCCATGTAGCGCCATATTTCGCATTGATCTCAGGTCCGCGATGCGTCAGCCACATCGCGGCGGTCGCGACCACATGCGGCACCGCATAAGACGTGCCGTCGCCCTCGCCGTATGTCCAGCTGAGAAAACTGCCGTCATCGTCGCAATCGACATCGGCACGCCACACGAACTTGGCCGGCGCGAAGATGTCGACCCGCGCATAGTTCTCGTACTCATAATAGAGCCGGTAGCCGGGCGGGCGCTTCCACACGCCGCCGACGCCGATCGTGCGCCGGTGCTTGCCGGGATAGGAGACCTTGTTGGTCATCTGGCCGCAGGCCGCAACGACGATGACGCCGTTCTCGTAGGCATAATCGACGGCCTCGCCCATCTCGCCATCGAACAGGACCGGAAAGCCGAGCGAGATCGTGACGATCTTGCAGTTGTTCCGGTCGATCGCATCACGAATCGCGCGGCCGATCGCGCGCACCGCCTGCGTACCGATCAGGCTGTGATCGTTGACGCGATAGGGCACGATCGGCAGGCGTGGTGCCAGACCGACGATCTGCGCATCGTCGCCGGTCAAGGCGCTCGCTGTGCGCGTGCCGTGGCCGGGCGGCTGCCACGGCGTGTCGACCAGCGGATCCTTCGGATCGGTCTTGTTGTCGAAGAAATCGCGGCCCAGCGTGTGCTTCACCCACGGGCTTTCGCCGCTGGCGCTTGCCGGAAAGCCGAGCGCGGGATGGCGCCGGTAGCCGGTATCGAGATGCGCGACGCGAAGATTGCCCCAGGCGACATGACCGTCGACGCGGCGCGGCATCATGGCCAGCGCGCGGTCGAGCCTGGAATAGCGGACATTCCAGTCGTTCTGTTGTGCGGGCATCGGACGTTCCCCCTGAATGGATGATCCCGAAAGTGCCGCCCTGCCGGAAAGCCTCTAACTCGTAAACCTCCTGGAGACAACTACCAGAAACAATTGCCTTAGGCAGACGCTTCAATGCTTTTGTTTACGACTTCCCTCAGGTTCACAACGAGCTCATCACGCTTTCCGCCTAGAATAACGATCCGCGCCGCAATGGAAGGTTCCAGTATGTTCTTTGCACTCTCAAACAACTGCAGAATGGCACGATCATCATCTTTTTCACTGTCAGCGAGTATTATGGCCTGTGAAAAATTTTTTTCTTGAACCTCATTAGCTATTCTAGCGACATACAGCTTCAATCCTTCCACAAGAATGGGGAGGTTAGGTATCCAGTCTTGAGAAAAAGTGGAGACTCCAATGCGCTTCCCTTTAACTTGAAAAACCCCATCGAACAAATCGTCACCAGATGCATTGATTCTGCCATCGCCAAATTTCTCAACCGTTACTCCATCTATGTTTGAGGCCGACGCTAAAACTGCATTCTTGAATTTTGTGTACTCATGCTCATCGTTAAGTTGACTAGTCTCTCGAGTACTTCTCATTCGTCTTTTTTGACCGCCTTCGGTGGTCGAGCTACCCCTTGAGCTCGGCTGTACATCAGATAGCTGTTCAATGATTGACTCTTCTATTCTGCGCTCTAGAGATCCTCCACTTAAATTTAACGCCGCTTTGGGAGAGTTTAGCAATTGAACAAGCCGATGAGATATATCACCCGCTCGTCCAGAAATTATGTCTTCGATTCTCCTTTCGGTAACACCAGTAGATGACTCTATCCTCTGAAGTGCATTTACGGTTTGAAGATATACTTCATTTTGTAACGCAATACTTGCATCGCTCCGCGTTAGCATTGCGGTCTCCGACGCGCGCCCAAGTGATATTGCAAGCACTGCTAGGACCATCGAAGCACCACCGAGTGCTACCGAAAACACAAATCCCACGATTTCAAGGGTCGATATTTTTATACGTTCCGAACCAAGCCAGTTTTCGACAACAAGTGCCGCACAAACACCTAAAACAAATGTGCAAAAAATCATTCCCAAAATGCGAAAGCTGACCCCCCTCAAAGGTTTCTCAATACTATCGCCTTTCGCTTTCCGCACAGCAAAAGGAGGAAGTGGATTTCCTTCGGTCTTGGTTCCTTTTTCATCCAGACCAGCCATTTGTATGCCTATCGAATGGTTCGCCCAAAAATTATGCGCTCACTAGGTGTTGTATCGTATATTCGTACACCTCAAGGTTTGATCGGTCAAACGAGCATGCGAGCAGGTGCTCCGGTCCAGGCTACTCGGATCTGCGGTTCGACAGGCCGAGCGGGAAGTTCGTTCCTGTGTTGTTGGAACTGAACTTACGCCTATACTCGCCGCGCATTCGGCGGAGAGCATTCCATGGCGCGCGACATCAAGAAGGCGGTGCTGGCCTATTCCGGCGGGCTCGACACCT
>JBBDWX010000273.1:0-1871 GCA_040902665.1 Dongiaceae bacterium
GAAGGTCTCCAGGATCGACTCCATGTCGTGCCCGGCGAGATTGGTCATCAGGGCCGCGAGCGATCGGTCGTCGTGGTGCTCGATCAGCGCGCGGAACCGCGCATCGTCGCCGAGATCGTCGAGCAGATGCCGGCGCCAGGCATCGCCACCGCGATAGGCGAGCGTCGAAAAAAGCGCGTTCGGGCAGTCGTCGATCCAGCGCCGGAGCGCCTCGCCACCGGGCTCCGCGAAGGCGGCTTCGAGCTTGCGGCCGTATTTGAGTGTGACGATGTCCCAGCCCATGGCGCGGAACACCTCCTCGAAGCGCGCCTTGAGACCTTCATGGATCACGCCGTCGAGGCTCTGACGGTTATAATCGATGATCCACCAGCAGTTCCGCAGATCGTGCTTGTAGCCTTCGAGCAACGCCTCGAATACGTTGCCTTCGTCGAGCTCGGCATCGCCGACCAGCGCAATCATGCGGCCCTCGCTGCGGTCGTCGCGGCCACGCCAGCCCTTGTCGCGGATATAGTCCTGCACCAGGCTTGCGAACGCGGTCATGGCGACGCCGAGTCCGACCGAGCCGGTCGAGAAATCGACGTCGTCGCTGTCCTTGGTGCGCGAAGGGTAGGATTGCGCGCCACCGAGCCCGCGGAAATTTTCGAGATTCGTGCGCGTCTGGCGGCCGAGCAGATACTGGATCGCATGAAAGACCGGGCTCGCATGCGGCTTGACCGCGACGCGGTCCTGGGGCCGCAGCAGACGGAAATAGAGCGCGGTCATGATCGTGGCGAGCGAGGCGGAGGAGGCCTGATGGCCGCCGACCTTGAGATCGTCGTCCTTCGGACGGACATGGTTCGCGTGATGGATGGTCCAGCTCGAGAGCCACAACAGCTTGCGCTCAAGCGCCTCGAGAATCTCGAGCGTGTCGCAATCGGCGATGGGCGCGCGACCCGTCGGGTCGGTCATGGCGGCGATCCGGTTTGTCGTTGCGCGGTCAAGCCTAGCAGGTCAGGCCGCCGGCAGAAACGGCGTGAACGACGGCGCATAGCGCAGCCGCGCACCGCGCGTCGCATCGAGCCCGCCGCCTGCGAGTTCACGGACCATGAAGGCGGGCCCGGCGAACGGGCTCCAGAACTCGCCGGCCGCGTCGGCTTGAAAACCGAACCGCGTGTAATAGACCGGATCGCCGAGCACGAAGACGAGATCGGTACCGGCGCGGGCGAGGCGCTCGATCAGGGTCGCGACCAGTGCCGTGCCGACGCCCTGTCGCTGGCGTTCAGGCAGGACCGCGAGCGGGGCGAGCGACGCGGCCGTTCGAGCCGGCACCCCCTCGATTGCAATCGGGCTCGCGGCGACATGGCCGATGATTCGTCCGCCATCGGTCGCAACCAGCGAAGCGGTGAGACTGCCATCGGCGCGCAGCCGGTTGACCAGATCGGCTTCGTTCGAACCGGCGAATGCAACGACAAGCAGCGAATGAATGACGGTGCGATCGCCCGGACGTTCCTGCCGGATCGCAGGCGCGGTCATGGCCGGTCCGATATGCGCGTGCCGGTGCAAACACCGCGCATCACGGCCCGGTTGGCCGCGGCGTTGCTCGTGCCGGGATCGTTCTGCGCCATCGCCTTTGCCTCCGGGCCGATCAGATTCGCTCGGCGAGTTCGGGCAATCCGCCCGCATCGTAGGGCATCGAATCGACGAACGGCTGCCAGCGTCCGTCGGTGCGGGCCTTGTGGGCATGGCGCGCGATCTCGTCGAGCGGCGCGAACCAGACGCCGCCCTTCGATTTCATATGATCGATCAGCGCTTCCATCGCCTCGGCGCGCGACAGCCGACCGGTAACGAAGGGATGCCAGACGGCGATCCAGATGCCGCCATGACGCCAGGCG
>JBBDWX010000274.1:0-1870 GCA_040902665.1 Dongiaceae bacterium
GGATTGGCGATGACGGCGATCGCAGCGGCCCGCCGCACCGGCGGGGCGACGGCGCGATCGAGCTCGCGGCTGGTCTCTTCCAGAACGGTAACGATCTTTCGGATATCGGCCTTCATCGGAGCCCGTCCTTTCCTTCGATCTCGTCGGCGCGCAGCCCGCCCATGCGCTCATGGACGCGCGGCCCCGTCGTCATCACCAGCGCCAGCAGGATTTCGTCGGCGCGGGGCCCATCCGCAATGCCGACTTCCATTGCGTCGAAATGACTGCGCACATAGGAGGCGTCGATATGCGTGACCGGCACGTCGAGCCGCGTGCCCGGTCCGCCGACTTTCTTGGTCGAGGCGACGATCGCCTTGGCGCCACCCAGCGCCTCGCGCATCGCATAGCCGCCGGGCACATGCCAGAGCGCGCCATGTTCGAGCTCGCCCGCTGTCCCCACGATGGCGCCCTTGCCATATCCCTGAATAGCTTTTGGGCTGCCGCCCAGCGCCGCGATCAGCACGTTCGCCATCGCAATGCCGAGCGGCTTGAGATCGTCCATAAAGGGGGCGATGTCCGCGACATAGCGCCCGGCAAACGGGTTGTGGATCACGGCCAGAGCCGCCGCGCGCCGCTGCGGCACGGTCGGTTTCGGCCCGAATTCGTGGAAGATTTCTTCCACCGTCACAATCTTCTTGCGGACGACGACATCAGCCATGAACCAGCTCCCTCCTGTTCGAATGGGACGTGATCCGCGTATCGGCAGGGCCGATGCTCCGTGTCTCACCCTGAAGATGAAGCGCGACGCCGGCGATCAGTCCGCGATCCCGCAGGTCACGCGCGCAGGCGAGACCGGCCGACAGCGCCCGGTCGATCTCTGGGTCGGTCAGCGCCGATACGCCGCGCGTCACGGGCCGTGATCCCAGATCGCTGTCGGGCTGGAACTCGTTCGCCGGCATGCGCTCGATGCCCGGACGATCGGGCAGGTCGATCGCGTTGGCGATAACCGTGGCGGCGGCATCGGCCTGCGCCGCGCTTGCTGCGAGGACGGTCACCGCATCGGCGATGCCCAGCGAGTAACTGCGCCCGCGCCAGCCGCTGGTCGCGATGCCACGCACGGGCTCGTCGGCATCGATCCGCGCGGTCCCGAACAGAGACGGCCGGTCGGGCCGGTCGATCAGCGCGATTGAGAATGACGTGCCGGGCGCGAGATGCAGGGCTATATCGCCGCCATTGTTCACGTAGGCGCGTTCGAGCCCCGGCGCCGCGTGGCGCATCGCGGCCAGCGCTTCTTCCGCGACCGCGCCGGCAACCGCGGCCATTGGCGTGATGAACCCGTAACAAGCCAGCGGCACGACGGCGTCGTACATGCGCCGGGCGATCGTGCCGGCCGGCCTGCGTCGCCCGGCATCGACCGGTGAACGCAGCAACGGCAGCTCGGCGCAGAGTTCGTCGAGAATTTTCGTGAAGCGCACCGCCGCGGCGTCGTATGCACGTCGAACGTTATCGCGTGCGCCGAACGCCTCGACGATCAGGTCGATCGGTCCGTCCTGGAGATGCAGGCGGTGTCCGTCGGGCAGCATGCGGATCTGCGCGCGACTCATCGCACTGATCCCGCCGGCCAGGGATTGTCGTCATGCGGTGCGACCGCGCGGCGTCCGGCCATAACGATTTCGCCACCCGATGTCTCATGGGTGCGCGCCAGCGTTTCGATCTTCTGCACGCGGTCGAGATGGCCGCCGAGCGCGGCGTAATCTTCGAGCCGCATCGTGAACTCGATCGGTGCAACCAATGCCGGCGTCGGCACATAGCCGAAACCGTTCGCCGGCACGCGGGTCACATCGACCATCATCGTAATTCCGCCGCCCGGCCAGATATAGGCGGGTGCGCC
>JBBDWX010000275.1:0-12848 GCA_040902665.1 Dongiaceae bacterium
CTATCGGTCGGCAATCGCCCGCGACCCGAAATCGACGGATGCACGGAACCGGCTCGGCGTGCTGCTCGGCCGGCTCGACAAGGTCGTCGAGGCAATCGATTGCTATCGGCAAGTGCTGGAGATCGATCCCGAGAACGGGCCGGCGCTGGCGCGGATCGTACTCGAACTCGAGCGCGCCTGCATTTGGGCCGAGGCGGCGCCGCTGCGCGCCCGCCTCATCGCCAAGAGCGATGCCGCCATTGCCGCCGGAAAACGCTCCGACGAACTGCCGTTCGCACAGCTCGGGTACGAAGAGGATCCGGCGCGCATTCTCGCCCTGGCGCGCAATGTCAGCACGGCGATTGCGGCGCGCGCCGGCGTAAAACTGCCCCCCGCCCCGGTACCCGCCGATCCGGCACGGTTGCTGCGCATCGGCTATCTCTCACACGATTTTCGCACCCATGCGGTCGCTCAGCTCTCATGGCGGCTCTTTGCGCTGCACGACCGCGCTTCCTTCCATGTCAGCGCCTATTCGACCGGCCCGGACGATTCGAGTGCGCTGCGCCGGGACATCGCCCATCACGCCGATCGCTTCCATAATATCCGCGCGCTGACGCATCGCCAGGCGGCAGAGCGGATTCGCGCCGACCAGATCGACATCCTGGTCGACATGGCCGGCCATACGGCCGGTGCGCGCCTCGAAATCGCAGCGCTCCGCCCGGCTCCGATCCAGATCTCATGGCTCGGCTATCCCGGTACGACGGGTGCTGCCTTCATCGACTATTTGCTGGCCGATCCGACAGTCGTACCGCCCGGTGAAGAGCGGCACTTCAGCGAGGCGATCTGCCGGCTGCCGCATTCCTATCTGATGACCGACGATCTGCAGCCGATCGCCGATGCGGTTCCGACCCGCGCGTCGGAAGACCTGCCCGAGCACGGCTTTGTCTTCTGTTCCTTCAACAACATGCACAAGATAGAGCCGGAAATTTTCGCGCTGTGGATGGGTCTGCTGCACGATTTTCCGGAATCGGTGCTATGGCTCCATGCATACAATGAGCCCGCCGCACGCCAGCTTCGGGCCGCGGCAAAATCCCACACGATCGATCCCGCGCGTCTGATCTTCGCCGGCCGGCCGGACAAGCCCGCCCATCTCGCGCGCGCGCGTCTTGCCGACCTCGCGCTAGATACCCGACTTTACAACGGACACACGACCACGATCGACATGCTGTGGGCCGGCATCCCGGTCGTCACCTGGCCAGGCCGCGCGTTTCAGGGGCGCGTCTCGGCGAGCCTGCTGAAATCCATCAAACTCTCCGAGCTGATCGCCCACGATGCCGATGGCTACCGGACGATCGCACGCATGCTGGCGCGCGACCCGGCGGCGCTTTCGGCACTCAAGGCACGCCTTGCCGCCAACCGGACGAGTTGTCCGCTGTTCGATACCCAGCGGTTTGTGCGCAATCTCGAACGCGCCTATCGCGAGATCTGGAAACGCGCCTGTGCAGGTGGGAAATCAGGCACGCTCGATATTTCTGCAATCTGACGGCGCCGTATCGATGCCCGAGAAACTCACATCCCTGTTCGAGCGCGCACGACGCCGTGCCGAGGCCGGCGACTGGCCGACCGCCCACCAGGATGTCGACGCGTTGCTCGCGCTCGGCCAAGACGATGCCGCAGCGATCGGCCTTGCCACCATGATCCTCGCCCGAAGCGGCGAGACAGAACGTGCGATCGCCCAACTGCGCGCGGCCGTCGACCGGATGCCGGGCGACGCATCGCTGGCTGGCAACCTTGCCAACGCGCTTTTCGAAACCGGCGCGCATCGCGAGGCGCTTGAATGGCACAACCGTGCCATCGCAATCAATCCGGAGAGCGCCGGGCTGCAGTTCAACCGCGCGCTTGCCCTGCGCGCGCTGGGCGAACGCGAACAGGGCATGGCCGCGCTGCGGCAGGTGCTCCGGCTCGAGCCGGGGCACGATCGCGCGCGGCGGATGCTGGCCAGCGCCTGCGCGGAATCGGGAGCGATGGCCGAGGCCGAGCGCCTCTACGCCGATCTGCTGGTCCGCCGCGACGACGCGGCCTTGCGGATTCGTGCCGCAACATTGCTGCCGCCGATCCTGCCGTCTCTCGAGGTCATCCCCGATATCCGGCGCCGCTTCGAGGCCAATCTCGATGGACTGATCGGCAGCGGCCTGAAGATCGAGAGCCCCGGCGATGTCGGCAGCACCTGCTTCTTTCTCGCCTATCACGGCGAAAACGAACTCGCGCTGCAGCGGCGCATCGCCGATCTCTATCTTGAAGTCTGTCCTGCCTTGCCGTTTACCGCCGCACATTGCGCCATCCCGGCGCGGAGCGCCGCAGGTCGCCGGCTGCGCATTGGATTCCTCTCCGCCAATCTGCGCGCGCACACGATCGGCCGGCTGTTCCGCGATCTGATCGGCGGCCTCGATCCCGCGCGTTTCGAGACGATCCTGTTCCGTCGTCCGGGTCTGGTCGCGGACGACGTCGCCCAGGAGATCGACCGCAGCGTCGCTCGGATCGTGCCGATTGCGACCGACCTGCGCACCGCACAGCAACAGATTGCGGACTGCGAACTCGATGTCATGGTCTATCCCGATATTGGCATGGATATGGCCACTTTTTCACTGGCCTTCGCGCGTCTCGCGCCTGTGCAATGCGTCGCCTGGGGTCATCCGGTAACGACGGGGATTCCGACTGTCGACTATTTCATCTCGTGGGATCGGTGGGAGACCGCCGAGGCGGATACGCATTATTCGGAGCGGCTGGTCCGGCTGCGCGCCCTGCCGGTCTGCTATCGCCGACCCGATTTCGACCCCGTCCGGATGAAGCGAGCGCGCTTCGGCCTGCCGGCCGACAAGACGCTCTATCTCTGCCTCCAGACCCTGTTCAAGTTCCATCCGTCGTTCGATCCGACGATCGCCGCTATCCTGCGCGGCGATCCGAACGGCCTGCTGGTGCTGATCGAAGGGCAATGGACGAGCTGGAAAAATCTTCTGCTCAAGCGGTTCTGCCGCTCGATCCCGGACGTCGTCGATCGCATTCGCTTCGTGCCGCCGCAATCGAACGAGGATTTCCTCGCGCTGACCGCGATCGGCGATGTCGTCCTCGATCCGCCGGTGTTCGGCGGCGGCAACACCACACTCGAAGCGCTGGCCGCCGGCCGGCCAGTCGTGACCCTGCCTGGCCCATATCTGCGCAGTCGGATCGCCCAGGGGTTCCTGCGCCATGTCGGCGAGGACCGTCTCGTGGCGGCCGACATAGCCGAGTATGTGAGGCTCGCGCTCGAATGGGGCCGGATGGAAAGGGCGCGCCGCGCCGACGAGAACCGCCTGATCGCCGAGCGGGCCGCGCCGCTGTTCGGCCAACCCGCCATCATCGGCGAGTACGAGGCATTCTTTCGTGCCGCCCTGGAAGCGTCCGCTTCCGGCCGGCGCCTTGCCGCGTGGCCGATCTGACCCGGCCGCTATATTCTCGCCCGCGATGAACGAAGCCCTGCCCGCCGCGCCGGCAAAATCCATTGCCGAGATCGTGTTCGACAACATCAGCCGCTGTTTCGGCCGTGGCGATCTGCGCGAAGCCCGCAAGTTTTCGGCCTATGCGATCAAGACCTTTCCGGGCATGGCCTCGTTCCATCACGCCCAGGCATTGATCCTGGCGGCGCTGGGCGACACGATTTCTGCGATTGCGAGCGAGGAACAGGCGCTGCTCGTCGATCCGGGTTCCAAGGAATCCCAAGGCAATCTGCTTTCGCTTCGGGAGCGTCGCAAAACCATCGACGGGATACTGACGAACCACGATGCACGCATGGCCGACGGCTTGCTTACAACGAGCGGCGATACGCCGGACAGTTTTCTTGCGCTCGGCCGCGCACTCATGGCCATCGACGAGTTCGCGCTGGCGATCGTCGCCTTCCGGCGCGGCATCGAGCGGCGCGAAGGTTACGGCGAGGCCTTCGTCGAACTGGGATTTGCCTTCGAACGCTGCGATCAGATTCACGATGCGATTAATTGTTTTCGCCGCGCAATTGCCATCGACCCGAAAGACGCCACGGCCGTGGGCGCCCTCGCGCGGTCGCTTCAGGATGCCATGTTGTGGGACGAACTCGAACGGTTTCGCGCGCATCAAAGAGCCATCACGCCCCAACTCGAGGGCAAGGCCTCAGTCGCCGTCGATCGCCCGTTCGCGAACCTGATCGCGCATGAAGACCCGGCAGAGAACCGGCGGGCCGCCCACCGCTACGCCGACCTCGTAAAAAGCCGTGCCGCTTCCATCGAGCCTGCGCTGCCGCCCTGCCCGAAGCGGCCGCGCAACGGTCGCATTCGTGTGGGTTATCTTTCCTACGACTTCCGCTATCACCCGGTCGGGCAGCTTGCCGCACCTATTCTTGCACAGCACGATTGCGAACGATTCGAGATCGCCGCCTACTCGATCGGCCCCGACGACGGCAGCGCGGAACGGAGGGAAATCGAGCGTGCCGCCCAGCCGTTTCGCGACGTCGCCGTCCTGTCCGATGCCGATATCGCCCGCCTTATCCGCGACGACGCCATCGACATCCTGGTGGATCTGAACGGCTACACGCGGGGGTCGCGCAGCACGATCGTGGCGCAACGACCGGCGCCGATTCAGGTCTGGATGCTGGGATTCCCCGGCACCAGTGGCTCGGATTTTGTCGATTATATCGTCGCCGACCCGATTGCCCTGCCACCCGAGCATGTCAGGCATTTCTCCGAGCGGCCCTGCTGGCTGCCGCATACCAGCCAGCCGCTCGACGATCGCCAGCCGATCGCGCCCGTTGCGCTGACGCGGAGCCTGCTCGGCTTGCCGAGCGAGGGGCCGCTTTTCGTTTCGTGGCAGTTGCCATTCAAGATCGACCCGCAGGTGTTCGAGATCTGGATCGAGATCCTTCGGGCCGTGCCGGATTCCCATCTCTGGCTGCGTCGCTGCCCGGAATTCGTGCGCAACAATATCGGCCACGAACTGCGTCGCCGCGGCCTCGATCCGAACCGGGTCGTCTACGCGGCAGCGACAGCACACGACAAGCCGACGTATCTGCGCTGTCTCGAGCTTGCGGATATCGGACTCGACACTTTCGTCTACAACGGCCACGCGACCACATCGGATCTGCTCTGGGCCGGTGTGCCGGTCGTGACGAAGCTCGGCGGTCACTTCGCCGGAAGGGTCGCCGCCAGCTTGCTGCAGGCCGCGGGTCTGCCCGAGCTCGTGGCCTATTCGACCCGCAGCTATCTCGATACCGCCACCAAGCTCGCCCGCGATCCGAAGCGCCTGAGCGCGTTGAAGCAGCGCCTCGCCGACAACCGGCGCACAGCACCGTTGTTCAATACGAAACTTTATGTCCACCATCTCGAGAGAGGATTCGAGGCGATGATGGCGCGCCACGAGAGCGGTCAGCCGCCGGCGCCAATTACGATAGAGGCGAGCGAATGACGACCCCGGCTGCAACGGATCGCTCGCAACAGATCGAAGCCGAAGCCCTGCTCCGTGCCGGCCGGCATCGCGAGGCCGCCGCACTCTGCGATCGTGCGCTGGCAACGCAGCCGGACGATGTGCGACTGCTCCATCTGCGTGCGGTCGTTGCGCTGGCACTCGGCGACAGAAATACCGCCGAACGCCTGCTGCGCCGGCTTGTCGCGATCGATGCGGGCGATGCGCAGGCGCAGCAGAATCTGGGTGCCGTTTTAGCCGGCGCCACGCGGCTCGAGGAAGCGGTGCAGCGTTTCGAGATCGCCGCCAGCCTCAATCCGGACGATCCCGGCATGCTGGCCAATTTCGGCCGGGCGCTGCGCCAGCTCGGCCGTCTCGACGACGCGGAGACCCGATTTCGCCACGCAATCGCTTTGCGGCCCGAACGCGGCGATGCCTGGCACGGGCTCGGTCAGATTGCACTCGCGCGCGACGATCCGGCTGGCGCGATCGCGCATCTGCGGACCGCTGCCGAGCGCGAACCGCGATCCGTTGCCATCCTGGCCGATCTCGGCTCTGCCCTGCGCAGCGCAAACCAGATCGAGTCCGCTCTCGATTGCTATCGACGCGCACTGGCGATCGATCCCGAAAATGGCCCGGTGCTCGCCCGCCTGTCGCATCAGCTCGAACGAACCTGCGCTTGGGATGAGGCTGCCCACCTGCGGGCGCGGCTTATCGCGAAGAGCGACGGCGCCATCGCCGCCGGCCGGTCGTCCGACGAGCTACCCTTTGCCCAGCTTGCCTACGAGGACGACCCTGCCCGGATTCTTGCCCTCGCGCGCAATGTGAGTGCCGGCATCGCCGCCAAAGCGGGGACGCCGCTCATCCCGCCCAACCCCGATCGCAACCCCGAGCGGATTCTCCGGATCGGGTTTCTTTCGCACGATTTCCGAAACCATGCTGTGGCCCAGCTCGGCCATGCGGTGCTGGAACGGCTCGATCGTACCCGGCTGCATGTCACGGCTTACTCGAGCGGGCCCGACGATGGCAGTGTGCTGCGACGTGCGGTCGTTCGGCATGTCGATCGATTCTGCGATATCCGAACGCTGTCGCACCGCGCGGCGGCCGAGCAGGTTCGCGCCGATGCGATCGACATCCTGGTCGACCTGACTGGCCACACGTCCGGCTCGCGGCTCGAAACCGCGGCCCTGCGGCCCGCGCCGGTTCAGGCATCGTGGCTCGGCTATCCCGGCACGACCGGCGCCGCGTTTGTCGATTACATCATCGCCGATGCGACCGTTGTGCCGGCCGGCGACGAACGGTTTTTCTCCGAGGCCGTCTGCCGGCTTCCGGACAGCTATCTTCCGACCGACGACCGGCAGGCGATCGCCGCGACCTCACCGACACGAGCCAGCCAGAACCTGCCCGACGACGCATTTGTGTATTGTTCGTTCAACAACATGCACAAGATCGAACCGGTCATGTTTGCGTTGTGGATGGATCTGCTGCGCGAGACACCGCGATCGGTGCTGTGGCTGCATGCCTATAGCGAAGCGGCGGCCAGCAACCTGCGTGCCGCTGCCGCCGCAGAAGGCATCGATCCGGCGCGGCTGGCGATTGCCGGCAAGCCGACGAAGGACGTGCATCTCGCGCGCGCAGCGCTTGCCGACCTCGCGCTCGATACACGTCTCTATAATGGTCATACCACGACGATCGATATGTTATGGGCGGGTGTCCCGGTCGTCGCACTGCGCGGCCAGACGTTTCAGGCGCGGGTTTCGGCCAGCCTGCTCGCATCGATCGGACTTTCCGATCTGGTCGCACCTGACCTTGCCGGGTACAGCAAGACCGCGCTCGAACTCGCGCGCGATCCCGCGAAACTCATGGCCGTCAGGGCGACCCTGGCCGCCAATCGCGCGACGATGCCGTTGTTCGATGCAAGCCGGTTCACCCGCCACCTCGAACGCGGTTTTCGCCTTATGTGGCATAATTATTGTGCCGGGCGTCCGCCGGCCTCGTTCGACGTCGGAGCGACAGCATGAACCGCAGGCAGCGCCGCGCGGGCAAGGCCGCCGCAGGAAAGTCCGCCGCATCGCGCTCCAATGCCGGCGGCAAGCCGGCCGGCGCAACTCTCGAACAGGCGATCGAACGCTATCGGGCCGGCGATATGAACAAGGCGGCGAGCCTGTGCCGCGCAATCGTCGCCGGCGGCAAGGCGGATGCAACCTGTTATCACCTTCTGGGCGTGGTCGAAGGGACGCTCGGCCATGCCGATGCCGCAGCCGCGGCAATGTCACGCGCCTGCGCACTCGCACCCGGCAACGCCGAGATGCAGGTCAATCTCGGACTTATCGAAAAGGGGCGCGGCAACATCGAGCGCGCCGCGACGGCCTACCGTGCGGCGCTGGCAGCCGATCCGCACTCGCCGAGCGCGCACAATAATCTCGGCGGCATCCTGATGGATGCGGGCAATGCCGCGGAAGCGGCATCGCACTACCGTGCGGCGCTCGCTGCAAAACCGGACTTTGCCACGGCCCATTCGAATCTTGCCGCGGTGCTGATCCGTCTCAACCGGCTGGATGAGGCGATCCCGGCGCTGCGCGAAGCCGCGCGCCTCGAACCCGAACTGTCGAAAGCACATTGCAATCTCGGCTTCGCGCTACGCCGCAAAGGCCATCTCGATGAGGCAACGGCCTCGTTCCGCCGGGCCATCGAGTTGCGGGCCGATTATCCCGAAGCGTTGACCGGACTCGCGGTCTGCTTCGCACTCCAGTCCGAAACCGAGCAGGCCTTGCCGCTACTCAGGCGCGCGCTGGAACTCAAGCCGGACTATCCCGAAGCGGCGGCACAGTATCTGCACGAACTTCGACTGGTCTGCGACTGGACCGAAGCCGAGAAATGGCGACGCATAGTCGACCGGGAGAATCGCAACGCGCTGGCAGCCGGCAACAAGCCGCCGGAAACCACATTTGGCCATCTGATCGGTAACATGGATCCCGCCATGAACCTGTGCATTGCGCGCGCAGCCGCCGACGAACTTGCCCGCCTGATGGTGGCACAGGCAACGCCGTTCGAACATGCACGGCGCGACGATCCGGCGCGCCGGCTCCGCATCGGCTATCTCTCGTCCGATCTGCGAGAACATGCGGTCGGCCAGTTGACGCGGCGTCTCTTCGGCCTGCACGACCGTACCGGCTTCGAAATCGTCTGCTACAGCACCGGGCGCAACGACGAAAGCGAAATCCGTCGTCAAATCGTTGCGGAGTCGGATCAATTCGTCGACCTGCACGGCCAGGAGCTGGTGGCCAGCGCACGCCGGATTCACGACGACCGAATCGACATTCTGATCGACCTCAATGGCTGGACCGCGGGCAACCGCCTCGAGATCCTCGCGCTGCGGCCTGCACCGGTGCAGGCAACCTGGCTTGGCTATGCCGGCACGACCGGCGGCGATTTCATCGACTACGCGATCGTCGATCCGATCGTGGCACCCACCGCCGATCAACCGCATTTTGCCGAACGGCTCTGCCAACTACCGCATTGCTACATGATGACCGACGACCGTCAGGCGATCGCGGTCGAGCAGGTCGATTGCGCGCGGTACGGACTGCCCGCCGATGGCGTGGTGTTTTGTTCGTTCAACAACGGCTACAAGATCGAACCGGCCGTGTTCGGCGCCTGGGCGAAGATTCTGCGCGCCGTGCCGGGTTCGGTCCTGTGGCTGCCGGGGCTCAGCGAACCGATTCGCGTGAACTTGCATCGCGCTGCCGGTGCAGCGGGAATCGATCCGGCACGGCTGGTGTTCGCCGACCGGCCGGCCAAGGACCTCCATCTCAAGCGGCTCGGCCTTGCCGATCTCGGGCTCGATACGATGGTCTATAACGGCCATTCGACGACAGCCGATACGCTCTGGGCCGGCGTGCCGGTTCTGAGCGTGCGGGGCGGGCATTTCGCGAGCCGCGTGACGGCGAGCCTGCTGAGCGCGCTCGATATGAAGGACTGCATCCTGCCCGATCTCGATGCCTATAGCGCGACCGCCATCGCGCTGGCGCAGGATCCGGCGCGGCTTGCGGCGCTGCGCGCGCGGCTCGCGCAGAACCGGATCACGCAGCCCTTGTTTCAGACGCATCGCTTCGTGCGCGATCTCGAACGCGCCTATCGCGCGATGTGGCAACGCCATGCGACAGGGCAGGCGCCGGCAACATTGACGATCGCGCCGGGCTGATCCCGGTTGGATTCCAGGCCGGATCCCCGCCGACTAACCCCAGCGCCAGAACTCGTCGCCCTCGTCCATGAGCGTGCGCGAGAGCACCATCTTGTGCACCTCGGAGGCGCCGTCGACCAGCCGCGCGCTGCGGGCATAGCGATAGAGCCATTCCAGGATCGTGTCCTTCGAATAGCCGCGCGCGCCGCAGAGTTGAATCGCGGTATCGACCGCAAGATGGAGCGTGTCGGCAACCGCGACCTTGGCCATCGACACCTCCTTACGCGCACGATGGCCCTGATCGAGCCGCCAGGCGGCATGCATCGTCAGCAGGCGGCCGGTATGAATCCTCATTGCCGCTTCGCCGAGCATCCATTGCACGCCTTCCCGCTCGGCCAATGTCGTGCCGAACGAGCGGCGCTCGGCGACATAGGCGCCGGCGATCTCGAGTGCGCGTTTGGCGAAGCCGAGCCACCGCATGCAATGGGTGAGCCGCGCCGTGCCGAGCCGGATCTGCGTTACCTTGAGCCCGTCGCCGACGCCGAGCAGCCGGTTCTCGTCGGGGATTTCGAGCCCGTCGAAGACCAGCTCGCAATGGCCGCCATGTTCTTCCGGCCCCATGATTGGAATGCGCCGCTCGATCTTCCAGCCCGGCTGGTCGGCGTCGAACAGAAATGCAGTCAGCCCCTTACGCGGATCGTCGGACGTGCGCGCGATCAGGATGAAATGCTGTGCGCCTTCCGCGCCGGTGATGAACCATTTGCGGCCCGTCACGATCCATCGATCGCCCTTCTTCTCGGCACGGGTGAGCATCATGCCGGCGGGATCGGAGCCGGCACCGGGCTGCGGCTCGGTCATCGCGAAGGACGAACGCAGTTTCCCGTCGATAATCGGCTGCAGCCAGCGCTCCTTCTGCGCCTCGGTGCCGATCCGGTTCAGGATGAACATGTTGCCGTCGTCGGGTGCGGCGATATTGAGCGCGGCCGGGCCGAAGATCGACCGCGCCGCCGTCTCGTAGCAGGCCGCCATGCCGACCGTATCGAGCCCCTGCCCGCCGCGATCCTTCGGCATGTGGAGCGCCCAGAGACCCTGTGCGCGTGCCTTCGCGCGCACACCGGCCAGCACATCCTCGCGGATATATTCGTGCGCGTCCCAGTTGGCGCGATCGACCTCGATCGGCAGCACCTCGCGTTCGATAAATTCGGCGATGCGTGCGCGCAGCGCCTCGATTTCGGGCGACAATCGGAAATCCATGAACGGCCCCTCGCTGACGGCGCGCTTCCCGGCGCCGGGATTTGCTCTAGTATGCGCGCGCGCACGATCCGGGAAAACCTCGCCGATACAGCCCGCATGACGACGTTCCAGCCATGACCCAAGCCGCCGCCAGCGACCCGCTCGCGATCGATCCGGCGCGTCTCGAGGCGTGGCTCGAGGCGAATGTGCCGGGCTATGCGGGACCGGTGACGATTGCGCCGATCGCCGGCGGCCAGTCGAACCCGACCTATTGCCTCGCGACGCCGGGACGCGACTATGTGCTGCGGCGCAAACCGCCGGGCGAATTGCTGCCCTCAGCGCATGCCGTCGATCGCGAATTCCGTGTCATGGCGGCTTTGGCCGGCAGTGCGGTACCGGTGCCGGCGATGCACGGGCTCTGCACCGACGAGAGCGTGATCGGCAGCATGTTCTTCGTGATGGATTTCGTGGCGGGGCGAAAATTCGTGCAGCCGGCCGACCCGGCGCTGACTCCGGCCGACCGGCGCGCGCTGTTCCGCTCGATGAACGCGACCCTCGCAGCACTCCATGCGATCGATCCCGCCGCGGTCGGGCTCGACGATTTCGGCCGGCCCGGCAACTACATTACCCGCCAGGTCGCACGCTGGTCGAAGCAGTATCGCGCCAGCGCGACGCAGAAGATCGCCGAGATGGACCGGCTGATCGACTGGCTGCCCGCGAACCTGCCGCCCGAAGGTGCCACGTCGATCATTCATGGCGATTACCGGCTCGACAATCTGATCGTCGATCCGGATGCCCCGCGCATTGCCGCGGTGCTCGACTGGGAACTCTCGACGCTCGGCGATCCGATCGCCGATCTTGCCTATCACTGCATGGCATGGCGGTTCACGCCCGAACTCTTCCGCGGCATTGCCGGCCTGGATCTAGCGGCGCTCGGTATTCCCGGCGAGCCGGAGTATGTCGCCGCCTATGTGCATCATCGCGGGCTTGGCGACGTGCCGCATTGGCGCTTCTACATGGCCTATAACATGTTCCGCTTCGCCGCGATCCTGCAGGGCGTCTGGTATCGTGCTTTGCACGGCAATGCGGTCGGGCCCGATGCAAAAGCGATGGGCGCCAAGGTTGCACCGATCGCCGAACTCGCCTGGGCCGAGGTCAACCGGAAGGACGACATCGCATGAAACCGGTTGCCATCGGGCGCGCGGCCAGCGTCACGATCCGCACCAGCGCGGATCATACGGCCGCCGCGCTCGGCAACGAGGGCGTTGCCGTCGTCGCGACCACGACCTTGATCCTGTTCATCGAGGAAGCGGCGGCGCGCGCGATCGCCGATTGTCTGGAGCCGGGCGAGGCCTCGGTCGGCACCCGGGTCGAGGTCGATCATCTGGCTGCCATCGCACCGGGCGCCGAAGTCACGACCCGCGCCGAAGTGATCGCCGTCGAGGGCCGCCTCCTGACCTTCGCCGCCGAAGTCAAAAGCGGCGGCAAATTATTGATGCAGGGACGGCATGGCCGCGCCGTCGTCGACCTGCAGCGGTTCCTCGAAAAGCAGGGGCTCAATCGCGCCGGATAGTCAGCCGATCACCAGCGGAAAATCGGGGCCGTCGAGCGGCACGCCGTGCGCGAGCGTGACGTGCCGGAACGGCGGCGAGGTCGTGCCCGGCCGCCGCGCGAAGGTCGCATCGTCGCCGACCCACCGGCTGGAAAAGGCGCGGCGGGCGCGGTCGCGGCGCCTGTTGGCCGGTGCACCGTGCAAAGTGCGGAAGGTGAAGGCGACCGCATCGCCCGGTTCCATGTCCCAGCCGAGAATATCGTAACGCGCGCGATCGGCCTCGATATCGGGCACCGCCGGCAGGCCGTCGGCCTCGTTTAACGGCGTCTTGTTGAATCGCTCCGGCCGGAAAAACCGACCCCAATCGTGCGAACCGGCGACGAATTCGGGCGAGGTCGCGCGATCGACCGGATCGAGCGGCACCCAGATCGAGCAGGT